>NZ_JAYRDJ010000001.1:223656-341300 GCF_041909475.1 Niveibacterium sp. | reverse complement strand
CACTCGCTCCACCACTTTTTTTCTTTCTCGGTGTGGGGGGGGGGCCCCCCCCCCCCCCCCCCCCCCCGCCAGCACCGCCGCCTCAAGCGGCGGCGCCAATACCGCGTCGTGCCACCAGGCCTGGCGCGGGAGATTTGTCAGCCCGCTGGCCATCACCAGTGCAAACACCAGCAGCAACCCGCGCGCCAACCCGAACATTGCGCCGAAAGCCCGATCCGCAAGACCAAGCCCCACCGCATGAAGCAACTCACGTAGCAACAAACGCAACAGACCGAGCAGCAGCAGGCTAGCGATAAACACCAGCGCAAAGGCGCCGGACAGCTGCAATAACGGCTCGCTCGTGATGCCACTGAACAGCGGCACGACGAGCGGCGAAAAATGTTTGGCGACAAAGAACGCAACCACCCACGCGAGCAGAGCGAGCACTTCGCTGACCAACCCGCGCCACGCGCCGATCGCCAGCGAAATCAGCGTAATCGCAATGACCGCGTAGTCGAAGCCGCTCATCAACTCACGAACGCGGTGTCACGACGCCAGCCAAGCCCGCCTTCCGCAACTTCGCGGCTGCAGCATCGGCCGCATCGCGTGTTGCAAAGGGACCGGCACGAACCCTTGTCTTGTCTCCCAGTACCTCGGTGTAGGAACTGTAGCCTTGCGCTTTGACCTTACTCCGGACCGCCGAGATGTTGCGGGCATCCTTGAAGGCACCAAGCTGCACAACATAACCACTGCCCGCCTCAGCCGTCGTCGCCTTGTCACCACTCAGAATCGCCGCGGCACGCTCCGACTCCGATCGCTTCGCGGTCGACTCCGCAGGTTTTGTACTTGCCGGCTTCTCCACCTGGGCAACATGCGGCTCTTCCGGCGTCTGCGGTTTAGGCGCACTCTGAGCTGGCGCAGTCTCTGGCGCCTTCGGCGCCGGGGCGGATGCCGTCGCGCCCTCACTTGGCGACGGCACATTCGCGCTAGACGGGATCTTGTCGTCTTCAACCGGCACAGCTGGCTTGGTTGGCGCAGGCGCAGCCCCCTGGATCACGCGGGAGGCAAAATTCGCGCCCTCCTGACTAGGAATTCTGATCTGGATATCCAGACCCGCCTGCTTTGGCTCATGCTCCATCACGAGCGGGAGGACAATCGCAGCCACAAGCGCCAGCGCGCCAGCGCCGACCAAGCGACGGCGGGCGCGCTTCTTCAGTTCGAGTTGGGTGTCGGTCTCGGCCATTGCAGCAGCGCGCGGGTCTCAATGACGTCCCGACGATTGAAGTACGTCGGAGACGGTAAGGAAGGATCCAAAGACTGCGATTCTATCATCCGGTTGCGCGCGATCCTTGGCCCGTTGGAGCCCAGCCGCCGGCCCGTCACAGATCTCAATGTCGCCCGAGACGCCAGCCTCGCGCAGCTTTGCAGCAAGCGCTTCGCCTGACAGCCCCCGCGGGCCCGGCAATGAACATGCAAGCCAGTGATCAACGCGACGGGATATCAACGAAATTGCCCCGACGACGTCCTTGTCCGCGAGCATGCCAACAACCGCATACGTCTCCGGCGCGTATCCCAAGTTGGAGAGGTTCTCCGCCAGCACGCCAACCGATTGGGGATTGTGAGCGACATCGAGAATGACCGTAGGGCGCCCCGGCAGCACTTGGAACCGACCTGTCAGCTCGACATGCAGCAGGCCTTCGCGAACCGCCTGCATCGAGACCGGCAAACGATCCGCAAGCGTCTCAAGTGCAGCCAGCACCGCCGACGCATTGAGGAGTTGATTTGCCCCTCTCAGCGCTGGATACGCCAAGGAGCTTCGCTTCTGCGCACGCCCAGCGAAACTCCACTGCTGGCGATCGCCTTTATAAGAGAAATCGCGGCCAATCAGGCGGAGATCCGCACCGATCAGGCGCGCATGCTCAACCAAGGTAGCAGGCGGATTCGGGTCCGAACAGATTGCAGGCCTATCGGCGCGGAAGATCCCCGCCTTCTCGTAACCGATCTGCTCGCGTGTCGTACCAAGATAATCGGTGTGATCAATCGCCACACCGGTCACAATCGAGCAGTCTGGATCGAACACATTTACTGCATCGAGACGGCCACCCATACCGACCTCGAGGATGGCCACATCAAGGGATGACTTGCCGAAAACCTGCCAGGCGGCAAGGGTGCCCAGTTCGAAATAGGTAAGCGGCGTCTCGCCACGCGCAGCATCGACGTCAGCAAACGCCTCACACAAGGCTGCGTCTGAAACCTCGGTGCCGTTGATACGGATGCGCTCGGTATATCGAACCAGATGGGGCGAGGTGTAGAGTCCGACTCGATAACCAGCGGCACGAAGAATGGCCTCCAGCATCGCACATGTCGAACCCTTCCCGTTCGTACCGCCAACCAGAATAACCGGGCAGGTCTGCCTCACGCCAAGCGCTGCAGCAACAAGCCTGACACGATCCAAACCAAGTTCGATTGCGTTGACGTGCTGACGCTCGGCGTACTCGAGCCAGTCCGCCAGGGACTTCGATACCATCGCGACGGACCGTTGCGCTTAGTTCGGCGCGCTTTGTCGCGTCAGCAACGACAGCAGGTCGGCCAGCTCATCGCGCAACGCACGACGATCGACGATCATGTCAATTGCACCTTTTTCGAGCAAAAACTCCGAGCGCTGGAAACCCTCGGGCAGCTTTTCGCGCACGGTCTGCTCAATCACGCGTGGGCCGGCAAAACCGATCAGTGCGCCAGGCTCACCGATCACGACATCGCCAACAAACGCGAAGCTGGCCGACACACCGCCCATCGTCGGGTCAGTCAGCACCGTGATAAACGGTAGCTGGCGCTCGGACAGCCGGGTCAGTGACGCGGTCGTTTTCGCCATCTGCATCAGCGAGAACAGCCCCTCTTGCATCCGGGCACCGCCAGAGGCGGTAAAGCAGATAAACGGCACACCTTGCTCAAGCGCAGCGGTTACGCCGCGCACAAAACGCTCGCCCACGACCGAGCCCATCGAGCCGCCCATGAAGTCGAACTCGAACACCGCGACGACGCAAGGCACGGTCTTGATGGCGCCCTGCATCACCACCAGCGCATCGCCCTCGCCCGTTTCGTCGTTTGCCGCGGACAGGCGATCCGGATAGCGTTTGCTGTCCTTGAACTTCAAGGGATCAACAGGGACAACCTCGGCTCCAATTTCAAAACGCGCATCGGGGTCGAGCAACAAGTCCAGCCTTGCGCGAGCGCGCAGACGCTTGTGATGACCGCACTTCGGGCACACATGCTGGTTGCCCTCAAGATCGGAGCGGTACAGGACCGCCTCACAGACCTCGCACTTGCTCCACAGGCCCTCCGGGATCGACTTGCGGGAAGGCGCATCACGCTTGATCTTCGGAGGAAGGAGTTTGTTCAACCAGCTCATCGGGCAGACTCCACGACAGGTTCATCGAGCGCCAGGCGAATCTCCGACAGGAACGCCTTCACACGCGGCGGGGCTTCGCCGGCCGGCGCGCCTTCGATCTCTTCGATCACACGACTGCCAATCACGACCGCATCCGCTACCGCGCCAATCGCGCGTGCCGACGCTGCGTCGCGAATGCCGAAACCAACCCCTACCGGCATGCCGAGCCGCGCCTTCAGGTTCGGAATACGCGAAACAACGTCCGCGATATCCAGATGTGCAGCACCAGTCACACCCTTGAGCGATACGTAATAGGCGTAGCCGCTACCAATTTCCGCGACCCCTGCCATCCGGCTATCGGTCGAAGTCGGCGCGAGCAGGAAGATCGGGTCGAGCCCTGCTGCCTTGAGCGTATTGGCAAAGGTCGTCGCTTCTTCAGGAGGATAGTCGACGACGAGCACGCCATCGACCCCGGCATCCACCGCAGCGGCAACGAACCGCTCGATCCCCATCGCCTCGATCGGGTTGGCGTACCCCATCAGCACGACAGGCGTCGCCGCATCGGCTTCGCGGAACGCCTTGACGATCGCCAGCACGTCTCGCAGCGACACACCATGCTTGAGCGCCCGCTCAGCGGCGCGCTGGATCGTCGGGCCGTCGGCCATCGGATCGGAAAACGGCACACCGAGTTCGATCACGTCCGCACCGCCGGCAACCAGCGCGTGCATCAACGGAAGCGTTTCAGCAGGCGACGGATCGCCCGCAGCAATGTAAGGAATCAGCGCAGTGCGCTGCTCGGCACCGAGTCGGTCAAATACGGTCTTTATTCTGGACATGCTGTAGGTATCGAAGGCTTCAGTGTGGGGGCAAGCGCATCAAAACTTGATGCCAGACTTCTCGGCGACCGTATGCATATCCTTGTCGCCTCGACCGGAGAGATTCACGAGCAGCAGTTTGTCCTTCGACAGAGTCGGCGCCAAGCGCATCGCATGGGCAATCGCGTGTGAAGACTCTAATGCGGGGATGATGCCTTCCATTCGGCACAGAGTATGGAAAGCCTTCAGGGCTTCTGCGTCAGTCACACCAACGTATTCGGCCCGGCTCGAATCCTTCAGCCAAGCGTGCTCCGGGCCAACGCCCGGGTAATCAAGACCCGCAGAGATCGAATGGGTTTCGATGATCTGGCCATTCGGATCCTGCAGCAGATACGTGCGATTGCCATGCAGCACACCGGGGGTCCCAGCCGACAGGGAAGCCGCATGGCGCCCGGTGTCGATACCGTCGCCGGCAGCCTCGACGCCAATCAGCTTTACCGACGGATGCGGGATATACGGGTGGAAGATCCCCATCGCGTTGGAGCCACCACCAACGCAGGCGATCACGGCATCGGGCTGCCGCCCGAAATCCGCCTGCATCTGATCAATTGCTTCGCGGCCAATGATGGACTGGAAATCGCGAACCATCATCGGATAAGGGTGCGGCCCAGCGACCGTACCAATGATGTAGAAGGTATCGCCAACGTTCGTGACCCAGTCACGCATTGCCTCATTCATCGCGTCCTTGAGCGTCTTCGATCCGGACTCCACCGGGATCACGGTGGCGCCGAGAAGCTTCATGCGATAGACGTTGGCGGCCTGGCGCTTGACGTCCTCCGAGCCCATATAAACGAAACACTGCATGCCATAGCGCGCTGCCACCGTGGCAGTCGCAACACCATGCTGGCCCGCCCCGGTCTCGGCGATGACCCGCGGCTTGCCCATGCGACGCGCAAGCAGAGCCTGGCCAATGCAGTTGTTCACCTTGTGCGCACCAGTGTGGTTCAGATCCTCACGTTTGAAGAGGATCTGCGCGCCACCGAAGTGATCAGACAGCCGACGTGCGTGGTAGATCGGGCTGGGACGTCCTACGTAATGCTTGAGCTCGTGGTCGAACTCCGCGAGAAACTCCGGATCGCTCTGGGCGATCCGATACGCCTCGCGCAGTTCAGCAAGCGCCGGAATCAGGGTTTCCGAGACGAAGATCCCGCCGTATGGGCCAAAGTGGCCACGCGCATCGGGAAAGTTGTACGGAACTTCAGCCATCTGCATTGCGCACTCCTGCAATGAATTCGGCAATCCGCCGGGCATCCTTGATGCCCTTCGAGACTTCGACACCGCTGCTGACATCGACAGCAGCAGGTCGAACCTGGCGAATCGCGTCTTCGACGTTTTCCGGCGAGAGCCCACCCGAGAGCACCAAGGGTCGAGTCAAGCCAGTGGGAATCAGAGACCAGTCGAACGTCTGCCCGCCTCCCCCGAAGCCCTCAACAAAGGCATCAACGAGAAGAGCTTGAGCGGACTCAAACAAAGCCGCGTAGTGTATCAGATCGACCCCCGGCCTCATTCGCACCGCCTTCAGGTACGGCCGGCCGAATTGGCGACAAAACGCCTCGTCTTCATCGCCATGAAACTGCAGCAGATGCATCGGCACTGCGTCAAGCACAGCCCTGACGTCTGCAGGGTCCGGGTTCACAAACAAGCCGACAATCGACGTGAACGGCGCAACCCGCCTGCTCAGCGCTGTGGCACGATCGGTCGTGACAAAGCGGGCGCTTGGGGGATAAAACACGAAGCCAATGGCATCTGCTCCTGCATCAACGACGGCATCCACGTCTTGTTCCCGCGTTAGCCCACAGATCTTTACGCGCGTGCGCGTCATTCGAAAGCACCTCCAAACGTCTCGTTCCGAACACGCCCGTGATTGGGCAGCCCAAACTCCGGCGGGTAATCAACACCCGCTAGATACAGCCCATCGGGCGAGAACGTCGGCGCAGCGATCGAGCGATCCTTCGCTGCGAGCAGTTCGTCAATCCAGTGTGGCGAGTTGGCGCCACGTCCGACTTGAACCAAGGCACCAACCATGTTTCGGACCATGTGATGCAGGAAAGCGTTCGCAGAAAATTCGAACGCAATCAGAGCTCCAACTTCGAGTACCGCTGCGCGTGTCAGTGTTCGAACCGGACTTGCCGCTTGGCACTCCGCCGCCCTGAAACTGGTGAAATCATGCCGACCGACAAGACGCGTCGCCGCATCACGCATCGCATCGACATCGAGACTCCAATGCGTCCACCCGCACCGCCCGGCGCCAAGCGCGGGCCGAACGTCGCGACTGAGCAGCAGGTATCGATAATGGCGCGCGAGGGCAGAAAACCGCGCGTGAAACTCGTCGCTCACTTGGCGTGACCAACGCACCGAAATCGCGTCGGGCAAATGTGCGTTGACACCCCTTACCCATGCGGTCAAGGGCCTGTTTGCGTCAGTGTCAAAATGAACGACCTGCACCGCAGCGTGAACGCCGGTATCTGTTCGGCCCGCGCACTGCACCCGAACAGGTGCGTCTGCGACCACCGACACGGCCCGCTCGACCGCATCCTGGATGGATGCACCGCTAGCCTGGGTTTGCCACCCACAAAACGCGCCGCCCTCGTACTCCAAACCCAGCGCGACTCTCAACGGCAGACCCTCACCAGAACTTCGGCCGCCGCAATCAAGGCGAGCACGATGAACACATCCACTCCAGACCAGGCCGGCAAATGCACCACCACGGGTGTTGGAGCGCCGTTCCCATCATGGACCGACGAGAGTGCCTGGCGCCAACTGGGCAAACCCTGTGGTGCCGAAACCATCTCTAACACGATCGCCATACGCAATGCAGCTCGCTCTATCGGTACGTGAAGTTTTTGAAGCGGCGTAAGACAGACCAACATGCCGCCCACGAGCATCTCGTGAGCGTAGCTCACCACCAGCGCACAAACCAATGCAAGAACGCCAGCGAGACGGGCCGCATGTTCCAGTGCTAGGGCCAGACCCTCAAATGTCGGCGCTGGCAGCGGGAGATCCATCCACAAGCGGGTGCCCGGCGTAAAGAAACTGTAGAGAATTACCACAGCCAAAAACAGAAAACGGCTGCGTCGCATGAGCGACCACAACCGTTTTCCGGATCTCCACGCTGCGAAGGCGTTCGCAACAAGCACCAGCGCCAGCAACGGGGAGCCCGACAGACGCTGCACCGTAACGACGCCGACAACAAAAGTAACTAACCCAGCACCTGCTCCCGGCGTTCGCAAATCAAAACCGGCGTCGATCAGGACAGACGAGCCAACATGGCTTCCGCCGCATCCTTCTGCGCACTGGTGCCTTCTTGCATCACCTCTTCGAGAAGCTCCTTCGCCCCCTCGAAGTCACGCATTTCCTCGTATGCCCGCGCAAGTTCAAGCTTAGTGTTCACCTCATCGCCAACCTCGAAATCGTCTTCGGTCATCGGAAGTTCAGGATGGGTATCGACATCCGACTGTCGAACAGGCTCGGCCGTCGCCTGTGCCGGCAGATCAAGATCGATGCCGGACAGATCAAGCGGGGGCGCCTCTGCTGCGAGGGTCTGCGGAGAACGATCGACGTCGAAGTCGAAGTCGAGCAAGCCACCTTCAAAGTTCGTCTTCTCCAGATCAACCACCGCCTCGTGCTGTGAGGCAACTGCCGATGTGACCGCGACCTCGTCGTGGGTCGGTTCGGCGGAGTCAAATCCATCGAGATCCAAGGTCATCGGTTGCTCTGCGGAGGACCCGAGGTTGGTCGTCGACAGCTTTACCTCGGCCGCAGAGAACTCCGCTGCACTCAGATCGGGCAACGACTCCGGCTCGGCACTTGGCTCAGCGCCCGGCACCATGTCGATATCAAGATTGAAGTCGAGGCCAAGATCGTCTGACGAGCCAGCCGGAACATCGGCGGCTGCAGGCGTTTCTCCTTCAAGAGTACGTGTGATCTGGCCGATCTCTCCGGGCATCGTCCAAGTCGTCTGCATCTGAGAAGGCGACGCCGCCGCAAACGCCGGGGCAGCAGGCGCCTCTTCCGGGGGCGTAAACTCGAGCGCGGCAGGCTCTTCCTTGTTGGCAGGCTCTTCCGCGGGCTCAAACTCGAACTCCTGCGGTGTCTCAGCGGTTGCGTTGCCCGCCTCAACAAAAGAGAGCTCATCGAGCATCGCCGGCTCAGCCACCGCGGCAACCGCAGCGGTTTTCGTCAGCGACCGATAGAGCGGGTTCTCCGGATCGAGCTTCGTACCAAGATCCGCCGCGCGAACCCAGTCGGTGCCAACGCCGCCGGTCTGCGTGTAAAGATCGGTTGCGATATTTTCAAACTGCTTGAGGCTCTTGCGCTGCGAGTAGATCTCGAGCAATTTGACATGGATTGCAGTACGGCTCGGGTCAGACTTCAGCGCATCGAGCAGAATTTCTTCGGCTTGCGCGTCACGGCCATACGCCATATAGACGTCCGCCTCGGCGACCGGATCGACACCCTCGTCCGCGTCGATCGACGTCAGACCCGACTGACTGAAGTCGGTCGGAAGAACGCTGCTTCCGGTATCAACCGTCTGACCACCAGCCGGTCCGATCACGGATTCGGTACCCGTCTGGGTTGCGTTCAGTGCGGTTGTGTCGGGCCCGGCGTTACGCTTGGGCTTGCGCGAACGGTAGGCGAGGAACCCACCAAGGCCGAGCACAGCCGCCAAACCGCCCAAAGCCGCCGGGTTTTCCAGAAGCGAAGCGAAGAATCCGGGCTCTTCCACCACAGGCGGAGGCGGCGGGGCAACTTTCTTCGGAACCGGCTTCGGAGCAGGCTTAGGCGCAACCACTTCGGGGGCGCTCGCTGCAGTGGCGGGCGCTTCAACCGGGGCCGACTGCGTCGGCGCCACCGCCACAGACTGCTCGGCGACCGGTTTGGCGGGTTCAACCTTTGCCGGCTCAGACTCAGGCGCTTTCTCCACGGCCGGCTTTGTCGCCTCGGTCTTCGCTGCCGCCGCCTGTTTTTGCAGATCAGCCAGATTCTGGTTCTTCAAATCCACCAGTTTCTGCAGATCCTTAACGTTCTTTTCAAGCGCCGCGACGCGCTCCGTCGCTTCTTTCAGTGCGCGTTCACGCGCAACCAGATCCTCTTCCAGCGCCTGGATGCGGCCGGCCGCTTTCGGATCGGCCTTCCCTGCATCCTTTGCGACCTGGCTCTTGGAGATCTTCAGTTGATCTTTTGCCTCTTGCGCCTTTGCAGCATCCTCGACCTTGGGTGTAATTTTTCCCGAAGCGGACTGTTGCGCTGCGCTTTCCTTGGCGCTGCTATCGGCAACCGCCGCAGCGGCCTTTTGCCTGTATGCGCCAAAGTTCGCCGATGGCGCCGAGAGAATCCGGCGCGCTTCAGATGCTGACAGCTCTCGGGCGGCCGACGACTCAGGCACCTTCAGGATCTGGCCCGTTTTCAGGCGATTGATGTCGCCGCCGGGGAAAGCTGACTCATTCGACGAATAGAGTGCAGCCAGCATTTGCTCAAGGCTGACGTCGTTGGCCTTCGTTCGCGCTGCAATTGAAGTGAGCGAATCACCGCTCTGAACCGTGTACTCAGAACCCGGAACATCCGTCTTCGGCTTTGCAGCAGCCCTCTCAGCCGGCTTGCTTGCGCGCTCGGTTCTTTCCTTGCGCTTCAGCGGCGTTGCATTCGGCTCCAGAGGCTTGGCGACAGGCGCAGCAACCTGCGGAGCAGCCGGCTTCACACCCTCATCAACCGGGTCAAGCAGGAAGGTGTACTCACGCACCAACCTGCCGCCGGTCCAATTAAGCTCCAGCAACAGATCAACGAAGGGTTCGCTGAAGGGCCGATCACTCGCCACCTTGACGACAGCACCCGCGCCCTTCTTTTCGATCGAGAGCCGCAGCGCACTCAACTGAGGCGCGTACTCGATGTTCGCGCGACGAAATGCTTCGGGCGACGCGAGCCTTGCGCTCAGGGAGTCAAGCTCCTCGGCGCTGCCCGTGACCTCGACTTCCGCGCGTAGCGGCTGACCCAAGCCGCTGAAAACGTTCAGCCGGCCGAGACCAGCGGCTGAAGCGCCAAGTGGCAACGCCGCGATTGCGGCCGCGATAATGGAGGCACGGAGAGTCGTCTTCATGGGCATGCCAAAATAGGCGCATTTATTATGGTTTTATCAAAATAACATCATAGATTTAGCCTCGCAAGCTAAACCTAACTCTGAGTATTTGATGCCGTTGGCAAACTCGCCGGGCGGCGAGCCTTAAGATACGGGCGTTGCGAGCGCAACGCCCGTCATGACAAGGACTTAGCGCCCCAGCAGGATACGGAGCATGCGGCGCAGCGGTTCGGCCGCGCCCCACAGAAGCTGATCACCAATCACGAAGGCGGAAACGTATTCCGGCCCCATGTTCAGCTTGCGAACACGGCCAACACCAACCTCCAGGCCACCGGTGATAGATGCGGGCGTGAGCTCTTTGACCGAGACTTCGCGGTCATTCGGCACCCATTTCACCCACTGATTACCCGACTTGATGATCGACTCGATCTCGGTAAGCGGCAAATCCTTCTTCAGTTTGAGCGTCAGTGCCAGACTGTGACACCGCATCGCGCCGATTCGGACGCACAAGCCGTCCACGGGAATCGTGCTCGAAGTCCCGAGAATCTTGTTAACCTCAGCCTGGCCTTTCCATTCCTCCTTGGACTGGCCGTTATCGAGCTGTTTGTCGATCCAAGGGATCAGACCGCCGGCCAACGGGGCACCAAAGAATTCCGTCGGCACGTCTTCACGAATTGCCTTGGCCACCTTGCGATCGATCTCAAGGATCGCCGATGACGGCGTCGCAAGCTCATCCGCCACCGCACCGTGCACGACGCCCATACCCTTGAGCAACTCGCGCATATGGTTAGCACCACCACCGCTTGCAGCCTGGTAGGTCATCGACGAAACCCAGTCGACCAAGCCTTCGCGGAACAGGCCGCCAACGCCCATCAGCAGGATGGAATTGGTGCAATTGCCGCCGATGTAATTCTTCACACCCTTGGCCAGCGCGGCGTCGATGACGTTGCGGTTGACCGGATCAAGGATGATGACTGCGTCGTCATCCATGCGCATCGTCGATGCCGCATCGATCCAGTAACCATTCCAGCCAGCGGCGCGCAGCTTCGGATAGACGTCGGTCGTGTAGTCACCGCCCTGGCAGGTGATGATGACATCCATGCCCTTGAGCTCATCGACGCTCGATGCATCCTTGAGCGGCGGCAGATCGCGGCCCACATCCGGCCCCTTGCCGCCAACGTTCGACGTCGTGAAGAACACCGGCTCGATCAGCTCGAAGTCCTTTTCCTCACGCATGCGCTGCATCAGCACGGAACCGACCATGCCGCGCCAACCGACAAATCCGACTCGCATTTGAATTTCCTCTTTATGCCCCCTGCCCGCCTCCCTTGCCTCGACCGCGGGCAGGGAGCATGTGCGCGGAGGAGACAATGGATCAGGCCGGGATGGTTTTAATCCCGGTGGTCGTAATGGTGATGATGACGGTCGCGCGCAGCCCTGCCGTTGCCGGCATGAGCTTGCGGAGCACGAGGGCGCGCGAACCGTTCATCAGTGTTTACTCAGAGCGCGGCCAGCACAGCGTCACCCATCTCGCGGGTGCCGACGCGGCGCGTACCTTCTTCCCAGATATCGCCGGTACGGTAGCCCTGTGCGAGCACCTTCTTCACGGCGGTTTCGATGCGTTGCGCCGCAGCCTCATTGTTGAAGCTGTAACGCAGCATCATCGCTGCCGACAGAATCGTCGCCAGCGGATTGGCCACGCCCTTGCCCGCGATATCGGGTGCCGAGCCATGGCTGGGCTCATAGAGCCCCTTGTTGTTCGCATCCAGCGAGGCGGACGGCAGCATGCCGATCGAACCGGTCAACATCGAGGCCTCGTCCGACAGGATGTCGCCGAACATGTTGCCGGTAACCATCACGTCGAACTGCTTGGGCGCCTTCACCAACTGCATCGCGGCGTTATCGACGAGCATGTGCGAGAGCTCGACGTCCGGGTAGTCGGCCGAAAGTTCGATCATCACATCGCGCCACAGCTGCGTCGTTTCAAGCACGTTCATCTTGTCGACCGAGCACACGCGCTT
Source organism: Niveibacterium sp. (assembly GCF_041909475.1). Classification (NCBI taxonomy): domain Bacteria; kingdom Pseudomonadati; phylum Pseudomonadota; class Betaproteobacteria; order Rhodocyclales; family Rhodocyclaceae; genus Niveibacterium; species Niveibacterium sp. The sequence continues at coordinate 328,964 of NZ_JAYRDJ010000001.1, read as the reverse complement.
GTTGCGCTTGCGCGCGGCTTCGAAGGCGACCTTGCCGATGCGACGGATCTCCGCCTCCGAATAGATCATCGTGTTCCAGCCCACGCGCAAACCATCCCGCACCTCGACACCGCGGGGCTCGCCGAAGTAGATGTCGCCGGTCAGTTCGCGCACGATAAGAATATCAAGACCAGAAACCACTTCCGGCTTCAGCGTCGACGCATTGGCGAGTTCCGGATAAAGGATCGCAGGGCGCAAGTTTGCGAACAGTTGCAGATCCTTGCGGATACCGAGCAGGCCCCGCTCTGGACGCTGCGGGCGCGGCAACGCATCCCACTGCGGCCCACCGACAGCGCCAAGCAGCACCGCATCGGCCTCGCGCGCAAGCTTCTGGGTCGCTTCCGGATAGGGCACGCCCGCGGCGTCCACTGCGCAACCGCCCAGCAAGGCGGGCTCCATCTCGATCTTGAGACCGTCGCTGCGCAGCGCCTCAAGCACGCGCACCGCTTGAGCAACGATTTCCGGGCCGATGCCGTCACCGGCCAGAACACAGACTTTCATCGAATCTCTCAGGTAAAGAGCCAAGGCTGTTCCGCCTGACGGCGCGCCTCGAACTCACGGATCTTGTCGGCGTGACGCAGGGTCAGGCCGATGTCGTCAAAGCCATTCAGCAAGCAATACTTGCGGAACGGATCCACGTCGAACGGAATCACCTTGCCGTCGGGGCGGGTGACCGTTTGCGCATCAAGATCGATCCGTAGCTTGTAACCCGGGGTCGCGTTGACCTGGTCGAACAGGTCATCGACTTCCGCCGCCGGCAGCTTGATCGGCAGCAGGCCGTTCTTGAAGCAGTTATTGAAGAAGATATCGGCGAAGCTCGTGCCTATCAGCGCGCGAAAACCATAGTCCTCGATCGCCCAGGGCGCGTGCTCGCGCGAGGAACCACAGCCAAAGTTGTCACGCGTCAACAGGATGCGGGCACCCTGGAAACGCTGCTGATTCAGCACGAAATTCGGATTCAACGGACGCGTGGCGTTATCCATGCCCGGTTCACCGTGGTTCATGTAACGCCACTCGTCGAACAGGTTCGGGCCAAACCCCGAACGCTTGATCGACTTGAGAAACTGTTTGGGGATGATCGCGTCGGTATCAACGTTGGCGCGATCCATCGGCGCCACAAGACCATCGAGGACGGAGAACTTTTCCATTACTTGTTCGACCCCTTCTGAATGGCCTCGCCCGCCTTCTCTATATCCTTGCCAAAACCATGGACAGTGTTGCAGGCCGACAGGGACATCGCCAGCAACGCGAGAACGAAAATACGCAGCACTTTCATATCCATTCTCCTTGCCGAATCAGAGAATTTCGCGAACATCGACGAAGCGCCCGGCGATTGCCGCGGCCGCCGCCATGGCAGGGCTGACAAGGTGGGTGCGACCACCGGGGCCCTGACGCCCTTCAAAATTGCGGTTGGACGTTGATGCGCAACGCTCACCTGGCTCAAGTCGGTCCGCATTCATTGCGAGGCACATCGAACACCCCGGTTCGCGCCACTCGAATCCGGCAGCCTTGAAAATTTTGTCGAGCCCCTCGGCCTCGGCCTGACGCTTCACCAGCCCCGAACCGGGCACAACGAGCGCGAGTTTCACGTTATCGGCGACATGCCGACCGCGAGCAACCGCCGCCGCTTCGCGCAAATCTTCGATACGCGAATTCGTGCAGGAGCCGATGAAGACCTTGTCGATCGCAATCGACGTGATCGGCATGCGCGGGGTCAGCCCCATATATTGCAGCGCGCGGCCGTAGCCCTCGCGACGAACCGGGTCGGCTTCTTTCTCAGGGTCAGGTACCAGACCATCGATCGTGGTCACCATCTCGGGCGATGTGCCCCAGGTCACCTGCGGCAGAATTTGTCGCGCATCGATTTCGATCACGCGATCAAATTGGGCGCCATGATCTGAAACCAGCGTGCGCCAATACGCGACAGCCTGATCCCAGTGATCACCCTTCGGAGCAAAATCGCGTCCGCGCAGGTATTCGATCGTGACGTCATCAACACCGACCAGGCCCGCACGCGCGCCGGCTTCGATCGCCATGTTGCAAAGCGTCATCCGACCTTCCATCGACAGCGCACGGATCGTCGAGCCACCGAATTCCATCGCGTAGCCAGTACCACCGGCAGTGCCAATACGCCCGATAACATGCAGCACGATGTCCTTGGCCGAGACTCCCCTGCCAAGCAGGCCATCGACCTTAATCAGCAGGGTCTTGGATTTCTTCTGCAGCAGGCACTGCGTCGCCATCACATGTTCGACTTCCGACGTGCCGATGCCGTGCGCCAGACAGGCGAACGCGCCATGCGTAGAAGTGTGTGAATCGCCGCAGACGACCGTCATGCCCGGCAGCGTTGCGCCGTTCTCGGGTCCGATCACATGCACGATGCCTTGCCGTGCGTCCTTGAACGGGAAGTACGCCTTGGCGCCAACAGAACGGATGTTCGCGTCCAGCGTCTCGACCTGCAAACGAGAGATCGGATCCTTGATGCCGGATGCCCAGTCTTCGGTCGGCGTGTTGTGGTCTGCGGTGGCAACAATCGACCCGACACGCCACGGCTTGCGGCCAGCGAGCTTCAAGCCTTCAAAGGCCTGCGGACTTGTCACCTCATGAACGAGGTGACGATCGATGTAGATCAGCGCAGTACCGTCCTCTTCAACGTGGACGACGTGGCTGTTCCAGAGTTTCTCGTAAAGCGTGTGCAGTGCCATAACCCCAAAACCGCAACAAAAACGCAATCTTTAATTATTTCACAGCAGGTTGATGCTGACCAGCCCGCATTGCCGCGGCGCAACAAAACATCCTTGCGAGCGTCAATACGTGAACGGAACAGCCGAACTGCTCCGAAACCGCGACGTACCCCCAAGCGATCGACGCAATCAGCGACGCTCGATCGCCTGCTGGTAAAGCGGCATCACCTTCTCGGAGTACACCGCGAGGTCCTTCTGCCGCGACGCCTGTGACGGGTGGGTAGACAGCCATTGCGGCTGCGAGTTGCCAGAAAGCCGGCCCATCTTGTCCCACAGCGAGATCGCAGCGCGCGGGTCGTAGCCAGCCCGCGCTGCAAGCTCGACGCCAATGCGGTCGGCCTCAGTTTCCTGCTCGCGCGAATTCGGTAGCGCGAACATCGCCTGATAAGCCATGCCAGCCATATCCATGGTCGAGCCACTGGCGCCAAGCGCGATGCCGATCACCGTGAGGCCAATTTGCGCATTCATCGCCTGTGAAGCGCGCTCCCAGGCATGCTCACGCAGCGCATGCGCAATTTCATGCCCCATTACGGCGGCAAGTTCATCGTCGGTGATCTTGAGTTGATCGATCAGCCCCGAGTACACCGCGATCTTGCCGCCCGGCATGCACCATGCGTTGACCTCTTTTGAAGTCAGCACATTCACTTCCCAATGCCAGCCGACGGCGTCCGGGCGAAATGCGGCAACAGTCGGCGTGAGTCGCGCCGCGATCCGGCGTACGCGCTCGGTTTGGACGTGATCTACGTTGAGCGCCTTCTTTTGCTCAGCGGTGTTCACAACCTGACGGTATTGCGATGCAGCCTGCTTGTTGAGCGCGTCGCGATTGACCAGCGGCGACACGGTTTGCTTGCGGTCCACACCAACTGCGCCAGGCGCGGTGGTCTGTACGGTGGCACACGCGACCGCGACGCCGCACAGCAGCCAGACCGGCACGGCACGAGCCAGGGAAATCGCCATGTCAGAGACTCCTGAACCGAGACAAGCCGATCAGCCCTTGGGGCCGGGCACTTCCTGGTAGCCATTCGGCGCCAGACCCGCGATGCGCGGCGTCGTGACCTTCACATCGGCGTTCTGCGCACGATGACGCAGCGCGTGATCGACGAGTACCAGCGCCAACATCGCTTCGGCGACTGGGGTCGCGCGGATACCCACACAAGGGTCGTGACGGCCGGTTGTCATCATCTCGGTCGGCGCGCCGGCCAGATCAATCGAGCGGCGGTTCTGCGGCAGCGAAGAGGTCGGCTTGATCGCGATCGAAACGCGGATGTCCTGCCCGCTCGATACGCCGCCCAGCACGCCGCCGGCGTGGTTGGACAAGAAACCTTCAGGCGTGAGCTCATCGCCATGTACGGTGCCGCGCTGCGCGACAACGTCGAACCCGTCTCCAATTTCAACGCCCTTCACGGCGTTGATGCTCATCATCGCGTAGGCGATGTCCGCATCCAGGCGGTCGTACACCGGCTCACCCCAGCCGACGGGCACGCGACTGGCGATCACGTCAATACGCGCGCCAATGGAATCGCGCTCAGCGCGGATCTCATCCATATAGGCTTCGAGGCGCGGCACGATCTCGTCATTCGCGGCGAAAAAGGCGTTCTCTTGCACATGCTCCCAACCCTTGAACGGGATGCGGATTTCGCCCAGCTGGCTCATGAAGCCGCGAACCACGATGCCATAACGCTCACGCAGCCACTTCTTTGCAATCGCACCCGCGGCGACACGCACTGCCGTCTCGCGAGCGGACGAACGGCCACCACCGCGGTAGTCACGGATGCCGTACTTATGCCAGTAGGTGTAGTCGGCGTGACCAGGGCGGAAGGTCTGCGAAATCTTCGAATAGTCCTGGCTGCGCTGATCGGTGTTGCGGATCAGCAGCGCGATCGGATGGCCGGTGGTCTTGCCTTCGAACACGCCGGAGAGGATCTCGACCGAATCCGGTTCCTTGCGCTGCGTGACGTGGCGCGACGTGCCAGGCTTGCGCCGGTCCAGTTCAATCTGGATATCCGCCTCGCTCAGTTCAAGCCCGGGCGGGCAGCCATCCACCACGCAACCGATTGCCGGCCCGTGCGATTCGCCAAATGAGGTGACCGTAAAGAGAGTGCCAAGAGTGCTGCCGGACATATTGTTGGGTATGAATAGACGCGCTGGGGAGGCCGGAGTTTAGCACCTCCCCTGCGGGCAACTCGCCAGCCGCATTCAAGGCTGACGAGTCGGTCGGCGCTCCTGCGCGTCAATGAAAGAAAGTCTCAAGGCGTTCGAACACAGCGTGATCGGCGCCATGCCGCCGGACATCGAGCACGTCTTCCAGCTTTTCGACCTGGAGCGTCATCTGTGCCAGGCGCGCATCGTCGTGCACCAGCAGCCAGATGCGGCTTTCAGCGCCATCGCCGACGGGCATGCAGAGGATGCCTTCAACGTTGAAGGCACGGCGCGCGAACAGCCCGCAAACATGGGTCATGACGCCGGGGTGATTGCGCACCGCGAGTTCCAGCACGGCTTTCTTCTTGCCCACTGAGTCATGCGTATCTTTCGTTTCATTCATGGCTCACCCGCCGATCATTTCGATGTTGGCGGCCCCCGGAGGGACCATTGGAAAGACCTTCTGATTGACGTCGATCGAGCAGTGGATCAGGGCTGGCCCCTTCGATGCCAAGGCTTCAGCCAGGGTTGCACGTGGGTGCGCGCTGCGATCCAGATCCACCGCCTCAAGCCCGAAGCCCTGGGCAATCTGGATGAAGTCGGTCGGCCGCTTGTAATCCGCCGCAAAGATCCGCTTGCCGTAGAACATATCCTGCTGCTGATGCACCAAACCCAGCGACTGGTTGTTCATCAGGATGATCTTCACGTCGACGCCTTCGTCGGCGGCAGTAGCCATTTCCTGGATGTTCATCTGCAGACTGCCATCACCCGAGAAGCACACAACCTTTCGGCTCGGCTCCGCAAGCGCAGCCCCGATCGCCGCCGGCAAGCCGAAGCCCATCGTACCAAGCCCGCCCGATGTCAGCCATTGGCGCGGCCGGCGGAACGGATAAGCCTGCGCCACCCACATCTGGTGCTGGCCGACGTCGGTCGTGATGATTGCCTCGTCATCCAGGCAGGCCGCCACCGCGCTAACGAGCCCGTAATGGCTGCGCGGATCATCCAGCCCCGGCATCTGTAGCGGATGCGATGAGCGCAGGCTGTTCACCCGTGACAACCACTTCTTGCGCAGTTGCACCTGAACATGCGGCAGCAGGCGTTCCAGCACCGCCGTGACATCGCCCTGGATACCAATGTGTGCTGTTTTGATCTTGTCGATCTCCGAGGCATCGATATCGATGTGGATGATCTTCGCTTCGGGGCAGAACTGGGCCGCCCTGCCGATAGCGCGGTCATCAAAGCGCGCGCCAACGCAGATCAGCAGATCCGCCTCCTGCAACACGTAGTTCGTGTAGCGCGCGCCATGCATGCCAAGCATGCCGATCGACAGCGGGTGGTCGACCGGCATCGCTCCGAGCGCCATCAGCGTCATCGTGGTCGGCAAACCGGCCTGTTCGGCGAGCGTGGTCGCGAGGTGCGATGCGCCGGAGGCGATCACGCCACCACCGAGGTAAAGCACCGGGCGCTCCGCGCGGTTGATCATCTCAGCCGCCCGCTGCACCGCCTCTTCGCGAACCTCGGGGGTTTGATCCGGCACGCAGGCACTCACCGCCGGCGCCGCGACGCGTTGCGTCTGCACATCCTTGGGAATATCGACCCAAACCGGCCCCGGGCGGCCCGATTGCGCGATGCGGAAGGCATCGCTGATCACCTCGGGCAAATCCTCCGCGCGGCGGACGAGGTAGTTGTGCTTCGTGACCGGGATCGATAGGCCGTAGGTATCGACCTCCTGAAAGGCGTCGGTGCCAATCATCGAAAGCGGCACTTGGCCGGTGATGCAGACCAGCGGAATCGAATCGAGTTTTGCGTCGGCAATCGCAGTCACCAGGTTGGTCGCTCCGGGCCCACTTGACGCGAGGCAAACGCCAGGTTTGCCGCTTGCGCGGGCCATGCCCTGCGCAATGAAGCCAGCCCCCTGCTCATGCCGTGCCAACACATGACGGATGGTGCCGGCAGACGCCAGCGCATCGTAGAGCGGCAAGGCCGCGCCGCCGGGGATACCAGCGATCGTATCGACGCCCTGAGCTTCGAGCAGACGGACCAGCAGTTGTGCGCCAGTCATTTCCATGAGGTCTCTCCTGTGAGATGACCCGGCTGCTGGCTGGCTGGGTTTGCGATTCCGCAAAGAAAAAACCCCGCCAGCTGCACGCCGGCGGGGTTGAAATCCTGTTGACCTTAGGACCCCTGCTACGGCGCGCTAGCACCTACGCTTACTACGCGTACTACTACCGCTACAGCGGCAGCCGACAGGAAGTCGAAGAAATACGTAGAAGCGAGCATGGATCTGTTAAGCCAACGGAAACGGAACGACGATTCAATTGCAGCACACAATCCCTGAAAGCTCAAGGGCCTCTTTGCGAAAAATCGGGCTGCGATCACCATCAAAGTCAGACAAATTCCTACAAAAAATCAAACCACTACGTGATTCAACGCGCACAGCGGAACGCCACAGGGTGTCGAAATGGCGCGATTTCCCATGCAATTTCAATGACATCGGGATTGACAGACAACATCCGACACCGCGGCTTGTTTTCACTGTATTAAATCTGCCTCACGCGGCTTTCTTCGCTTCATCGCGCAGCGCTCGACGCAGAATCTTGCCGACGTTGGTCTTGGGCAGTTCGGTACGAAACTCCACCAACTTGGGCACCTTGTAGCCTGTCAGCTTTTCACGGCAGTGCGCGATCACCGCCTCGGCGGTCAGGTTGGGATCCTTCTTCACGACGAACACCTTGACCGCTTCGCCGGACTTCTCGTCCACCACCCCGATCGCGGCAACCTCCATCACGCCGGGATGGGAAGCGACGACATCTTCGACCTCGTTCGGATAGACGTTGAAACCCGACACGAGAATCATGTCTTTCTTGCGATCGACAATACGGACAAAGCCCTTTTCGTCCACTACCGCCACGTCGCCCGTCTTGAGGAAACCATCGGCAGTCATGACCTTGGCGGTCTCATCCGGCCGGTTGTAATAACCGGCCATCACCTGCGGGCCACGCACACACAGTTCGCCGGATTCGCCGATCCCGAGTTCGCGGCCGTCTTCGTCGCGAATCGAAATCTCGGTCGACGGCACCGGCAAGCCGATTGCGCCATTGAAAGCGGGCAAGTCCAACGGGTTGATCGTCACGGCCGGCGAAGTCTCGGTCAAACCGTAGGCTTCGACCAAGGGCCTACCGGTCAATGCACGCCATTTGTCGGCAACCGCGCGCTGCACGGCCATTCCGCCGCCGAGCGCACAGCGAAGCTGAGAGAAGTCGAGCTTCACGAACTCCGGATGGTTGAGTAGTGCATTGAACAAGGTGTTGACGCCGGTGATGGCGGTGAACGGATGCTTTTGCAGCTCCTTCACGAAACCCGGGATATCGCGCGGGTTCGTGATCAACACGTTGGTCGCGCCAACCTTGAAGAAGGTCAGGCAGTTCGCGGTCAGCGAGAAGATGTGATAAAGCGGCAAAGCGGTCACGATGACCTCTTCGCCTTCCTTCAAGAAGGGCTTGATCCACGCATGCGCCTGCTGAAGGTTGGCGATGATGTTCCGGTGCGTCAGTACCGCGCCCTTCGAAACGCCGGTCGTTCCGCCCGTGTACTGAAGGAACGCGATATCGTCCTGCGTTACCTTCACGTGCTCCAGCTTGCGGCCCTGTCCGCGCGCCATCGCCTGCTTGAAAGCAATATGCCCCGGGATATTCCAAGCGGGCACCATTTTCTTTACGCGCTTGACCACAAAGCTGACAAGCGCCCCTTTAAGCCCGCCCAGCATGTCGCCGATGCGCGTGACGACCACATGCTTGACCGGCGTGTGGCCAAGCACCTCCTGCAAGGTCGAGGCAAAATTCTCAAGGATGACGATCACGTCAGCGCCCGAGTCCTTGAGCTGATGTTCCAACTCGCGCGGCGTATAGAGCGGATTGCAATTGACCACTACGTAGCCGGCCCGCAATGCCCCCCATAGACATACCGGGTACTGCAGCAAGTTGGGCATCATCAGCGCGACGCGGGCGCCCTTCGGCAATTTGAGATCCTGCTGTAGGAATGCAGCAAACGCGGCGCTCAAACGATCAAGTTCGTCATAACTGATCGCCTTGTCCATGTTCACATAGGCTGCCCGCGAACCGAACTTCCTCACGCCCTCAGCAAACAGGTCACCGATCGCGCCATATTGGGCCAGATCGACATCCGCCGGCACGCCTGCGGGATAGCTCTTCAGCCAGACCTTCTCCATCTCCATACCCCCGGTGTTGTCTCTTATGTTTGCCTGAACATGCGTCGGACGCTGACCCGCCTGGTCATACCCCCAGTACGCCGCCCAGTGTCGCCAGCAAGCTACTCGTCGTCCGCCTCGGCAGGCCAGTTACGGATGTAGTTCTTGAGCATCTTGTTCTCGAAGCCCTGCTCCTCAAGCACCGCTTTGGCCACATCGTGGAACGACACGACACCCATCAAGGTTGTGCCATCCATTACGGGAAGGTAACGCTGATGGTTATCGATCATCACGCGACGCAACTCGTCCATCTCCATCCCGATCTCGGCTGAGCGCGGATCACGCAGCATCACGTCTGCAACGGTCAACGCCCCCCAGCCCGCTCCCGCAGTCGTCAGCGCCTTGAGCACTTCGCGAAAGGTCAGCATGCCAACCATACGTCCGTGGTCGAAGACGACAAGCGACCCCACGTCCTGCTCACTCATCACCGACACCGCCTCAGCCAACGCTTTCGTCGGTGCGACGGTGTAGAGCACCTTGCCTTTGATCGCCAGAATTTCACTTACCAGCATCATTCACTCCTCGTGGTGAGCCCGCGTCACTAAGTAGGCGGCGTGGTAGTCGAACGGCGGCAGGGCCATCTCCATACTCTACCGTATGGTTGGCCGCGCTGTGAATACCCCTTTTCACCTACCAGAAAAACAACGGGCGACCCGAAGGTCGCCCGCTCTTGCTTTGCTCGATAGCCGGCTCAGCGCTGCAGATCGCCAAGCTTGCCCTTCACCTTCGCCCACTCGTCGGCATCGGGCAGAGGATCCTTACGCTCGACGATCGGTTTCCAAAGCTTGGACAACTCTGCATTGAGCGCGACGAAGGACTGCTGATCGGCCGGCACGTCGTCCTCCGCGTAAATGGCTTCGACCGGACACTCGGCTACGCACAAGGTGCAATCGATGCACTCATCCGGGTCAATCACCAGGAAGTTGGGGCCTTCGCGAAAACAGTCGACCGGGCAAACATCCACGCAGTCCGTGTATTTGCACTTGATACAGGCTTCAGTCACCACATAAGTCATTTCTTGTCTCTCCATCGGCGGTTGGGGCGTGTTTCACCGCAAGGCGCAATGATACCGGAGCTTCCCGGTGACCCGACACAACGCGTTTCACGATCCGGCAAAGTACGCGCCACAACGCTCTTTTTTTAGTAGCATTCGACGCTTGCCCGGGCGGTAACCCGGCTTCCGCCCCACGATCCAGCCATAAGGCCATCCCCCACAGCGGATTAGTGTGATTGGGGCTGTTTCAAACAGCGAGGAATCATGAGCGAACACATCCTTCACGTCACCGACGCATCTTTCGAGCAGGACGTCCTGCAAGCGCAGACCCCTGTTCTGGTCGATTACTGGGCAGAGTGGTGCGGCCCCTGCAAGAGCATCGCTCCGATTCTCGATGAGATCGCCAAGGACTACGCCGGCAAACTCGTCGTAACCAAGCTCAACATTGACGAAAACGCCGAGACGCCTGCCAAGTACGGCATCCGCGGCATACCGACCCTGATGCTGTTCAAGGGCGGCAGTGTCGAGGCGACCAAGGTCGGCGCACTCTCGAAATCGCAATTGACGGCGTTCATTGACAGCAACCTGTAATACAGCTAGATTGCCGTCATAACTGCTTCGGCGCGCCGCCCGGCGCGCCGTTTTCAATCAACACTCCCTTCCCATCCCGTCGTATTCACGACTTCAAACGGCGCTCAGTCTCGCCGGTCAGGTATTTCCATGCACCTCTCGGAGCTCAAGTCACTCCACGTCAGCCAGTTGCTCGAAATGGCGCATGCCAACGAGATCGACGGCGCCAACCGCCTGCGCAAACAAGAACTGGTATTTGCCCTGCTACGCAACCGGGCAAAAAAAGGTGAGCCGATATTCGGCGACGGTGTGCTGGAAGTACTGCCGGATGGTTTCGGGTTCCTGCGCTCTCCCGACACCTCGTATCTGGCCGGCACCGACGATATCTACGTGTCGCCCTCGCAGATCCGCCGATTCAATCTTCACACTGGCGACACGATTGAAGGCGAAATCCGGACACCGAAGGACGGCGAGCGTTACTTCGCCTTGGTCAAGGTCGACAAGGTCAACTTCGAGTCGCCGGAAGCCTCGAAGCACAAGATCCTGTTCGAGAACCTGACGCCGCTGCATCCGAATCAGTGCCTCAAACTCGAGCGCGAGATCCGTGCGGAAGAGAACGTCACAAGTCGCGTGATTGACATGATCGCGCCGATCGGCAAGGGACAACGCGGCCTGCTCGTCGCACCGCCGAAGTCCGGCAAGACGGTGATGCTGCAACACATTGCGCACGCCATTACGACGAACCACCCGGATGTCGTCGTAATCGTGCTGCTGATCGACGAGCGCCCTGAAGAAGTGACGGAAATGCAGCGCTCGGTGAAGGGTGAAGTAGTTGCTTCAACCTTCGACGAACCGGCGACGCGCCATGTGCAGGTCGCGGAAATGGTGATCGAGAAAGCGAAGCGCCTGGTCGAGCACAAACGCGACGTCGTGATCCTGCTCGACTCGCTAACCCGACTGGCCCGCGCCTACAACACCGTCGTGCCGGCATCGGGCAAGGTACTCACCGGCGGCGTCGACGCCAACGCGCTACAGAAGCCCAAGCGCTTCTTCGGTGCGGCACGCAATATCGAAGAAGGCGGCTCGCTGACCATCATCGCCAGCGCGCTGATCGATACCGGCTCGCGCATGGACGATGTGATCTACGAGGAATTCAAGGGCACCGGCAACATGGAGATCCATCTGGATCGCCGCATGGCCGAAAAGCGTGTCTATCCAGCGATCAACGTTAATCGCTCGGGCACTCGCCGCGAAGAGCTGCTGATTGAACCTGCCATCCTGCAGAAAGTCTGGATCCTGCGGAAGCTGCTGTACGGCATGGATGAAATCGAGGCGATGGAATTCCTGCTCGACAAGATCAAGGCAACGAAGACCAACAACGATTTCTTCGATGCCATGCGGCGCGGCTAAAGCCAGGTCTGCAAAAAAACGCCGGTCAATGACCGGCGTTTTTTATTACCGCAACACCTGTTCCACTACTCGCCTTGCGGCCTGAGCTGCATGGTCTTTAGCGTACCCTCTACCGAGAACAGACGAACGATGCGCTCGACAGGTGTCTTGACCTCGCTGCGAAGCGCGCCGCGCACGACGCCTTCGGCATCAACCTGAATCCTCCCCGAGGCGCTCAGCGCGCCGGCATCCAGGCGTCGAATCTCCACCCGAACGCCTTTGGCAGGCTCGCGAACAACAGCACCCTCCATGATATTGAAGCGCGTGACACCGCCCGAAATCGGCGCATTACCCGAGCGGCGCATCGCTTCGACAAGGTCGATCCGATTGATCGAACCGTCAGCAACCGAGAAACTGCCCACCCACTTCGAAGCGTTTGCCAAGTCCTCCAGATTATCGACTTCAGCACTCATCGCCATTGGCCCGGAGACCCGACCGCTCACCAGTGCCGGCGTACCCATCAGCGCGACAAGTTGATCAAAGTTCAGCGCATCGAGTTTGAACTGGCCCTTCACGGCCACGCGGCTCAGCAAGTCCAGGCTCACGACGCCCTTGATGGCCCCCCCCAACCAGTTGGCCGAAAACTGGGCGTCATCCATACCGCTCAAACCCATTCGCCCCGAAATCAGCACGTTATCCAGCTTCGTCTCACCGTACTTCCATTCGGGTGCAATCACGCTTGCAAGGATGCCGCCATCCTGCACCAACAATTCATAAGTTACCGCCGGCTCTTTCGGTTTCAGACGCGCAGACTCCCACTTCCCGTCGCCCGAGAACACAAATGAGCCCGCCAGATCAGTCAGTACCGTTTTGCCGACTGGCACCGACATCTCATCAACCTGAATCTCCTTCAAGCGCCAAACGCGCCCAGGGGTATCAAGCCCGGAGAGGCGCGCCAGCAGCGACGGCTGCAAGCTGCCGCCCTTCAGTGCGACATGCAAACGTTGCGGCTGCGAAGTCACCCACCGGAACCAGTCCGGCCCGCCAAAGGCGCGATCAATGCGGGAGGTCCCGCCCTCTCCGATCTGGATGTCGCCAAGCTCAAAGACCGGCCAAGGATGAAACGCCACGCCCACTCGTCCAACTTTGACCGGCTCGCCCAACCAGGCAGCCGCATCTTGCTCGACACGTTGCCGCAAGGTCGAAGCCTGCCAGGCCAGCGCGGCGACGGCAGCGCCGATTCCGCCAACAACAAGAAGTGCGACGATAACGATCAGACCGCGGCGGATCTTGTCGCCACCCTTGCCGCCACCACTCACAGCCCGATGCCCCAAGGTGGCAAAGAAAACGCGAATTTTGTCGAAAATCGAGGCCTGAGAGCCGGACCCCAGAGCACGCTCCAGACGACGGTTCTCTGCCGACTGTTTCCGCTTATCGGCTGCGCTGGGCGACGGCTCGGCTGCCAGCGGTCCCGATGGCGCAATCTCGCGCGGTTCCACTCGCGCCGGCGCTTCATCCCCCCGCAGCCAGCGCGCTTCCTGCTCCGCGACGCGTGCCATCCGCGCATCGAGCGTCTCGATCAACCCTGCGCGCTCAAGCTCGGTCAGCGCACGCTGAACCGATTTACCATCTTTGAGGCGCGTAACCAGTTCGCCAACGGTCGAGAACCCATCAACAGCCTCGAGCACGCTGCGCGTCAAACGATCCCCGGAACCTTTTGGCTCCGCCATCATGCGGTCGCCCGCTTCCGTGCGACAAAACACCGAGAACCGGTCCAAGCTTGACTCCTGCCGGGCCGTACGGCCCGCAACGGTTAATCACATTGGAATATTACAGCAAGGCAAATCACGCTTCTAAGCGAAAAGACGAAAAATCATGTTGACAAGGTTGCGAAGCATGTCTAACATGGCGGCTTCTGTTCCTCGATAGCTCAGTCGGTAGAGCGCCGGACTGTTAATCCGTAGGTCCCTGGTTCGAGCCCAGGTCGAGGAGCCAAGTTTCAAGAAACGCCCGCAGCGATGCGGGCGTTTTTCATTTTCCGCCCCGCTCTTGCAAAATCCAAGGATTTTGATGATTGCGCGTCAGGCGGGCGGCCACCGTCCGTGCAGGCCGCCCATTTCAAGCAGTTATTTCTGATCCAGTCGGCGCAGATGCGCCAGCACCGGTTGCAGCATTGCGCCGCCGAGTCGCTTGCTACGCTCACCGTTCCAGCCGACCGCCGGATCTGGCGCGTCATCGTTGTCCTTGAACGGCATTTCAAGTGTCAGCGAGACGCAGCCGAAGCGATGCGCGACCCACTTCGAGGCGAGCGTCAGCAATTCATCCTGGAAGCGGTCGTCGGTATAGCCGTGGCGCTGCTGGAAGTCTGGTGACGCAGCGGCCAGATCGGCCAGGAACTGCGCCTGCAGGGCCGCGTTGACCGCACCGTAACCCGGCACCATGTGCGAACCGTCGATGAACACGTAGGGCAAGGTCTCATCGCCGTGGATATCGAGGAACAGGTCGACACCACTTTCCGCCATGCCCGCCTGCACCGCTTGCACTTCCGGGCTGCGGCTTGCAGTCGGCGCATGCCATTCGCGGTTTAGGTTGACGCCCGCTGCATTGGAACGCAGGTTGCCAAGCCAGGCACCGTCGGGGTTGATGTTGGGCACCAGCCGAACCGTTGCACGCTGCCGAATCTCGCGCGCGACCGGATCAGAGGCATCGAGCAGGCGCTCGAGCATGCCTTCGGCAAACCATTCGGCCATGCTCTCGCCCGGATGCTGGCGCGCCACGACCCACAGCGGCCGCGGGCCGTCGCCGATCTCGATGACGTCGATATCGCGCCCTTGCAGGCTGGCACCCAGGCGAGCGACGCGTATGCCGGGCGACACGGCCGCGCGGCCGAGCACCGAGAGATGCCGCTCCTGCGAGTAAGGCTCGAAGTACGCAAGCCAGATCACGTCCCGCTCCGGCGTCAGCGAAACGGTCAGGACTTCACCATCGTAGGAGCAGTCCGGAATGCGGAACCAATCACTCCGGTTGTACGAGGCCACGGCACGATAGCCGCGCCAGCCTTCCGGGTAGGAGCATTTGCCCGCGTTCTCGAAGCGCAGCGTGAGCGGCTGCCCCGCTGCGCCGGAGATGCGGAAGTGGAACCACTGGAGAAACTCGCTTGAACCGTGATCGTCACGGATACGCAAGCGCACATTGTTCAGGTTCGACGCATCGACGATATCGATGGATCCACTGTCGAAGTTGCTGCTGATACACACGCTCATCGAATGATCCTCATGCCGCACGGCGGCGGAAATACCAGGTGTCTGCATCCGAGGCTTTCGCGTCGAAGGCGTAACCGTCATGATCAAAGGCCTTCAGCGATTCGGCCTCGGTGATGTTGTGGTCGATCGCGAAGCGCGTCATCGCGCCGCGCGCACGCTTTGCACTGAAGCTGACGATCTTGTACTGGCCATTGCGGAATTCCTGAAACACAGGCGTCACGACGCGGGCACGCAGGCTGCCGAGGCGGGCCGCCTTCGAGTACTCGTTCGATGCCAGGTTGACGACCTCGCGCGACTCGCCCTCTTCCATCAGCGTATCGAGACGGCGCTCGATCGCATCCGCAATCACTGTGCCCCAGTAAGCGTAAAGATCTTTGCCGCGCGGGCTCTCTAGTCGAGTCCCCATTTCCAGACGATAGGGCCGGATCAGGTCGAGCGGGCGCAGCAGCCCGTACAACCCGGACAGGATGCCGAGGTGCGCCTGCAGGTAACCCTCAAGTTTTTCGGCCGGTATGGACTTCGCGTGCAAGCCGTCGTAGACGTCGCCATCAAACGCCAGCACGGCCTGCTTGGCCACCGGTCGCTCGTGCTCCAGGGTCCATTCGACGTAGCGCGCGGCGTTCAGCGCCGCAAGTTTGTCTGACAAAGTCATCAGCGTCGCAATTTGCGCGGGCGAACGCTCGCGCAGTAAGTCGATCAGCGGCGCCGAATGGTCCAGGAAGCCGGGCCGTGACGCGATCGAAGTATGGGGTGGTGTGTCGAAATCGAGGGATTTGGCGGGTGACAGAAGAATCAGCATCGAAGCATTGGAGAAACTTGCCGGAACAGCATGATAGCGCCCCAACGAGTTGCCCCCGATCTCACGCAGGGCAATTTGACACACTGCGAGGCGTGCGGAAACATGCAGATCCTTCCTCGCTGTTCCGTGGCAGTTCGCTGCCCTCCCGCTGATGCATAGCAACGATCTCCTGCAACGCTCACTGGACGCCGTGTGGCATCCGTGCACGCAGATGAAACACCACGAACGCTTCCCGCTGATTCCGCTGGAACGCGGCGAAGGCCTGTGGCTGTACGACACTGCGGGGCGCCGCTATTTCGACGCGGTCAGTTCCTGGTGGGTGAACCTGTTCGGCCATTGCAACCCGCGCATCAACGCCGCGCTGCAGCGCCAACTCGGCACGCTGGAGCACGCGATGCTGGCCGGCTTCACGCATCGCCCGGTGGTCGAACTCTCCGAGCGCCTGCGTGCGCTCACGGGCAACGCGCTGGGCCACGCGTTCTATGCCTCCGACGGCGCCTCGGCGACCGAGATCGCGTTGAAGATGAGCGCGCACTTCTGGCGCAACAGCGGCCGTCCGGACAAGAACCGCTTCCTGAGCCTCGCCGGCAGCTACCACGGTGAGACCGCCGGTGCGCTGTCGGTGACGGACATCGACCTTTTCCGCGATGCGTACGCGCCGCTGGTGCGGCAATCGGCCACCGTACCCAGCCCGGCCGTCGCTGACGAAGCCTCCCGCGTGCCCGCCGCCAGCGACGCGGCCGACGCACTGGATGCCTGGCTCGCCGAACACGCGGACCACACCGCCGCGCTGATTGTCGAACCCCTGGTTCAGTGCGCAACTGGCATGGCGATGTACGACGCGGAATACCTGCGCCGTGCGCGTGCCGCTTGCGACCGTCATCAGGTGCACCTGATCGCGGATGAAATCGCCGTCGGCTGCGGCCGCACCGGTACTTTCTTCGCCTGCGAGCAGGCCGGTATCCAACCGGACTTCCTGTGCTTGTCGAAGGGCATCTCCGGCGGCTACCTGCCGCTCTCGATCGTGCTGACGACCGACACGATCTATCGCGCCTTCTACGACGACGCAACGACGCGCGGCTTCCTGCATTCGCATTCCTACACCGGCAATCCGCTCGCCTGCACCGCGGCGCTAGCCACGCTGGACATCTTCGAGGCCGACCAGGTGCTCGCCGGCAACGTCGAACGTGCTGCGTCACTCACGCGTGCCGCGGCCCCGCTGCAGCAGCACAGTCGTGTCCGAAACTTCCGCCGCACCGGCATGATCTGGGCCTTCGACATCGACAGCGACGATCCTCAGCTCTCGCGCAAGATCTTCGCTGCCGGCCTTGCGCGCGAAGTACTGCTGCGTCCGATCGGCCATACGGTCTATTGGATGCCGCCCTATATCTTCGACGACGCCGATGCCACGTTCCTGGTGCAGCGCACCGGCGAGGCCATCGACGCCACGCTGGCGGCCTGAAGCATGGCGATCTGGGACAGCCTCGATAGCGAATTCGCAGCACTGGACGCGGCCGGGCTGCGCCGGCGCCGCCGCACGATCGACGAACGCCACGGCGCCGAAGTCGTCATCGACGGCCGCCGTGTGATCAACTTCTGCGCAAACGACTACCTCGGTCTGGCCGATCATCCAGCGCTCGTCGAAGCAGCGATCGCCGGCGCAAAAGGCTGGGGCATGGGTGCCGGCGCATCGCATCTGGTGAGCGGGCACTTTGCGGCGCACGAACACGCGGAGCGCAGGCTGGCCGAGTTTGTCGGTTGCGATGCCGCGCTGCTGTTCTCCACCGGCTACATGGTCAACAGCGGCATTGTCGCGGCGCTGGTCGGCCGCGGCGATGCGGTATTCGCGGATCGGCTGAACCACGCCTCGCTGGTGGATGGCTCTCTGCTCAGCCGCGCCGATTTGCGACGCTATCCGCACGGTGACATTGCCACACTCGAACGCATGCTCGCCGAGAGCAGCGCGCCGCGGAAGCTGATCCTGACCGATAGCGTCTTCAGCATGGACGGCGACATTGCGCCCTTGCCCGCGCTGTTCGCGCTCGCCGAGCGCTTCGATGCCTGGCTCGTCGTCGATGACGCACATGGTTTTGGCGTACTCGGCCCGCAAGGCCGCGGCGCCCTGCAGCACTACGGCATCCGCTCGCCGCGGGTGCTGTACGTCGGCACGCTGGGCAAAGCCGCGGGCGTCTACGGTGCGTTCGTCGCGGGGGCCACGCAGGTCGTCGAATGGTTGATGCAGAAGGCGCGCACCTACATTTTCACAACCGGCGCACCGCCTCTGCTGGCTGAAACCATCTGCGCAGCTATCGATCTGATCGAAGCCGGCGATGGGCGACGCGCCCACGTCGCCGAACTCGTTGCACGACTGCGCAGTGGGCTCGATCACCCTGAGCGCCTGATGGCATCCACCACGCCAATTCAGCCGGTGCTCGTCGGCGCGAATGACGCCGCCGTCGCCCTGGCCGCGCAACTGTTTGAGGATGGGCTCTGGGTGCCGGCGATACGCCCGCCCACGGTGCCTGCGGGTACCGCGCGGCTGCGGGTGTCGCTGTCGGCCGCGCATACGGTCGAGCAGGTGGATGCGCTGGCCGTTTCCATCAACCGCCGTCTCGTCCCATGACAAAGCGTGTTCAGGCCTGGCACGGCTGGGGCTTCGGCCCAACCGCCTTCGATCCGCTGCGCAGCGCCTTGGCGGACTGTTGCGAGCTATCCGCCCTGGCGCTCACGGCGCCCGGGTCCGGCGATTTCGAAACGTGGTCGAGCGAACTCGCCAAGCAGGTATCGTCCGGCGAAGTGCTGCTCGGCTGGTCACTCGGCGCGATGCTCGCGCTGGCTGCCGTCGCAGCAGGCGCACGACCGCGTGCCTTGGTGCTGATCGGCGCGAGCCCGCGTTTCGTCGCCTCGGCGGACTGGCCGCACGGGCTGGATGCCGGCACGGTCTCGACATTCCGCTCGGGCGTGGCGGAACATCCGGCGCGCACCCTGAAGCGCTTCCTCGCGCTGCAGACGCTGGGCGACAGCCAGCGCAGTGCCGCACAAGCCCTGCTCGAACCGGCCCTTGAAACCGATGCAACCAAGCTTTCGCCTGCGCTGTCTGCGCTGATCAACGCAGACCTGCGCACATGCGTCGGGCAGATCAGGGTTCCAACCCTGCTGCTGCATGGCGAGAACGAT
Organism: Niveibacterium sp.; assembly: GCF_041909475.1. Taxonomy (NCBI): domain Bacteria; kingdom Pseudomonadati; phylum Pseudomonadota; class Betaproteobacteria; order Rhodocyclales; family Rhodocyclaceae; genus Niveibacterium; species Niveibacterium sp. The sequence continues at coordinate 309,583 of NZ_JAYRDJ010000001.1, read as the reverse complement.
GCCTTGATGCCGCTGCGGGCGGCCACATGGCTTGTCGATCACTTGCCCAATGCGCGGCTGATTGTATTGCCGCAGTGCGGACATGCACCGCATGTCACGCAAGCGCATCAGGTTGCCGACGCGCTGATGCAATTCCTGGGAAGCTTGCCGGATGCCTGATTCACTGATCGTGCCGGCGGGCGACCAGCGACGCCGCATCCGCGACGCCTTCGCCGCCGCCGCCGAGCACTACGACCACCACGCGGAGGTGCAGCGCGCGATCGTCGCCGACCTGTTCGGCTGGGTGACCAAGCCAGCGCCGACGAGCCTGCCGACGCTGGACGCCGGCTGCGGCACCGGCTACGCCAGCGCAGCCCTGCAGACCGACGGCGCAAAGGTGATCGGGCTCGATCTGGCCGACACCATGGCGCGGCGCGCATTGCAGCGTGGCGAGTTGGGTATCGTGGGCGATCTGGAACGCCTGCCGCTGCGCAACGCCAGCGTCGGACGCTACTGGTCCAGCCTCGCCTGGCAGTGGTGCAATGCCAACACGGCGGCCGCGGAAGCCGCACGCGTACTTGCGCCCGGTGGCGTGCTGCAAGTGGCGACGCTGGGGCCGGATACGCTGCGCGAACTGCGCGCCGTCTTCGCAGAAATCGATAGCGCCGAGCATGTGCGCGGCTTCCAGCCCCCGGATGCCGTGCAGGCTGCGCTCATCCGCGCAGGTTTCCATTCGGTGCGCTTCGCGCGCCGCGTACAAGCCGGCTTTGCGCCGGATTTCGCCAGCCTGCTGCGCGACATACGCGGCGTTGGCGCCCACACGCTGGGCGATAGCCGCCGCCGCGGCATGCTCGGGCGGCACGCCTGGCGACGCCTTTGTGACGCTTACGAAGTACACCGCGAAGCGGCCGGCCTGCCGGCGCGCTACGATGTTCTGATGTTCGAGGCCATACGCTAATGCACTACTACTTCATCACCGGCACCGACACCGAGATCGGCAAGACCTTCGTCAGCTGCACGTTGCTGCATGCGGCCCGCGCTGCCGGGCTAAGTGCCGTCGGCTACAAGCCGATCGCGGCGGGCGCCGAGGAGATTGATGGGGCATGGTCGAACGAGGATGCGCGCCGCCTGCAGAGCGCGTCGTCGCCCGGCTTCACGCTGGAAGAGATCAACCCACTTTGCCTTCGTGAAGCGGTAGCACCCCACATCGCCGCCGCCGCCGAAAACATCGCACTGGACGTGCCACCACTTGTTGCCGGCTTCGAACGCTTGGCGCAGCGCGCCGACTGCGTGCTGGTCGAGGGTGTCGGCGGTTTCCGCGTGCCGCTGGACGACCGCCTCGACACGGCCGACCTCGCCGTGGCAATGCGCCTGCCGGTGATCCTGGTGGTAGGCATGCGCCTGGGTTGTATCAACCACGCGCTGCTGACGGCCGAGGCCATCGCAGCACGCGGGCTTCGCCTCGCCGGCTGGGTCGCGAACACGCTTGCGCCACGCATGAATCGCTTCGACGAGAACCTCGCGGCACTCGCGGCGCGGTTGCCCGCGCCGCTGCTTGGCGTGGTGCCGTACAGCGAAAGCGGGCCACAGCATGCCGCGGCACAGGTAAGCCTGCCTGACACGGTATAATCCGCGGCCATTCCGCGCAGGAACACCTGTCATGAAACGCTCCCGCTTCGGCCGCCGTAGCGGCCTCTCCCGCGACGCCGAGAATCTCACCTGGCTCGCCGTCGGGCTTGCCGAATCCGGCAGTCGCGCAGAAGACAGCTTCTGGGAAACCCGCCTCGCCGAACAAGTTGAAAAACTGCTCGACGAAGGTGATGAGGACACCCTCAACAGTGCGCTGGATCATCTCTACGCCACACAGGCCAATGCCTACGACGAGCTGGCCGATCTGATCGAGTCGCGCGCCGAATCCGGCATTGCGGGCGACCATGATGTGCTGCTGATCGCTGCGCCGGTGATGGCCTGGTCGCGCTTCGCGATCGCCGCCGCGACGATTCCACCCGCGCAACTGGCGAACCTGCGCGTGCATCTGCAAGCGCATGTGCTCGCTGATGGCGTGAAGCTCGGCATGGCGGATTTCCTCTTCTCGCCCGATCAGCTGCCGCAGGGTTACTGCGAAACACGTCGCTTCGCCGCAGCCTTGGGCGAAGCGGCTGGCGCCGGGCAGAATCTGCATATCGCGACCGAATCACTTCCGGAGACGTCGAAGTTCCTCTCCGACGTGCGTTACATCCTCGCCGCCGCGGTCGTTCCGCGCGGTGCCGCGCTGTTCCGCTGGCAGGAACGCGACGGCAATCGCGAGCAGGCGCTGGCGCAGTGGCGCACCCAGGGCGGCGCAGTCGTCACGACACTGATGCCCGGTTGTGCACTCGAAGTCGTGCTGCCGGATGCCTACTTCGCCGCCAGCCGTCAAGCAGACCGCGATTCGCGCCCCTACTCGCTGCGCGCCTCGGTCGCCTTCCTCACGACCACGCTCGAAACGCCGCCGGACACACTGCGTGCGGTGATCGCGCCGTTTCAGGACCGCCAGTTGGAGGAATACCGAATCGGTTTCACGCGCAAGAGCTCCGACGACGTGATCCATGGCGTGGTGTGGCCACTGCTCGGCGCCGAAGATGAGAACAGCGAGATCCCGCAGCAGATCGAAGCGGCCTTGCGCACCTGCGGCCTGACCGATGTGATGCAGCTCGACACCACCTTCCCGCTCGAATACTGCGACGACTGCGGCGCACCGATGTACCCGTCGCCGGACGGCGAAGCGGTGCATGCCGAGTTGCCGGAAGAGAGCGCCGAAGCGGTACCTCGCCACCTGCACTGAACTGACGCCCAGCTTTGCGGTCGATCGATCCATGCACGATTGCCCGCAGGAGGACAGCGCACATGAGTCGTAAAGTCGAACGCCCGGACGCCGAATGGCGCGAGGTGCTGGACCCGCAGCAATATCACGTGACGCGTGAGAAAGGCACCGAACGCGCCTTCACCGGTGCTTACTGGAACGTGTGGGACGCCGGCGATTACCGCTGCGTTTGCTGCGGCGGCGAGTTGTTCCGTTCGGAAGACAAGTTCGATGCCGGCTGCGGCTGGCCAAGCTTTTCGACCGCCGCAGCGGCCGAGAATATCGAGACAGCCAACGATCGCAGCTACGGCATGGTGCGCACCGAAGTGCTCTGCCGCAATTGCGGCGCGCACCTGGGTCATGTGTTCGAGGACGGCCCGCAACCCACCGGGCTGCGCTACTGCATCAACTCCGCGTCGCTGAAGCTCGAAAAGGACAGCGGCAAGTGAGCTGATCGCGCCGTAGCGCCCGCGCGATCGGGCGCCGCGCCGCTCCACTCAGGTGGTGAGCAGGAAATCCTGAACCAGCGCGATCTGCGCGGCGTCCATCAACATCGGCGCGTGGCCGACACCGGACACCTCCAGCAGCTTGGCCTTGGGCCCGCGCTGGCCCATTTCGTGATGCGTCTCCGGTGTCAGCAGATCCGACCGTGCGCCCCGCAACACCAAAGTCGGGCAGCGGATCGCGTCGTAGATCGGCCACAGATCCACATCTTCAAGCACCGGCGCAGCCCGGAAGACATCGCCGATCGCCGGGTCGTAGCGCATCTCGTAGCCGCCGTCGCACGCCCGTAGCGAGGTCTGCGTCAGATGCTGCCATTGCGCATCGGTGAGCGGGCCGAAGGGCGCGCTGACCGCGCGGATATAGTGTTCAGCAGCCGCGAAATCGGGGAATACCGGCGCCTTGCCGACATAGTCACCGATACGCTGCAATGAAGCGGCAGTGATCACCGGCCCCACGTCGTTGAGCACCAGCCGCGTGATGGGAGAGTCCGGCAGGGAAGCGATCGCCATGCCGATCAGGCCGCCCATCGAGGTGCCGACCCAGTGCACCGACTCCGCGCCGCTGCGCGCGAGCAACACCATCATGTCCGACACGTATTGCGGCAGGCCATAAGCCGAGTTTGCCGGCAACCAATCGCTGCGGCCGCGCCCGACCACGTCGGGGCAGATCACGCGGTATTCCGCGGACAGCGCGTCGGCGAGCGCATCGAAGTCGCGCCCGTTGCGGGTCAGGCCATGCACGCACAGGAGAACATCCGGATTCTCGGGGTCGCCCCACTCGGTGTAGGCCATCCGGTGCAGACCCTGAGGATTCGCGCAGCGCACCGTCGCTTCGCGCATTGCCGTGGATGAGCCTCCACCAAACAAAGCCTTGATGCCTGTAAGCATGCGGTCACCTCTGTCTGTGCGCGATGTCAGATCCAGTCTATCACTGCGGCGTCGGCGCTTCCGCGTGCCAGTAGCGCCGCGCCTGCTCGCGCCAGCGCGTTGTGCCAACGCCGTCTGGCGCCACCCGCATCAGCACTGCGCCATCGCGATCCGAGCGCAGATCAGTCGCGCCGGCCTCACGGTAGCGCGCGGCCACCTCGGGGTGCGGATGACCGAACCGACTGCGGTAGCCGACCGCGTACAGGACCCAACGCGGCGACAGCGCATGGATAAAAGCCTCGCCCGAGGAACTGCGGCTACCGTGATGCGGCGCGATCACCACGTCCGCCGGGCCGAGCAGACCGGCCTCGTTCAACTCGCCTTCGGAAGCCAGCTCGATATCCGCCGCCAGCAGTACCGAGTGAGCTCCACTCCGCACACGCATCACACAGCTGTTGCGGTTGCCGCCCAAGGCGCGCCCGGGTGCCGGGTGCAGCACTTCGAACGCCACCCCGTCCCAGATCCACTGTTCACCCCGCGCACAAGGCCTGAATACGGCCGTGCGCAAGACATGCCCAGCGGGCAGCGAGCCCATCAGCCAATCAGCCTCGACCGCAGCCAGCACCGCAACGGCGCCGCCAGCGTGATCACTATCGTCGTGACTCACCACCAGACCAGAGAGGCGATTGACCCCCTCGCCGCGCAAGTAGGGCAGCACGATGCGCTGACCCGCATCGCTGCTGGTGCCAAAGCGCGGCCCGGTGTCGAACACCAGGTCGTGTGTCGCAGTGCGCACATGCACGGCGAGCCCCTGCCCCACGTCCAGCATCGTCATGTCGAAGCTGCCAAGTGGGGGGTGCGGCGCATGCCAGCACAGCAGCGCCAGCAGGATGACCGCCGCTGCGCCACGGCCCGGCGCGGCGCGCGGCGCGAGCAACCACAGGGCCGCAATTGACGCGGCGAGGATCAGCGGCAATGGCGCTGCAGCCTGTTGCCACACCGCCCACTGCGGCGCCGCCAGCCATTCAAGCGCTTGGGCAAGGGTGCCGAACAGCCACGCGGCAAGCTGAAGCAGCGGCGCCCAGTCGAACAGGACGAACAGGAATTCCAGCGGCAGCAGCACGAAGGTCACCAGCGGTACGGCTACCAGGTTGGCCAGCGGTGCCACCCAGGACATCTGCCCCGTCAGCGCAAGCAAGGCCGGCAGCATGCCAAGCCCGATCGCCCATTGCGCCGCGAGCCATCGGCGCCACGCCGGGTCGGTATCGTCGCGCGGGCTTGCCGCCCACAGCAGCAGCCCGACCGCGATGAAAGAAAGCCAGGTGCCCTTGCTCAGCACGCACCATGGATCCCACAACAATACGGCGACGAGCGCGGCAGCCAGCGCGAGCGTCGGGCGCACCGAGCGACCGCCGAAGTTCGCGAACGCAACAACCGCGAGCATCACCAGCGAACGCTGCGCCGGTACGGCTGCGCCCGCGAGCGCAACATAGGCCGTCGCCGCCAACAAGCCGAACAGCGCCGCGGCAGACTGGGCAGGCACCCGCAACACCAGCCATGGCAAGCGCCGCCACAGCGCGCCGATCGCCGCACCGGCGACCAGCGCCCAGATCGTGACATGCAGGCCAGAGATACTGATCAGATGCGTGATGCCGCTGCGCGAGAACAGTGACCACTGATCGGCGCTCACCGCATCCTGGTCGCCGATCGCCAGCGCGACCAGCACTGCACGCCAGGGTGAATCCGGCAAGGCTCGCTCGAAGCGATCGCGGATCGCCTGCCGCCATTGCTCAATCCGGATCATGGGCGTGTTTGCGCTATCCGGAAGGCGTTCGGCGTCTTTGGTGTCGCGCACATAGCCGCTGGCGCCAAGGCGCTGCGCGAGCATCTGCGCCTCTCTATCGCTGCCGTGCGGGTTCAGACTGCCGTGCGGGCGCTTGAGGCGAACCGTGAGCGCCCACGCCTGGCCGGCCCGCAGATCGGGCACCGCGTCGTGCGCAGTGCGGTACCAGCTCAATTGCAGGCGCGAGGGCACACCGGGCGGTGGATTGTCGGTCTCGAAAACGAACCCGACACCGTGATCCACCTTGCGCGGCATTTCGACAATGTGGCCGCTTACGCCAAGGTCTTGCCCTTCAAGTGACGCCGCCAAACGATCCTGCAAACGGGCGTTGGCGCGCAACGCGCTGCTGCCGTAACCGAAGGACAAGGCCGCTGCACAGGCGACAGCCCATGCGACGCGGCGATCAAGCCGCACATTCAGACTCAGAAGCACCGCAAGCACGCCAACCCCGGTCAGCCCGAACGCGAGCGGCATTGCAGGCAGCGTTGCCTGGCGTTGCAACAGCAGCGTGCCGGCGAGCAGGCCCGCTGCAAGGGGAAGGATCAGCGCCACCTGCTCAGCGCCATGCCGTTTGCATCATGCGGCGAATTCTCGCCGCACCGGCCTCAGGCGTGCGTGCGGCCTTTCACAGGGGCGCGCGGAGGCATGTCAGTGCTGCGCCGGGAAAGACCAATCGACCTGCTCGGTCGTACGCCGGGCGCCGGCGGGCGCCATTGCGCTGTAGGCAGCAAGCCGCTCGGCCGGCAAGCTGCCAACGCGCTGCGCGAGGTCTGCGAAGCGCACCCCCTGCCGCGCCAAGTGGGCCAGGTAGCTGTGGCGCAGCGCATCGGCGGTGACTTCCGGCGGCGCCTGCACGCCGGCGTCGTGCGCAAGGCACAGAAGCAAGCTGTCGAGCGCCGCAGGGTCAAATGGCCCGCCCCCGCCGGCGCGCAGCAAGGGCGCGTCCGGGTCTTCCGCACGCAGATCGGCCAGGGCCTCGGCGGTGAGGCCGACACGCCGGGCCGACGCACCCGCGATGCACAGCTCGGCACGCTCGGAATCGACATCACCGGCGCGCAACGCAAGCAGTTCGTCCGGGGCAACACCGGCGAAGAGGCACCGAAGCGCGACCCGTGACGCGCCGGACGCAGCAGCGAGCAGTGCGCCGGCTTCGGAATCCGAAAGTTCGCGCGGCAGAGCCACCGGCGCTGGCAGCAGATCCGGCCGCGTTGCCGACAACTGCGGCATCTGGGCGTTGGGCGCGATCTGCAAGGCGCTGGCGTTGCCGCTCTCCAGCCACACCGGGCTCACCACCACGGCAGGCTGCGGCCCGCGTGCCTGCAGGTAGTCGACCAGCCACACGACGAACAGCGCCGCCAACAACGCCAGCGCCAGCGTGATTGCCGCATCGCGGGCATAGCGCGGGCGCCAGATGTCGTGCGGCGCGCTGGCCCATTCGATCACGGCAAGCGAGGGCATGCGGGCGCGTTCGCCCGCTTCGAGCTTGACCATGCGTTCGAGCGAGCTGCGATGCAGCGCTTCGAGTTGGTCGAGTTCATCCTGCATCGCCTTGTATTCGCTGACGCGAAGCGCGAAGGACTGCACCGCCACGCGGGCGCCGGCCATCTGCTGGCGCAGCCGGTTGGCGGCCTCCTGCGCGGTCGCGAGTTCCTCCTGCGCTTCGGCGATCGACGCATCGCGGCTCGCGCTGCGCTGCGTCTTGAGCTGGGCCTCGAGTTCCGCCAGGCGTGCGCGCAAGGCCCGCGCATTCGGATCGATCGCCATGTAGTCGGCGGTGTAGTTGCGCTCCATGTCACGCAGCGCCTCGCGTGTCTGCGAAGCACGCTGCTCGATCGAAGCCAGCGTCGGGTTGTCGCGCGCCCGCTCGATCGATTTGCCCGCCGCAGCCGATTCACGCAGCGAGCGCAGCCGCGCTTCGGCCGCCACGACGCGGTCATTGGCCACGTTCAGCGAGGTGCTCATGTCCTTCACGCCGCTGAGCAAGGCGTTTTCCTGGTGATTCGCGGAAACGACGTTGTGCTGCGCCTGGAAGGCTTCCACTTCGGCACGCTTCTCCGCAATGCGGGCACTGAGGCGGTCGAGTTCGTCGCGAGACTGGGTCAGCGTCAGCGCCGCACTCTTCTGGAACTGATCGGCGATTTCGTCGCGGTACACCGCGATCAGTCCGTTCACGATCAGAGAGAGGGAGTCGGGGTGGCGCCCCACCGCCGACAACTCGACGATGCGGCTGTCGGCAAGCGCCTCGGCCGACAGGGTTCGCTGGATCGCTTCGACCGACTCGAAGCCTTCCAGGTCGATACCCGCGTTGCGCAATTGATCGCGCACGCGTTCGATCAGTGGCCGTCCGGTCAAGCGCTGGACTTCGTCCGACAGCCCTTGCGCCGGAGGTGGCGCGGCGTTGCCCGCTTGCTGCAACGACGACGATGCTGGCGGCAAGCCCGCCGCGGGGGTGATCTGGAGCCGCGCCTGCGCGCGGTATTCCGCCGGGCGGGAAAAATCGTAGATCAGGCCCACCAGGCTGCAAGCGATGAAAGCCGCGCCGAACACGCGCCAACGGCGCAGCCGCCGCGCCTGAAGATCTGGATCGATGGCGTGAGGCGCAGAAAAAACGCCAGCCCCGCGCATCGCCGCTCCGGCAAATGAACTCATGTCGTCTCCCCGCATACCGGACGAGGCAAGCATGCCGGTCCGCGGCCCCCACTTTGCGGGCGGACCGGTCTCGCCTTAATCCATCAGCATGGACCCGATTGCCGCCGATTGCCACCGCGGCAACAAACACTGTCTCCATCGCGCACTCAGCGCGATAGAGGCCGATGCGCTATTGATCTGCGTGGGGGTCGTCGCTCAATGCTGCGTGCTCGAATCACAGCATCCGGTGGAGCACGCAACCATGCGACTGCGCAACCCGCTTCGAGCCTTTTCACACCGCCGCCGACGCGGCCAGCACCACTACGCGCTGGCAGTGCACCGCGCGATGTCGCGCACCTCGCTGCGGCTCTCGGCCAAGGCGGTGTGGGGGCTCGGCGCCCTGAGCGCCGTGATGGTGATCGGCAGCATCGGTTACCACATCATCGGTGGCGAGCGGCACGGCTGGCTGGACGCGATCTACATGACCTTCATCACCGTAGCGACGATCGGCTACGCGGAGGTGATCGAGCTCGACCACAGCCCCGGCGGCCGGATCTTCACGATGCTGATCGGCACTGCGGGCCTCGCAACGGTGTGGTTCCTGTTTTCCACGCTCACCGTTTTCCTGCTGGAAGTCGACCTCAACGCCACGCTGCGGAGGAAACGCATGCAAAACCAAATCCGGAAGATGCACGGCCACTACATCGTCTGCGGTTTCGGGCGGGTCGGCCAGAACGTGGCGGCGGAACTGGAAATGACCGGCCGCGCATTCGCCGCGATCGACCACGATCTGCCGATGCTCGAAGAGCGCAAGGAACGCGACGAAGGCCTGCTCTACCTGCACGGCGACGCGTCGGACGACGAACTGCTGGTCGCAGCCGGGCTGGAGCGTGCGCGCGTCATCTTCGCCGTGACCGGCGACGACAGCCTCAACCTGATGATCACGATGACGGCGCGGCAGATCAACCCGCATATCCGCATCGTTGCGCGCAGCCATGAGCCGCGCAACATCGGCAAGCTGCGCAAGGCGGGCGCCGACGAAGTGGTGTCGCCCGACTTCACCGGCGGCGTGCGCATCGTGGCAGCGATGATCCGTCCGCACGTGGTGTCCTTCCTCGACGAGATGCTGCGCTCCGAGCACCGGCTGCGGGTGGAGGAAGTGCGCGTGCCGGGCGGCTTCGAGCCGCGCCCGCTGTCGTCACTGCGCATCCGCAGCGCGCACTATGTGCTGCTGGCGATCAAGGGCACACAGGACTGGATCTTCAACCCGCAGGACGATGCGGTGCTGATGCCGGGCGACACGCTGATCGCGATGTGCTCGCCCGCAGGCCGCCGCGAACTGGAAGAAATGCTTGAACTGGAGCCGCCGCGCGCCTGACTCGCACCTAAGTCGCGGCAGCGACGCAGCTTGAAGCTCAGGCTTCGGCCAGCACGCCGTCGGTCAGCGTCAGGCGCCGGTCGGCACGCGCCGCAAGCGCCGGATCGTGCGTCACGATCACGACCGAGGTACCGATGCGCTGGCGCAGCGCGAGCATCACATCGAACACCGTTTCCGCGGTGTGGCGATCGAGGTTGCCGGTCGGCTCATCGGCCAGCAGGCAGGCGGGTTCGGTGACCAGCGCGCGGGCGATTGCCGCACGCTGACGTTCGCCGCCGGAGAGCTCGCCCGGCGCATGTTCAAGGCGATGCCCGAGGCCAACCGACGTCAACATCTCGGCTGCCTTCGCCATCGCCTGTTCGCGCGGCATGCGGCGAATCAACAGCGGCATCGCAACGTTTTCCTGCGCCGAGAACTCCGGCAGCAGATGGTGAAACTGGTACACGAATCCGAGTGATTCGTTGCGCAGATGGCCGCGCTCACTTTCGGATAGCGTCGAAAAATCGCGGCCAAGCAGCCGCACGGTGCCGGCCGTGGGCTTATCAAGGCCACCGAGCAAATGCAGCAAGGTGCTCTTGCCGGAGCCCGAGGCGCCGACGATTGCAACGCTCTCGCCACGCCCGACCGACATCGCCACGCCGTCGAGCACGACCACTGCACCGGGGCCGTCGCCGTAGCGCCGGCCAAGGCCGACGCAGGACAGGACTTCGTTCTCACTCATAGCGCAGGGCCTCCGCCGGGTTGATGCGCGCGGCACGCCAGCTCGGGTACAGCGTCGCGAGCAGGGTCACCGCGAAGGACAGCACGGTGATCGTGATCACATCGCTCCACAGCAGTTGCGAGGGCAGTTCCGAAATGAAGTAGACATCCTTGGCGAGGAACTGCGTGCCGAGGATGCGCTCGATCGCCGGAACGATCACGTCGACATTGAGCGCCACCAGCACGCCGCCGGTGACACCGATGCCGAGGCCGATCAGGCCCATGATCGCGCCCTGGATCACGAAGATCGTCATGATCGATTTGGGGGAGGCGCCCAGCGTGCGCAGGATCGCGATATCCGCCTGTTTGTCCTGCACCGCCATCACCAGCGTTGAAACGATGTTGAACGCCGCCACCGCGACGATCAGCGACAGGATGATGAACATCACGTTCTTCTCGATCTGCACCGCACGGAAGAAGTTGGCATGGCTGCGCGTCCAGTCCGACACGCCGATGCTCGGGTCGAGCTGGCTCAGCAGGCCGCGCGCCACCTTCGGCGCGGCGTAGAGGTCGTCCAGCGCGAGTCGCACGCCAGAGACCGAATCGCCCATGCGGTAGAGCGCCTGCGCGTCCTTCATGTGGATCAGCGCGAGGCCGACGTCGTATTCGTACATGCCGATCTCGAATACGCCGACCACCGTGAATTGCTTCAGGCGCGGCAGGATCGCCGCCGGCGTGACGAGGCCGGTCGGCGCGATCAGCGTGACCTTCTCGCCCGGCATCACGCCCATTGCCTTGGCGAGTTCAGAACCGAGGATGATGCCGAACTCGCCCGGCTTCAGATCGGTCAGCTTGCCCGCCTTCATGTTCTTCGCGAAATTTGCGACGCGGTCCTCGGCCTCGGGCAGCACACCGCGTACCAGGGTGCCGCGCACCGATTCGCCCATCGACAACATGCCCTGCTGCTGCACGAAGGGCGCCACGGCCTTGACGCCCGGATAGGCCGCCGCGATCTTGGCCGCCCCCTGCCAGTCGGCAAGGTCGCCTTCGTAAGCCACGATCTGCGCATGCGCCGCAACGCCCAGGATGCGGGTACGCAGTTCGCGCTGGAATCCGTTCATCACCGACAGCACCACGATCAACGCAGCCACGCCGAGCGCGATGCCCAGCATCGACACCATCGAGATGAAGGAAATGAAACGGTTGCGGCCCGCTGCGCGGCGGCGGGCGCGCACATAGCGGAGTCCGATCAGGAGCTCGTAGTTCATCGGCACCGTGTGGCCGGCGCGGCGCGAAGATCACTCGCACACATGTCGGCAGGGAGTTCGAAGGGGCTATCTTTACGCACGAGGCCTCAGCCCTTTGGGGCGGAGGCCTCGCGTCGGCGCATGTTACACTCCGCCGCCCGCCGCGCGGGAAGTCATTGATCTGCCTGAGATTATGCAAGTCTCCATCGTTCTCCCCGGGCTTCACAACGATGCCGCAGACGCCGCGTCGGCCCTGCGCAGCGCAAGCCTGCCCGGGCTTGCCTCGCTACTCGGCCGCGCAAAAGTGGCGCCGACCTCCAAGGCCGGCAGCACCGAAGCCTTCGCCAGCCGCTTCGGCGTCGGTAACGGCGCCTCCGCGGCATTAAGGCGCGCGGGCGAACTCGCCCTACCCTTGCCACAGTCTGACGAAATCTGGCTTTGCGCCGATCTGGTCGGCCTGCATTTCGCTCGCGACCAGATGGTGCTGACAGCACCCGACGGGCTTGCGCTGACCGATACCGAAGCCGCCGCGCTGGCCGAACCCCTGCATGACATCCTTCGGGAAGTCGGCGAATACGTGCCCGCCACCGCCGAGCGTGGCTACCTGCGCCTGAACGAACGCAGCGACGCAATCTTCAGCGACCTGATCGACGTTGCCGGCCGCCCGGTTGCGCTGTTCCTGCCGGAAGGGCGCGGCGGCCTGCGCTGGGGCCGCATCATCAACACGGTGCAGATCGCGCTGCACGATCACCCGGTCAATCGGGCCCGCGAAGCAGCCGGGCAGCGTGCAGCGAACAGCCTGTGGTTCTGGGGCGAGAGTCGCCTCGACGCACGTCCGGCGCATCCGGCCGACAGCATCTACACCGACAACCCAGTCGGCGCTGGCCTCGCGCGCCTCGCCGGCAGCACGCCGCAGCCGCTTGGCGCGTTCGCAGTGTCGCCAACCTGCCACGAAGCGCTGCTGCTGATCGATGCGCTCGATGCACCGGCGCGCTTCCGCGACACCTGGCGCTGGCTCGACGCGCTCAAGGTGCTGGAGGCCGAAGTCTTCGCGCCGCTCGCCGCGCGCATGCAACGCGGCGAAATCGCTCGTGTGGCGATTGAGGCGCCCGGCGAGCGCGGCGGCCTGGCGCTGGAGATCACCCCGCAGCGCTGGGCCTTCTGGCGCAAGCCGATGCCACCGGAACAACTGCTCGCGGCCCCGTTACAGGCCACCCCAGGAAATTGATGCAAATCTCACGCCGCCCCTGCCCCGAAGGCCCGGCCCGCCGGCTCGCCGACGCCGGCCTGCCGCCGCTGCTCGCCCGCCTCTACGCGGCTCGCGGCATCGCGCGCAAAGATGAACTCGACTACGCCCTGAGCGCCCTGCTACCGCCCGACAGCCTGCGTGGCGTGAAGGAAGCCGCAGCGCTGCTGGCCGACACGCTGGCCGCGGGGGCGCCGATGCTGATCGTGGCAGATTACGACTGCGACGGCGCCACCGCCTGCGCGGTCGGCATGCGCGCGCTGCGCGCCTTCGGCGGAACGGTGGACTACCTGGTGCCGAACCGCTTCAAGTTCGGCTACGGCCTTACCCCAGCGATCGTGGCGCTCGCCGCCGAGCGCAAGCCAAAGCTGCTGATCACGGTGGATAACGGCATTGCCAGCGTGGACGGCGTTGCCGCCGCGCGCGCCGCGGGCATCACGACGCTGATCACCGACCACCATCTGCCCGGCGACACGCTGCCGGACGCCGACGTGATCGTGAACCCCAATCAGCCCGGCTGCGAGTTTGCGAGCAAGCACATCGCCGGCGTCGGCGTCATGTTTTACACGATGCTCGCGCTGCGCGCCGAACTGCGGCGGCGCGACTGGTTTGCCACGCGCGAGGAGCCCAAGCTCGCCGATCTGCTCGATCTGGTCGCCCTCGGCACCGTCGCCGACGTCGTGAAGCTGGACCAGAACAACCGCATCCTGGTGCACCAGGGTTTGTCGCGAATGCGTGCCGGCAAGATGCAGCCGGGTATTCGCGCGCTGTTTGCCGCTGCCTCGCGCGACGCGATGCGGGCAAGCACCTTCGACCTGGGCTTCGGCCTCGGCCCGCGGCTCAACGCGGCCGGCCGGCTGGCCGACATGTCGCTCGGCATCGAATGCCTGATCACTGACGACCCGCTCCGCGCGACGAATCTCGCGCGCGAACTCGATCGCATGAATCAGGAGCGACGCGGCATCGAGGAAGACATGCAGGCCACCGCAGAGCTGATGCTGGAAGCGCTGGGCGACACCGCAGCCCACGGCGTTGCGCTGTTCGACCCGGACTGGCACCAGGGCGTGGTCGGCATCGTTGCCGGCCGCGTGAAGGAACGGCTGCACCGCCCGGTGATCGCGTTCGCACGCAGCGACAACGGCCAGATCAAGGGCTCTGGGCGCTCCGTCGCGGGGGTACATCTGCGCGATGCGCTGGATCTGCTCTGCAAACGCCAGCCGGATCTGATCCTGACCTTCGGCGGCCACGCAATGGCCGCAGGCGTGCTGATCCGCGAAGAAGATTTCGCCCGCTTTGCCGCGGGTTTCGATGCGGTGGTGCAGGCGCTGGCCGATGACGAAGCGCTCAATCCGCGCCTGGAAACCGACGGCGCGCTATCACCGCATGAGATGTCGCTCGAAGCCGCGCGGCTGATCGAGCGCGAGATCTGGGGCCAGGGCTTCCCTGCCCCGCTGTTCTCCGACGCCTTCGAGGTGGAATCACAGCGCCTGCTGAAAGATCAGCATGTAAAGCTCACGCTGCGGCGCGGCAACGAACGCTATGAAGCGATCCGCTTCCGCCACGCCGATCCGGCACCGGATCGGCTGCAGGCAGCATTCCGCTTGTCTGCCAACGAATACCGCGGTGTCGCGTCGCTGCAGCTGCTGATCGAGCACTGGGAAGACGCCGCAGGGGGCTGACCGCCCCCAAAGGCGTTCAACTGATCGTGAACATCTTCGCGAAGTTCGCGATATCCAGCACCTGCCGCACGCTGCCTTTCACACCGGTCAGCGCGACGGCCTTGTTCGACTGCTTGGCCTTGTCGCGCAACAGCAGCAACATGCCCAGCGCGGAGCTGTCGAGATAGCTCACATCGGCAAGGTCCACCGCGAACGAGGTGGTGCCGGCCAGCCCCACCATGCGCTCGAGCGCATCGCGGAATTCGCGGTGGGCGTTGAAGTCGAAGCGGCCGCTGAGCTTCATCAGCGCGACGCCGTCGCGAATCGATACATTGGCTTCCATCTGGGTGCTCCCTCAGTCAGTTCTTGTATTCATCCAGCGCGGCGCACCGATTGCCGCAAGCGCGCCACCACCCGCTGCGCCACTTCGTTTAGTGGCGATACCTCATCTACGGCACCGATCTGCGCGGCTTCACGCGGCATGCCATACACCACGCAGCTTTCCTGATCCTGGCCAATGTTCCAGCAACCGGCTTTCTTCATCGCGAGCATGCCCTGCGCGCCATCCTTGCCCATGCCGGTGAGGATCACGCCGACGCCGTTGGCGCCGACATGCCGCGCCGCGGAGTGGAACAGCACGTCCACCGAGGGGCGATGCCGATTCACCGGCTCGGCCTTCGACAGCTCGCAGCAGTAGAGCCCGCCGGTGCGCTTGACGAGCAGATGGGAATGCCCCGGTGCGAGGTAGGCGTGGCCCGGCAGGATCTTCTCGCCGTCCTCGGCTTCCTTCACCCGCACCTTGCAGAGGCCGTCGAGCCGCTTGGCGAACGATCCGGTGAACATCTCCGGCATGTGCTGCACGATCAGAATCCCCGGCATCTGCTCGGGGAAACGGGTCAGCACGTCCTTGATCGCCTCGGTGCCACCGGTGGAGGCGCCGATCAGCACCAGTCGATCACGCATCGTGTTGGCATCCAGCGTGGTGAGCGCCGCACTCGCGCCACCACCTGCAGCAGACGTTGCGGGCGACGTGGCCGCGCCGGGCTGCGCAAATTTGCCGGGCGAGCGAAGCCGCGCCTGGTGGGCGGCGCGGATCTTGTCGCAGATCTCGTCGGCATAGGGGCGGATGCCCTGCGAGGAATTGAGCTTCGGCTTGGTGATGAAGTCGACCGCGCCAAGCTCAAGCGCGCGGAAAGTCACGTCTGAACCGCGCTCGGTCAGCGTCGAGATCATCACGACCGGCGTCGGGCGCAGCCGCATCAGTTTGTCGAGGAATTCCAGCCCGTCCATGCGCGGCATCTCGATATCAAGCGTGACCACATCCGGGTTGAGCTGTTTGATCATCTCGCGCGCGACGATCGGGTCGGCCGCCGTGCCGACCACCTCGATATCCGGTGCCTGGTTGATCAATTCGGAGAGCACCGAACGCATCACTGCCGAATCGTCCACGATGAGTACGCGGATTGTCATGTCTGCTTTGCCTTAATCGAACAATTCCACATCACCGCTGTGCCGCGGTGCATGGGTCAGCCGTTCGCGGTAATCGCGTTCGCGGTCGATCACGGTTTCGTTCCGCAGGTCGACCAGCTTCTTCACCATCACACGCCCGCTGACCGGAAAGAAATACACCTTACGCGGATACACATCGAGCATATCCTGCGCGATCACCGGAATCCGCTCGACCTTCAGATAGTTGAGCACAAACGCCGCATTGCGGTCGCCTACGTTCGAGCCGCTGAGCGCCGCCATCACGCGCCCACCGCCGAACACCTTCGCCTCAAGGCTGGTGCGACGCGCCCCCATGCCAAGCAAACGGTTGATCAGCACTTCCATCGCAAATGCGCCATAGCGGGCGGATTCCGACAGCACACCGCGCTCACCGCCATCCGGCAGCATGAAATGGTTGAGCCCACCGATGCGTTTGTCGCGATCGCGGATGCAGGCTGCCACGCAGGAGCCCAGCACCGTCACGATAGCCATGTCACGCGTGGTGGCGTAGTACTCGCCCGGCAGTACCTTGACGGCGTCGCAAGCAAAGTTACGGTCGTAGTAGGCGTTGTCCGCCAGATGGGGATCAAGCGGGTCGTAGTCAGCCCCGCTGGTCGGTGCGGGCATACACCGTTCTCCCGAGCGAGCGGAACAGATCTGCGGCGTGCATGAAGTTCTCCGAGTGACCGGCGAACATCAGGCCTTCCGGCCGCAGCAGCGGCACGAAACGCTTGAGGATCGTGTACTGCGTCGGCTTGTCGAAATAGATCATCACGTTGCGGCAGAAGATCGCATCGAACGGCCCTTGCACCGGCCACGAGGGTTCCAGCAGATTCAAACGGCGGAAACTCAACAAGCGCTGCAACTCGGGCCGCACGCGCACCTTGCCGGCCTGCTCGCCGGTGCCCTTGAGGAAGAACTTCTGCAAGCGCTCGCGCTGCAGGCGCTCGACGCGGTCCATGCCATACATGCCCTGCTCGCCGTGTTTGAGCACGTTCGTGTCGAGGTCGGTGGCGATGATCTGCACCGGCGGCGTCATCGTGTTGTACGCCTCGCAGGCTGTGATTGCCAGTGAGTAGGGCTCTTCGCCGGTCGATGCGGCACAACACCAGATCTTGACCGTGCGCTTCGGATCGAAGCCACGCAGCAGGTTCGCCAGGGTGTCGAAGTGATGCGCTTCGCGAAAGAAAGAGGTGAGATTGGTCGTCAGCGCGTTGACGAATTCCTCCCATTCCTTCGGGTCATTGCTGCGCTCGAGGTTGTCGAGATAGTCGGAGAAGCGGTGCTCGCCACGCGCACGCAGGCGACGCGCGAGCCGGCTATAAACCATGTCCTGCTTGATCGGGGAGAGCGCAATGCCGGCCTGCTTGTAGATCAGCGCGCGAACGCGTTCGAAGTCCGCTGGCGTGAACGCGAACTCACGCCCGGACACGTCGATCTTGCCAAGCGATTCCACTATCTTCTGCCGCGCCATGGCGCCAGCCGGTGGTGCTGGTGCCGTGGTGCTGCGTATCGGCGTAGCTGCCGGCCGCGGGGGCGATGACAGCGCTGGTCTGCGCGCGGCGGCATCGAGCGGCGGACGCACCGGCGTGGTGGTTCGCGGCGTAACCAGCGGCGCACGCGGAGGGATTTTCGAATCGGGCTTGTCGCTCATGTCTGCTGCCTTCCCGCCATGTTCTGCTTAAACGCCTCGGCGGCTGCGCGCCACCGCATGCTGCGGCGTTGCCACGAGGCGGAAGGTTGCTACCGCCGCCGCAAGGGTATGTGCCTGATCCTCCAGGCTTTCCGCTGCAGCGGCGGCCTGTTCGACCAGCGCTGCGTTCTGCTGGGTGACTTCGTCCATCTGGGTCACCGCGGTGGCGACCTGATCGATCCCCTCAGCCTGTTCACGGCTCGAATTGGCGATCTCATTAACCAGCCCGGTCAGCTGGCGGAAGTTGGTGACCATTTCTTCGATCGTTTCACCCGCTTCGCGCACTTGCTGCACGCCGCCGCGCACCTTGAGCTCGCTCTCTTCGATCAAGCCCTTGATCTCCTTGGCTGCCTGCGCGCTGCGGTGTGCAAGGTTGCGCACCTCGGAAGCCACCACCGCAAAGCCGCGCCCCTGCTCGCCGGCGCGCGCCGCCTCGACAGCCGCATTGAGTGCGAGGATGTTGGTCTGGAAGGCGATCGAGTCGATCACGCTGATGATCTCTGCAATCTTCGATGCGCTCTTCTGGATCGCGTCCATCGTGCCGACGACCTGGCGCACCATCTCGCCACCGCGCTGGGTCACGGCGTCGGACTGGCGCGCGAGCGCGCTCGCGTCGGCGGCGGTCTGCGCGTTGTTGCGGACCGTGGAGTTCAACTCCTCCATGCTCGCCGCAGTTTCCTCCAGGCTCGATGCCTGCTCTTCGGTGCGCGACGATAGATCAGCGTTGCCTGCAGCGATTTCCTTGGCTGCAGTATTCACCGCTTCGGTGGCCTGCTGGATCGTGCCCATCAGGTCGCGCAGCCGCGCCACGGTGGTATTGGCATCGTCGCGCAACTGGCCGAACACGCCGCGGTAATCGCCCTCCACGCTGCGCGTGAGGTCGCCCTGCGCAATCGACTGCAGGATCGACGCAATCGCACCGAGCCCGCCGGATGTGGTCTCGACCATGCGGTTGAGGTTTTCCGAGAGTTGCAGCGCGAAACCCGTTTTCCCCTCCAGCGCAAGTCGATGGCTGAAATCGCCGTTCGCAGTGCCCTCCACCAGCGTTGCAACTTCAGCCTCTATCGCCAACTCGGCCGTGCGATCCAGCCATTCCACCGCGGTACCGAGGCGCACGCCGCGCGGGTCGACCACCGGGTTCACCGTCAGCGTGAAGGTACGGCTACCGATCGAAACCACCGCCTTGTGCGTGCCCTGCAGCCGCGCAAGCAACTGCTGCTGGTGCGCCGGATTCTTGTGGAACTGGTCGATCGATGAACCGATGAGCTTCGAGACGTCGAAGCTGCCGAACGCCTTGCGCATGTCGTCAGCGGCGTCGCTGAAGGTGCGTTCAAGCGATTTGTTGAGGTAGATGATGCGGTTGTCGCGGTCGGCGATCATCACGTTGGTGGCAACGTTGTCGAGGCCCGTCTTGATGCGCAGGCTCTCTTCGACAACGCGGTTGATCTCGGCAATGTCGAAACCGTGTCGGATCAACATCGATTCGACGCCTTGCACCAACCGCCCGATCTCGTCGTTGCGCGACACGCTGAGGCGGTCTTTAAGATTGCCCTGCGCCACGCGCTCCACGGTTGCAACCGCCGCAGCGAGGCGACGCTCCAGGTTGCGCGCGATGCTGGTTCCCAGCACGCCCAGCACCACAATCATCGCCACCAGCGCACCCAGCACCTCGGGTGCCCAGTGGCCACCGCCCGCGCGCCACGCCGCGGCGAGCGCAAGCAGTGCCGCCACCCCGCAGCCCAGCCAAACCTTGCTCACCTGCGGCACATCGGCCCACTTTGCAAGCAGCGCCGGAACACCGTTGCCGACCACCTCGCCGTTGCGAACCACCGCGCTGGCCCGCTGTGCGCGCAGCTGGGCATAAAAACCCTCGGCGGCCTGGATCTGCTCGCGGCTGGCCTTGCGACGAACCGACATGTAGCCGGTGATCTGGTCACCCTCGCGCAGCGGTGTCGCGTGAGCCTCGACCCAGTAGTAGTCGCCATTCTTGCAGCGGTTCTTCACCATCCCGATCCAGGGCCGACCCGCCTTGAGGCACTTCCAGAGGTCGTCGAAGGCCTCGGGCGGCATGTCTGGGTGGCGCACGATGTTGTGCGGCTGCCCCATCAGCTCAGCCTCGGTGAAACCGCTGATGTCGATGAAATCGCGATTGATGTAGGTAATGCGGCCCTTGGTGTCGGTCTTCGACACGATCATCGTGTCGGTACTGAGCTCGACCTCGCGGTCAGTCACCGGCGTATTGATGCGCATGACGGCTGTCTCCCCTTATGCCGTATCTGGTTGGCCGCGCTCGCGGCTCAGAATTCCTGCCAGTCCGAATCAACTGTCGCGGCGCTCTTGCGTGGCTTTGGCGCTGGCCGGGCGGGAGCCGGTGCCCGCACGGTCGCCGAAGCGGGCGCGGCCGCATGCAGCGCGGTCGGTACGCGCGGCGCTGGTGCATCGAAACGCGGGCCAGCCGCGTCATCCAGCCTGAAGGCCGCCACCGAGCTGGCCAGCATGCGTGCCTGTTCTTCAAGGCTTTCGGCCGCGGCAGCGGCCTGCTCCACCAAGGCTGCGTTCTGCTGTGTCACTTCATCCATCTGCCCCACAGCCGCAGCGACCTGTTCTATGCCGGACGACTGCTCGCGGCTCGCCTGAGAGATGTCCGTCACCAGCCGCGCGAGCTCGGCGAAGTTGCTCACCATCTCGTTGATCGTGGTGCCGGCATCACGCACCTCGCGCGCGCCCTCGCCCACCTTGTCTACGCTATCGGCGATCAGCCCCTTGATCTCCTTCGCGGCCTGCGCGCTGCGCTGTGCGAGGTTGCGCACTTCCGACGCCACCACCGCGAAACCGCGCCCTTGTTCACCCGCGCGCGCCGCTTCCACCGCCGCGTTGAGCGCGAGGATGTTGGTCTGGAAGGCGATCGAATCGATCACGCCGATGATGTCGGCAATCTTCGTGGCGCTCGACTGGATTGCATCCATCGTCGCGACCACCTGACGCACCTTCGCGCCGCCCTCCTGCGCCACCGAGTTCGACTGCGACGCGAGGCGATTTGCCTGCGCGGCATTCTCGGCGTTCTGCCGCACCGTGGCGTTGAGCTCTTCCATGCTGGAAGCGGTCTCTTCCAGGCTGGAGGCCTGCTCCTCGGTGCGGCCGGAAAGATCGGAATTGCCGGCAGCGATTTCCTGCGCGGCGGTGTTGACCGCATCGCTCGCCTCGCGGATCTGACTCAGCACCGAGTTGAGGCGATCGACGGTCTGGTTCGTGTCGTCCTTGAGACGGCCGAACATGCCCTGGTAGTCGTTCTCGATGCGCACGGTCAGGTCGCCCTGGGCGACGGCGTTGAGCACGGCGCCGACATCGTCGAGGCCGGCCGACACTACCGAGAGCAGCTGGTTCATCGCATCGGCGAGCTGCCGGAAGAATCCCTCCTTGTCGGCCACGCTCAGCCGCGGCGAGAAGTCACCCGCCAAAGCGGCTTGCAGCAGCGCGGCAAGCTCCTCCTCGGCCTTCACTTCCGCAGTGCGGTCCAGCCACTCGATCACGGTACCGAGGCGCTTTCCGCCCGTATCGAAGATCGGATTGGCGGTGAGGCGGAAGCTGAGCGAACCGACTTTAATGCCGGCAACATGCTTGCCACGCAAGGCACCGAGGATGTTGCGCTGGTGCGCGGGATTGCGATGGAAGTCGTCGAAGCTTCGGCCGACAATCTCCTGGGCGCGGAACTGCGGCAACTCCTTGCGCAGCTCGTTCTCGACACCGCTGAGCATGGCCACAACCGATTCATTGCAGTAGAGGATCTTGCCGTCGTTGTCGGCCAGCATCACGTTGGTGGATGTCTTGTCCAGCGCGTTGCGGATACGCAAGTTCTCGGCGGCCAGGGCCTGATCACTCTCGAGCTTCTGCCGCAGCTGCGCCCGCATGGTGTTGAGCGTGGCGGCAATCTCGCCAAACTCGTCGCGGGAAGACACATCGACATTGTTGGTCAGATCCGCCTGGGCAATCCGCCGCGCGCCGTTCTGGATCATGTCGATCGCACGCAACATGCCGGAACGGAAACCGAGGAACAGATACACCGCAAGCAGCAATGCCGCACCAGCAAGTACGAAGGCCGTGTTCCGCTCGCGCTCCAGTTTCGCGACACGCAGATCGATCTCGTCGTCGAAGGCCTTCGCCGCCGCATCCATCACCGCATAGCCCGCTTGCAGAGCCTCGGTCGAAAGGTTCCAGAGCGCATCCGGGCTCTCGTCGATCTTGTCGGACGACAACAGGCGCCTGATCTCCTGACGGAAGGCTTCGGACTTCTTCAGGAAAACGCTGACGCCCGGCGCCACCTCCCGCCCGATCCGGCCTGATGCATCCGCTTTCGAAGCCTTGTCGATCGCGCTCTGTATCGCAGCAGCCCCTTGGCCGGACGTTGCAAGCATCGTCTCCAGCACCACGCGATCGTCGAGCGAGACCTGTTTCGCAAGCACCGACGACACCGCGCGAGCACGGGCGCGCCCCAGCGCCTCGACGGTCTCAGGCGCCCGGTCGGTGAAGATCGTCATGAGGTAATAGGTCGCCGGCTCGGGATCAAGCGTTGCGTTCGTGTTGTCCGCAATCAAGCCGATGAAGGCCTTGATCTCGCCGATCAGCTCGGTGTGCAGCTTGACGCTATCCGCCGCAGAGATGGTGGTCGCCTTGCCCTGCACCTCCACCCAGTGGGCCTTCACGCGGGCCCACGCTTCGTCGAGCCCGTATTCCGGCCCTTCATGCGCAATCACCGCATCGGCCGCCTTGATTGCCGCATCCACCTTGTCGGCAGCGTCCTTGAGCTTGGGCCGCGCGCCCTCGTTGCCGGCGATGACCTGCCGTGCCAGCCCGCGATGCACCTGCACAGACTCCATCATCTGTCGCGCGGGCAGGAAGCAATGCGCCGTCAGTGATTCGGTCCGCGCAAAGTGGAGATCCGCCTCGATCCGTTGATTGACCTGCCACACGAGGTAGCCGAGCGCGCACAGCACGATCACGCCGATCAGCGCGAACTTGCGCGGCACGTTGAGCCGGTTCATCAACGCGAGAGAGGGTTTGAGCAAGGCTTGCATGTCAGCGCTCCGGTCGAGGCGGGTATCGGTGCGTCAAAGAATGGCTTCGTCGACGAGTGCCATTTCGCTGGCGCTCATCAGGCGTTCGATGTCGAGCAGGATCAGCATGCGTTCGCCGAGCGAGGCGAGGCCGACGATGTACTCGGTGCGGATCGCGGAGCTGAACTCCGGTGCCGGCCGGATCTGCTCGGGCGCAAGCGTCAGCACGTCGGACACCCCGTCCACCACCACGCCGACGACCCGCGCCCCAAGATTGAGGATGATCACCACGGTGAACGGCGTGAATTCCGCATTGCCCGCCTTGAACTTGATCCGCAGATCCACGATCGGCACGATGATGCCGCGCAGGTTGATGACCCCTTTGATGAATTCCGGTGCGCCGGCAATGCGGGTCACCGTGTCGTAACCACGGATCTCCTGCACCTTCAGGATATCGATCGCGTATTCCTCGCCGCCTAGCGTGAAGGTCAGGAACTCGCCTGCCACCACACGCCCTTCCTGGGCAACCGTCATCTGCATGTTGGCGTCAACCATGCTTGTCTCCACTGGTGTTCATGCTGCGCCCTGGCC
Organism: Niveibacterium sp.; assembly: GCF_041909475.1. NCBI lineage: Bacteria > Pseudomonadati > Pseudomonadota > Betaproteobacteria > Rhodocyclales > Rhodocyclaceae > Niveibacterium > Niveibacterium sp. The sequence goes on along the minus strand of NZ_JAYRDJ010000001.1, from coordinate 285,870 downwards.
GGCGCGGCGTGCCATGCTCACTAGCTGCGGGGGATCGACGATCAGCGCAACATGGCCGTCCCCCATGATGGTGGCGCCGGAGATACCGGGCACCCTGCGATAGTTGGCTTCGAGACTTTTGATCACGACCTGGTGCTGGCCGACCAGCGCATCGACGAAGGCGGCGACCTTGGTGCCGTCCGACTCCAGGATCACCATGATTCCGCGCTCGTAGCTGCAGCGCTCCCCCGGCGTATCGAACGCTTCATGCAGATCGACGATCGGCAGGTATTCGCCGCGCACATCGAGCAGGCGCTCCACACCGGACACCGCCTTGAGCATGGCGGGTGTGGGTTGCAGCGACTCGACGACGTAGTCGAGTGGAATGATGTAGGTCTCGCCGGCGATACCGACCGACATGCCATCGAGAATGGCCAGCGTCAGTGGCAGCCGCACCGTCACGCGGGTGCCGACACCCAGCATCGAATCCAGTTCGATGCGGCCGCCGAGCGAACCGATGTTGCGTTTCACCACATCCATGCCGACACCACGGCCCGACACATCGGTGACCTGGTCGGCGGTCGAGAAGCCGGGCTCGAAGATCAGCTGGAAGACTTCCTGGTCGCTCATGCCATCCGATACCGGCAGGCCGCGCTCGCGCGCCTTGGCAAGAATGCGGTTGCGATTGAGACCGGCGCCGTCGTCGGCAACCTCGATCACGATGTTGCCGCTCTGGTGATAGGCGCGCAGGTTGATGCGCCCGGTTTCGCTCTTGCCCGCCTCGCGCCGCCGCTCCGGCGATTCGATACCGTGATCGAGGCTGTTGCGGATCAGGTGCGTGAGCGGGTCGGCGATCAGCTCCACCAGCCCCTTGTCCAGCTCGGTGTTCTCGCCGCCGGTCACCAGCTCGACGCGCTTGCCGAGCTTGCCAGAGAGATCGCGCACCACGCGCGGAAAACGGTTGAATACGGTGGAGATCGGCAGCATTCGGATCGACATCACCGATTCCTGCAGATCGCGGGTATTGCGTTCGAGCAGCGCAATACCATTGTGCAATCGCTCATACAGCACCGGGTCGAGCACGCTGGCAGCCTGGCTGATCATCGCCTGCGTGATCACCAGTTCACCAACGAGGTTGATCATCTGATCGACCCGCTCGATGTTGACGCGGATCGAGCTGGCGTCCGCCTTGCTCGCACTGCGCGGTGCCGTCTCGCGTTGAAGCGCGGCCGGCGCACTCGCTGCACGCGGCGCGATGTCGCTCGCGGCCGCAGCCACTGGCATCAGGGGCTCGCCCGGCGCGTCATGTTGTGGCAGAGGCTCGAAGAAACCGTAAGCGCCGTCGGCCGCGTCAGCCGGCACCGCAGGCGTTGCAACAGGCAGCGGCTCGAAGAAGCCGTACGCATCATCGTCAGGCGCCGCAGCCACCTCAGTGTTTGGCGCCGGATCGGGCAGCGGTTCGAAGAATCCGTAAGCCGTCTCTTCCACGGCCGGCGCACCGGGCGCCTCGTCGAAAAAGCCGAACGCTTCGTTCGGGCCCGAAGGGGCCGCGCTACTGCCAAGCGTTTCGATCGTGACCGAGGTGCTATCGACCACGAATTCCAGCACGCAGCGCAAGGTCTCGGCATCGACATCACTGGCAAGCTTTACCGACCAGCTCTGCGCGCCGTCTGCGGGTGGCTTGGCATCGATCAGCTCGCCGAGCTCCTTCAGCTCCGCCAGCAGGTTCGCGACCGAGTCCGCCGCCTGCGGGTCACCCGGCAGCATCGCGAAACCCAGCTGATAGGTGTGCGCGCGTTTCACGCCATGGCTGGGCGCCGGCGCAATGCCCCGTGAGCGCTGCGCTTCCTCAGCCAACGCGGCGAGCCGCACACGCATCGCATCAGCCGCCGCGTGATCGGCGTCGGCGTGACCTTGATGGGCATCGAGCAGATTACGCAGCACATCGCCGGCCGCGAGGCAGGCATCGACCATCTCTTCGGTTAGCGCAATCGAACCGTTGCGCACGAGGTCGAGCAGCGTCTCCATCACGTGGGTCAGCTCGGCAACATCGGTAAAGCCGAAGGTCGCGGCAGAGCCTTTGATCGAATGCGCTGCGCGAAATATCGCGGGCAGGTCGCCACTTTCGGGCGCCGCAACGTCCACCGCCAGCAGCAAAGATTCCATGCTTTCGAGGTGCTCGCGCGATTCCTCGAAGAAAACCTCGTGGAACTGGCTCATGTCGAACGACATGCGCTTCCCCCCTGGCCCGGTATGCGGCGCCGTGCGCGATTCAGCCGATGACCTTCTTCACGACCTCAATGAGCTTCTGCGGATCGAACGGCTTCACCAGCCAGCCTGTCGCCCCCGCCGCACGCCCTTGCTGTTTCATGGTGTCTGACGATTCAGTCGTCAGCATCAGGATCGGCACGCTGCGGTACTGCGGCAAGGCGCGCAGTTGCTTGATCAGGCTCAGCCCGTCCATGCGCGGCATGTTCTGGTCGGTGAGCACCAGCGACACCGGTCGTCCCTTTGCTTTCTCTAGGCCGTCCATGCCGTCGACCGCCTCAAGCACGTCGTAGCCTGCGCTCTTGAGCGTGAAGGACACCATCTGCCGGATCGAAGCCGAGTCATCCACCGTGAGAACCGTCTTTGCCATGATGTTCAGCTTTCCTTGCCTGTTGTTCAGAACAGCTCGATATCGCCCACCGCGATCCGCGCCTGATTCACCGTGTGTACATCCTTGATGGCGGGCAGCGCCTCAAGGCGAGTGGCCAGCGCACGCTCGGCGCGCTCGCGCTCGTTGGGCGCGGCGGCGGCCAGATCGCCCATCGCCGCGGCGATCGCCTCCAGCGCTTCCACGCGCTGCAATACATGGCCAACAAGCTGCGACACCATGTCCTGAAACTGCATCGCCATCACCGCGCGGTTCACTTCCTCGTCCATCGCGCTCGAGTGCTGGCTGAGCTGCTCCACGCCATGCCGGCGCTGCGCATTGAGCCGCTCGACGCCGGCCAGCACTTCTTCCACTTCGCCCTTGGAATTCAGCGCGAAGGTCATGTCCTGCGAGGCCATCTTGGAAATCGCGGATTCAGTGCTGCGCACGCCATCCCGCATCGACTGCATCAAGCCTCCAATCTGTTGCGAGAACGCGCTTGTGCGGGCAGAGAGATCACGCACCTCGTCCGCAACCACGGCGAAGCCGCGCCCTGCCTCGCCGGCCCGCGCGGCCTCGATCGCGGCGTTCAAGGCCAGCAGATTGGTCTGTTTGGCAATCGCGCCGATCTCGCCAAGGATCTGCTCCACGTCCGTCGCACGCTTTGAAATCGTCTCGGTCAGCTCCACTAACTCCATCGCGATCCGGCTGTTCTCGATCACGCTATCGACGATCCGTTGCATCACGTTCGACGTGTTCGCGATGAAGCGATCGAAGCCATCTTGATGCGCCGCGTCGTCGGAGCCCTGCGCGGTGATTTGCAGCGCAATCTCCTGCTGTGCGCGGGTATGGGTATGCATGCCGTTGAAGCTCTCGCCCAACTTGCCGATCGCGTCGTGCAGCAGGCTGCGGATACGCTCGACCTCACCGCGAATGGCATCGAGCTGCACCGCGGTGGCACGCCCGGCATCGCCGACGCCGGCGGGAACATTTGCAATCGTCGGCTCAAGCGGGGTCAGGCTGGCGGCCACCGGCTCGTGCCTGAGCAGCGCGAGGCTTATCAGCCACCCTGCAGCGGTCAGCGCGCCAGTCAGCATGGCGGGCAACGCAAGCCAACCGGCCAACCCGATCACCAACGCGCTCAGACCGACACCCAAAATCGTTGCAGATCCCTTGCTTAGTTTCATGGCTGCCTCTGTCTTGCTTTAGGGCTCTGTTCGCACCGGGCCGCTGCCCATTTCGCGGCCGACATCCTCCGCCGTGGGCGCCGAACCGTTGCTGATTTCCAGCGTGCGTCCCGCAGTGGCGAGCTGCTCCTCGGCACGCTTGTTCAACACGACAATGCTGATGCGCCGGTTGATCGGGTCGTACGGATCCTCCGCCTTGAGTGGAATCGTCGCCGCAAGGCCGACGACTCGCGCCACGCGGTTGTCCGCAAGCCCGCCAAACACCAGCTCACGCCGGCACGCGTTGGCGCGATCGGCCGAGAGTTCCCAGTTACCCATACCACGATCACCGCCCGCGTACTGCGTTGCATCGGTATGGCCGGATACGCTGATGCGGTTACCAACCTCGTTGAGCGTCTGCGCTACGGCGTGCAGGATCTCGCGCGTGTAGGGTTTGAGCGTTGAGCCCCCGCTGTCGAACATCGGCCGGTTCTTCTCGTCGACGATCTGAATGCGCAGGCCTTCGGAAGTGATATCGAGCAACAACTGTTTGGCGAACGGCCGCAACACCGGAGACGCTTCAATCATCGCCTCCAGCTTCTGCTTGATCTCTTCGAAGCGGGCGCGCTCCAGCGATTCGTTGTCCGCCGGCATCGTCTTGGGCTGGCGAAGGCGCTTCTTGGGTTGGTCATAGTCCGCGTTGGCAACCTGCCCAACCGATTTGGTCAGATCGTTACCGCCGCCCGGGATCACCGACGTCGCATCGCCGGTGCCGCGCCCGCCTTGTGCAGACATCTTGACTGGTGCCTGGAAGTAATCCGAAATGCCCTTCAGGTCACCTTCGGTGGTTGAGCCAAGCAACCACATCAGCAGGAAGAAGGCCATCATCGCAGTCACGAAGTCTGCGTACGCGATCTTCCATGCACCACCATGCGCGCCACCACCGCCCTTCTTGATGCGCTTGATGACAATTGGTTGTTGGGTAGCTTCGGCCATTTAGTCTGGTAGGCGAGTGTTCACTGAATCCAGCAGGTCAATACCCTTGCTTACTTTTTGCGGCTCTTGATCTCGTCTTCGAGTTCCTTGAAGCCGGGGCGGTCGGTCGAGAACAACACCTTGCGGCCGAACTCGATCGCCACCTGCGGCGCATAGCCATTCATGCTCGCAAGCAGCACGACCTTGATGCACTGGAAGATTTTGCCGCCCTCTTCCATCTTCTGTTCCATCTGGCCAGCGAGCGGGCCAACGAAGCCGTAGGAAAGCAGGATGCCGAGGAAGGTACCGACCAGCGCACCACCGATCATCTTGCCCAGCACCGCTGGCGGCTGCCCCACCGAGCCCATCACGTTCACCACACCCATCACCGCAACGACGATACCGAAGGCGGGAACACCATCCGCCATCTTGGTCACCGCGTGCACCGGCGTATGTGCCTCCTGATGGTGGGTCTCGATCTCCATGTCCATCAGGTTTTCGATCTCGAAGGCATTAAGGTTGCCGCCCACCATCATGCGCAGATAGTCGGTGAGGAACTCCATTGCGTGGTGGTCTGCAGTAACGCTCGGATACTTGCCGAAGATCGCACTGCTATCCGGGTTCTCGATGTCGTTCTCGATCGACATCAGCCCTTCCTTGCGTACCTTCGCAAGGATCTCGTAGAGCATCGCCAGCAAATCCACGTACATCGCCTTGTTGTAAGGCGAGCCCTTGAAGACCCCGGGAACGGCACCGGCCACTGACTTTATCGTCTTGAGGCTATTCCCCGCAACAAGACCACCGATCATCAAACCGAGGATCGCAATGTATTCAGTGGGGACCCACAACGCCGCAAGGCTGCCGTGAATCGCATATGTGCCGACTGACGCGGCGAGGATGATCACGTAGCCAATGATCAGGAACATTGCCTTCTGCCCTTCCTACAGAAACATGCGTGTTTCAGCACCCGACTGTGCCTGTAACGGCGGCGCCAAGAGAAACTTGAGCACCCGCGCTGCACTGCATCAGGCCACTGGGTCTGCTTGCGTGGCGCAAAAAAAGGCCGTCGGCACGTGCGTGCCGACGGCGCAGCTCCTTGCTGAGCAAGGAGGAGGTCAGCCGGTCAGACTGGCGTCGCTGTGAGCGGCGGCGCGGCGGGTCTTGCCCGCACGCGAGGGTACGTTGCACAGCCCGCAGACGTAGTCGTGCGTCGGGTCGTAGGCGTGTGCAACATAGCGGCCACCGCAGCGAGTGCAGCCGGCGAGTTGCAGCATGTGTGCATCAAAAAAACGGATCAGTGTCCACGCGCGGGTCAGGCTCAGCACCCGCTCCAGATCGTGTTCTTCACAGTGGGCGATGTACAGGCGATAGGCAGAGAGCACCGACTCCAACCCACGCTGTCCGCCGTGTTCCTGCAGAAAGCGGTGAAAGCCCATGAACAGCGACGCATGAATGTTCTGCTGCCACGTCATGAACCAATCGGTCGAGAACGGCAACATGCCCTTCGGCGGTGACTCGCCGCGCACTTCCTTGTAAAGGCGCAGCAGCCGCTCGCGCGACAGCGAAGTCTCTGCCTCCAACATCTGCATGCGGGCACCCATGCGGATCATCTCGATCGCGCTCTGGGTGTCGATGGCGTCCTGCACCACGCTCCGGGTAGCCATGGCGCCATCCTCAGGCGAGGTTTTCGACCGGGCGGCTGGCCGCCAGGATCGCGGCATGAATGCTGGCGACCGCAGGCTCGCGCTCGTGGTTGGCGAGCAACTCAAGCAGCAGGCGCTCGTCGAAGCGGACCTGACACAGCATCATGCCCGAGCTCGACATACGCAGGATCTGCGCAGGCGACAGCGACTCGATCACATCCGCGGCATCTTCACCCACGCCAAGGCGGAACATGCCAGCCTGACGGTCTTCCAGCAGCAGTCGCTGGGCCAACATCAGGTAGGACAGATTCAGTTCGCGGATCTCTTCCGCCAGGTTTGCAGTGCGCATGGTGACCTCCTCAGTCCGTCGCCTTTTTGGCGACTTATCGTGTGGAAGCAACAGTACCAATGGCACTCAGGAAACTTGAGTCGGGCGATTTCGGATAATCGCGTAGGCAAAAGCAAACACAGCCATGTAGGAATTTCACCTACACGACCGAGTTATTGCCAATAAACCTCAAACAATCAACGCGTTACAGCACCCTCGCCGATCGCTGAACGAGCCAAAACCGCCGCAGACCCAAAGCCGGGAACAGCGCCCTTTGCGGCAGAAAGTTCACTTGAGGCCTGTTTGACGAGCGTTTCGGGCGAGCTCGTCGACGCGTTCCGCTGCGCAAAGCCAACATGAACCGCGATTCGAAGCTGAAGCCGGTCAAGTTTGAACGTCGCCTCGCCCACATGCCGACGCAGCCGCTCTGCGAGCAGCCCCGCCCCCGTTTCATCGGTATCAGGACACAACACCAAAAAACCATCGCTGGCCGACCGAGCCAAAACATCATGCCCACGCAAGGCCTGCTTCAGCACCATCCCGACATGCTTGATCAAGGCCTCGCCAACCGCCTGGCCATAAGTGCCGGCAAGCTGAGAAAAACCATCGATCGCAACCGCCATGCACACCGTGGGCCGCTGGCTGCGTGAAGCAGCCGACCATTCCTGCTCCACGCGATCCATGAAGTAGCGCTGGTTCGGCAGCACCGTCAGCGGATCAGTCAGCGCCACGTCCTGCAAGCGGCGGTTAGACACCGCCAGTTCGGACGCGAATTGCCGGATCTCTTCACGGTCGCGCTCGATCTCTTCGTGCAGCTTCACCACACGCATGCCGGCTCGCATGCGCGCCAGCAACACGCGGCCATTGATCGGCTTGGTGATGAAATCGTCTACGCCACACTCGAAGGCCTCGACAAGGCGTTGTTCGTTTTCATGACTCGTCAGCACCAGCACATAGATGCTGCGCCCGACCCGCGTCTGCCGCAGGCGTTCGACGAGCTTCAGGCCACTGCCATCCGGCAGCGACCATTCGACAATCATCAGGTGCGGCTGCATCAGGATCGCCGCTTCGGCCGCCTGCTCGACCGTCGCCACCTCATGCACTTCGTGCCCGGCCTCATCGAGCAACGCACGAACGGCCGCGCGCACCGCGGCATCGGCCTCGACCAGCAGCACCCGCAAATACCGGCCGTTGGGCTTAGCGACAACGCTTCGTGCGGCAACTGGCGGTTCTGCCACCACAGGTGCCGATACAGCCACCGCCGCTTCACCCGCAGCCACAAGACTGGAAAACGCCGCGATCTTGCGGGGCGCCAGTTGCAACAAGGACGACCATTCCGTCCAGTCGCGAATCGCTGCGTCGCAGGTTTCGTTCAGATCCGCGCCCTCAATCCGCAACGCTGCCGCCTGCGCACGGATCGCGGGCACGCGCTGCACTTGGCCGGCGGATTCTGTCTCGCACAAACGGCCAAGCTCGGCGGCCAAAGCCAAAGATCGGCACAGCGTTGCCTCACGCGTCCCCTCGGCAGGCCAGGTGGACTCTGCACACGCATGCAGCGCTACGACATTTGAAAAGGCGCGTGGAACACCCCAGTCGGCCAACATCAGACCGGCCAGTTCGCGGTGATCGAGCGCAAACGCCTCGCGCTCACGGGCAACGAGATCGTCGGATTCGGCTGCGTTCGAACGGAGCAGATCGCTGTACTGCGCCGGATAGAGCGTCGCCAATGCCAGTTCGCCAATTCGCGACAGCAGCCCGATGCAGTAGGCCTCATCCGCGGGCGCAGCGCGGGTACGCAACGCGATCGTCTGCATTGCGGTGGCGCGCATCAGGGAAGAGGCCCAGAAGCCCTCATAGTCGAAAGCCTCGCACGGCCCGGCACGGTGGCTCGCCAGCAGTGAGAAGCCAAGCGCCAGGGCACGCACGGCCGGCAAGCCGAGCACCATCAGCGCATCCTGCACCGACGCAATCGGGTGGCGGCCGTAACCGAGTTGGCCGTTCGCAGCCTTGATCAATCGCCCGACGAAGGCCGGGTCCGTTTTGATGATCCGGCCAAGTTCGGCGATCGAGACATCGTCACCATGCGTGGCCCGCATGATGGCGAGCGCGACACCTTTGGGCGACGGCAGATTGCCGGTCGCACGAAGACGCTCGAGCTTGGAAAGTGCGTGCGGGGAAGCAAGGTCGCTGCCGTTCATGTAAGCGTCTTTTTGCTGCATTCGTTTTGCTAACGTCCGTCGCGAGAAAAACTTTAGCGCGACATGCGTCTCACGCTGCCGCCCAGTCGCAGCGCTGGTTTACAATCCGCGCTGCTCGCGCCCTCCCGATACTTGGCCATGAACTTCTGCTCCCAATGTGGCGCGCCGGTCGCGCACCGGATCCCTCCCGGCGACACCCTGCCCCGGCATGTTTGCGATGCCTGCGGCACGATCCATTACAGCAATCCGAAAATGGTCGTCGGCGCGATCCCCGAATGGGAAGACCGCATCCTGCTGTGCCGCCGCGCCATCGAACCGCGCTACGGAAAGTGGACCTTGCCGGCCGGCTTCATGGAAAACGACGAGACCACCGCACAAGCCGCAGCACGGGAAACGGCCGAGGAAGCCTGCGCGCGCATTGACGTGGGCGACATGTACTCACTGATCAATGTCGCGCACATCAGCCAGGTTCATATCCTTTACCGCGCGCGCCTGCTGGATCTGGATTTCCGGCCGGGTGAGGAATCGCTCGAAACCCGCCTGTTCGCGGAGCACGAAATTCCTTGGGACGAACTCGCCTTCCGCTCGGTCGCGATGACCTTGCGCCTCTATTTCGAGGATCGCCGCAAGGGGCAATTCCGCTTTCACGTCGCCGATATCCCGGCTCCCGCGATCACCGCATGAGCCCGCAAGTTGCAGTCATCGGTGGCGGCTGGGCCGGCCTGTCGTGCGCGGTGGAGCTTGCGCGTGCCGACATCCGCGTTTCAGTCTTCGAAGGCAGCGCCACCTTGGGTGGCCGTGCCCGCGTGGTGGAGAAGGACGGTTGGCGCGTCGACAACGGCCAGCACATCCTGATCGGCGCCTACGCCGAAACGCTCCGGATGTTGCGCCTGCTTGGCGTCAGCCCGAAGCGTCTGTTTTCGAGTCCTTTCTTCATCCACATTCCGGGCGTTCTGGATTTGCAGGCGGCCGACCTGCCGGCCCCACTCCACCTCGCAATCGGTCTGCTGAGGGCGAAGGGCCTCAGCTGGGCAGATCGTCGCGCTGCAGCGCGGCTGCTTTCGCATCTCAAGCGCCTGCGCTTTGTGCTGAGCGAAGACGTGACCGTCAGCACCCTGCTCGATCGCACGGCACAGACGGCGAACCTGCGCCGGCTGGTGTGGGAACCGCTCTGCGTCGCGGCGCTGAATACCCCGGCCGATCGCGCGTCGGCCCAGGTCTTCGCCAACGTCTTGCGCGACAGCGTCGCGGCCTCGGCCAGCGCGTCCGAAGTACTGATCCCGCGCGTCGATCTGACTGAGCTGTTACCGGTACCAGCCGTGCTCTACCTGTCGCGCAAAGGGCAATCGGTGCATACGATGACGAAGATCCGCGGCGTCACTCGCACCGAGCATGGCTTCGGCCTCGAGGGCGACCCCTTCGACGGCCGCTACAGCCACGTAGTGCTGGCAACGGCACCGTGGCAGGTGTCCGGGCTGACCGCCGAATTCGCTGAGATGGAGCGGTTGCGTAGCCAACTCGACGCGATGCACCACGAGGCCATCACGACCGCCTACCTCGCCTACGACCCACCACTGCGCCTGCCGCGCCCGATGATCGGACTCGACAACGGGCTACTGCAATGGGTGTTCGATCGCGGCCAGCTTGGCGGGCCCGAAGGTCTGCTCGCAGGTGTAGTCAGCGCCGCGGGCACCGAATTGAGCCGCGAAGAAATCGCGCTGCGCGCACACCAGGATATCGAGCGCCTCTTCGCCGCCGATTCCGCCCGCCTGCCTTCACCGAAGTGGGCGCAAGTGATTACAGAGAAGCGCGCCACCTTCGCTTGCGAACCTGGCGTGTTCCGGCCGATCACAATGACGCCCGTGAAGCAGCTCTACCTTGCCGGTGACTACGTAGCTTCGGATTACCCCGCCACGCTCGAAGGCGCGGTGCGCTCCGGGCTTCAAGCCGCGCGCACGATCTTCCGTTCGTTAGGCGTTGCGCAGCCGTCGCTATTCAAGCTCGACTGACTGCATCAGACCCGGAATACTGGATCCGGCAAGGGCGCCAGGCCGTGACGCGCGCGCGCTTGATTACAGGCCGCGTTGAGCACACCAAACACGCCATGCGGCGCGAATTCCCGGCACGGTCCGGGGCGGTATTCATAGATGCCGCACCGCACCGCTTCGCCTACCTTGCCCACCAAGGCTACGCAGCGCGGTGGTGACCGGTCGGTGCCGCGCATGCGGCAGCTCGTCGCCGTCTCTTCGTCGGCAAGCCCCTCAGGCACCATGCCGCCGGGTTGATCTGCCCGCTCGGATATGTGGAAGCTGACGCGGAACGCTGCACAACACGCGCCACAGCGCTGACAAACATCCATTCAGCCTCCCTGCACTCGCGAATTCAGATCGACGACATAGCGCCACAGGGTCTGCCCGGAATCGCCGTACTTGCGCTCAAAGGGTGTCAGTGGCGCATCCGTCTCATAAGCCATCACCGGCGCGACGCGACCGCTCACACGCGCCACCGCCCAAGCGAATTCATCCGCGTAGATCTGCCAGTTGGTGCGCAATTCCAGCGTGCCGCCGAGCGCCAGAATGTCAGGGAACACCGCATGCCCATGCCAGCGACGCGAAAGATGGCCGATCTTCGGCCAAGGGTTCGGATAGAGCAGAAAGTGGCGATCGAGCCGAAGTCCATCCGCCAGCAGCAGCCGCCAGAAGTCGACGAGATCCGCACACGCAAAGACCGCATTGGCCGGCATCTCGCCAGGCTTGCCGCGCTCGATCCGGTCCGATGACTGGTCCACGCCGATGACAAAGTGCCCGGCATACTCACGCGCCAGCGCAAGCGTACTCCAGCCCACGCCGCAACCTGCATCCAGCAGCAGCGGTTGCTTGCCATCCCACGCGGCCATCGCCGTTGTGTAGGCTGCCCGCGTCGCCGGCGAAACCGGGCGCGTGAAGGGCGAGCTCAAGTGTCGTGCGAGCAAACGTTCAAGGCTCGGGTGAACGCCATCCTGAGCAGAGCGAATGTCACGAGAATTGCCGTACATCAGGCCGCCACTCCGGCCGAAACGGGCACGCCATGCCGCTTCATCACCTCGGCCACGCTGTCCGCATCACGCAAAGCGCGGATTTCGGCCAGCAGGCGCGCGGCCTGCGGGTAGTTGCGCTCAAGTAGATGCAGCCATTGCTTGATTCGCCCGGGCGCGTGGCGCGACTCCAGTTTGATCAGCACCCGTCGCCAGTAGGCAGCAAGCAGTTCAAGCACCTCGCCCCAACAGGCATCGAGCGTTGCCGGCGCCTCACCGCGGATACGCCGCGCGAGAAAAGGGTCCGCCACCGCGCCACGACCCAGCATCACATCAACGCAACCACTCTCCGCCCGGCAGCGCGCCCAATCGTCAACGGTCCAAACCTCGCCGTTGGCCACGATCGGCACCGACACCCGCTCCGCAATGCGGGCAATCTCGCTCCAGTACGCGGGCGGTTTGTAGCGGTCGAGCTTGGTTCGCGCGTGAATCACGAGTTCATCGACGCCACCTTCCGCAAGTGCACGTGCGCATTCCTCAGCACGCGACGCATCGTGAATGCCGAGGCGCATCTTGGCCGTGAAGGGAATGGTCTTCGGCACCGCCGCGCGGACAGCGCTAGCAATCTGAAACAACAGCTCCGGCTCGTCGAGCAAGGCCGCCCCGCCACGATGGCGATTCACGGTGGGCGCCGGGCAACCGAAGTTCAGGTCGATACCGGGTGGCGCCAGGCTGGCGAGCCGCGCAGCGTTGTCGGCCATGCAGGCTGGGTCCGATCCCAGCAACTGCACCCGCACCGGCGTGCCAGCGTAGGTGCGGCCACCGTTTTCGAGTTCAGGGCTGATCCGGGTATAGCAACGCGCAGGCAGCAGCGAACCGGAAATCCGCACGAACTCGGTTACGCAATGGTCGTAGCCGCCCGGACGCGTCAGCACATCACGCATCACATCGTCGACCATCCCCTCCATCGGGGCCAAGAGCAGGCGGATCATGAATCTCTGAAGAAAACGGTATTGCAAGGGGCCGCGCATTCTACCGGAGGCCACCCGCGCGGGCTGGACATCTTGCAAGCGGGCCGCTTAGGCTCACACGCATGGAAAAACACGACGACCCGCATCCCCATCGCGAACTCGCGCTGTGGTTGATCGGCGGCACCCTCGCGAGCCTCACCGCCATCCTGTTGCTGCTGCACTTTCTCGCGCCGCTGCCGCCACGGACCCTGACCATGACGACCGGCGCAGCGGGGGGTGCCTACGCGCTGTACGCCGAACGCTACCGCGAGATCCTCGCGCGGCAGGGCGTAAAGCTCGTGCTCAAACCTTCCAGCGGCACAATCGAGAACCTGCGGCGACTGAAAGGCGTGGACGGCACCGCGGATGTGGGCTTCCTGCAAGGTGGCGTGCTGCACGAACCCGAGTCCGAAGACCTCGTCACCCTTGGCGCGATGTACTACGAGCCGGTCTGGGTATTCGTTCGTGACGACCTCAACATCGAGCGCATCGCCGACCTGCGCGGCCGACGCGTCGCTATTGGTGTATCAGGCGGCGGTGCGCAACTCCTCGCATTGGAAATCGCCAACCGCAACGGTATTGCGACCGACGACCCGAACCTCGTGCCGCTGGGCGGCGACGCCGCCATCGCTGCGCTGCAACGGCGCGAAATCGACGCACTCGTGACGGTGAACGGCGCGCAAGCGCCTATGGTGCAGACGCTGCTACACCTCAACGGGGTACGTCTGCTCGGTTTCGAACAGTCGGCAGCCTATGCGCGCCTGATGCCACAGCTCACCGACCTTACGCTTCCGCGTGGCACGATCGATCTCGTCGCCGACCAGCCGCCGGAGGATCTGCATCTCGTCGCACCGACCGCCAACCTCGTCGTGCGACACGACCTACACCCCGCCCTGGTCGCGCTGTTGATGCAAGCAGCAAGCGAGATCCACCGCTCCCCGGGCCTGTTTGAAAAGGGCAATGAATTCCCCGCTGCGCGCGACCACGAACTACCGCCCAGCCCTGAGGCAACCCGCTTCTACCGTTCCGGGCCGCCGCTGCTGCAGCGCGTGCTGCCATTCTGGGCCGCCGTCATGGTCGATCGACTGCTATGGACGTTGGTCCCGCTGATGGCCTTGCTGGTGCCCACGATGCGACTCGCACCCGCGCTGCTGCGCTGGCGTGTTCGCTCGCGCATCTATCGCTGGTACGGCGAACTCAAGTTCCTCGAAGAGGAAGCGCGGCACGGCAAGGAGAGCGACGTCAGTCGATGGAAGGCCCAGCTGGATCAGATCGAGGCGCGTGCACTTCGCAAGAAGGTACCGCTGTCGTATGCGAACGAGCTCTACATCCTGCGCGAACACATCGCACTGGTGCGGCAGATCATCGAAGGGCGCAGCAGCGGGAAGACCAGCTAGCCAGGCAAAAACAAAAAGAAAAGGGCCAACCTTTCGGTTGGCCCTTCTCGGTAGGTGGCGGAGTGGACGGGACTCGAACCCGCGACCCCCGGCGTGACAGGCCGGTATTCTAACCGACTGAACTACCACTCCGCGCTTGAACTGCCAGTGCGCACACTGTGTTGCACACCTTCTAAAAGGTGGCGTCCCCACGGGGATTCGAACCCCGGTTATCGCCGTGAAAGGGCGGTGTCCTAGGCCTCTAGACGATGGGGACCCGGAACTACTTCTCTTTCGCTGCTTGGTGGAGGTAAGCGGGATCGAACCGCTGACCTCTTGCATGCCATGCAAGCGCTCTCCCAGCTGAGCTATACCCCCAGCACGAAAGAGGAACTACCAAACTACTTCCAACAAAAAGGCTGTCGTCTGAACAGCCCTTTGTATTGGGTGGCGGAGTGGACGGGACTCGAACCCGCGACCCCCGGCGTGACAGGCCGGTATTCTAACCGACTGAACTACCACTCCGCGCTTGAACTGCTCTTTCGGTGCAGTGTTCAGCCTGCTCCGAAATCAAAGGCAGCTTTCGCTGCCTTCGCCAAAACTTGGCGTCCCCACGGGGATTCGAACCCCGGTTATCGCCGTGAAAGGGCGGTGTCCTAGGCCTCTAGACGATGGGGACCCGGTACAACTTTTTCTTTCGCAGCTTGTTTGGTGGAGGTAAGCGGGATCGAACCGCTGACCTCTTGCATGCCATGCAAGCGCTCTCCCAGCTGAGCTATACCCCCGCCGCGAAAGAGATGAGATCTTAGACTACGAATGGGGGTACGTCAACCCTATTTTTGAGAATAGGCGCAGTTTCCGTGCAAATTGTCGCCCCTTGCGGAGCGCTCTCTCGACGCCACTCACAGCACCTTGCCAGGGTTCATCAGGCCTTTAGGGTCGAAGGCCGATTTGATCCGTTGCATCAGGTCCATTTCCAATGCCGACTTGTAGCGGCGGATCTCGTCGCGCTTGAGTTGCCCCAGACCGTGCTCGGCGGAAATCGAACCGCCCAGCTCATGCACGAGGTCATGCACGATACGATTGACGTCACGGCGCTCGCCGATCAGCGCAGCGTTGGCGTCCGCATCCGGCTTCGAGCAGTTGTAGTGCAGATTGCCGTCGCCGACATGCCCGAAAGCGACGATGCGCAGCCCCGGAAAGACTGCAAGCAGCGCAGCATCCGCACGGCGCAGGAATTCGGGAATACGACTGACCGGCACCGACACGTCATGCTTCACGCTGACGCCCTCATGGCGCTGCGCCTCGGACGCGTTTTCACGCAGCGCCCACAGCGCAATACGCTGCGCCTCGCTACGCGCAACCGCCGCGTCAAGCACGAGGCCCGATTCAATCGCTGGCGCGAGGATTGACTCCGCCATTTCTTCCAGCCCTGCATCCGCACGTGTATCGCCCAACTCGATCAGCACCGACCACGGCGGCACCTCGGCCAGCGGACACTGCGCACCCGGAATGTGACGTAACACCAGCGCAAGCGTCGGCTGGCTCATCAACTCAAAGGCACTGAGGCGCTCGCCGCATTCGGAACGGAAGCGGCGCAGCAAGGCCACTGCCGCTTCCGGGCTCGGCACGGCAAGCCACGCGGTGCAGATGCTGCGGGGCCGCGGAGAAAGCTTCAGCACCGCCGCGGTGATGATCCCCAGCGTACCCTCGGCACCAAGGAAGAGTTGCTTGAGGTCGTAGCCGGTGTTGTCCTTGCGCAGCGCGCGCAGACCGTGCCAGATCTGCCCGTCCGGCAATACCACTTCGAGTCCGAGGACGAGATCGCGTGCGTTGCCGTAGCGCAGAACATGAACACCGCCCGCGTTGGTCGACAAGTTTCCGCCAATGCGGCAGGTGCCTTCAGAGGCGAGCGACAAGGGGAACAGGCGATCCGATGCCGCCGCTGCAGCCTGCACGTCGGCAAGCGTGCAACCCGCCTCGACCGTCAGGGTGTCGTTGTCGACATCGACATGGCGGATCCGATTGAGCTGTTGCAGCGAGACGACGACCGCGTGGCCAACTTCATCAGGGGTCGCGGCGCCGCAATGGCTGGTGTTGCCACCTTGCGGCACAAGCGGAACGCCCCGCTCCGCGCATAGGCGCACTACCGCAGCGACCTCTTCGACGGAGCCAGGACGCACGATCGCCTGCGCCTTGCCTTCGTAGCGGCCGCGCCAGTCGCGAAGGTAGGGCGCCTGATCGAGCGGATCGGTGATGACGTTGTGGCCGCCAACGATGCCGGCCAGTTCGGTAAGCAGTTTCGTCATGTTCATAGCGCGACGCCCCTTTCGGGGCGTCGGATCGTTGTTCAGTTTTCGATCAGCTGTGCATACAGGTCATGCACATCGACGTCGGAGACCCTGACCCGGGCAAACTCGCCCACTTCGAGCTCGGTACCGTCCGGGATGATCACGAGGCCGTCGATTTCCGGGGCGTCGCCCATCGAGCGCGCGACCGCACCATCTTCATCCACTTCATCGACCAGCACCGTGATCTCGCGGTCGAGCATGCGCTCGAGGCGCTGCGTGGAGATGTCCTCCTGATGCGCCATCAGGCGGTCGCGACGTTCTTCGCGCACTTCGTCCGGCAACTGCCCTTCCAGTTCGTTCGCCGTAGCACCTTCGACCGGCGAATACGAGAAACAGCCAACGCGATCCAACTGCGCTTCGGACAGCCAGTCGAGCAACTGGTTGAAATCGTCCTCGGTCTCGCCGGGGAAGCCCGCGATGAAGGTGCTGCGAATCGTCAGATCCGGGCAAATCTCACGCCAGCGGCGGATGCGTTCAAGCGTGTTCTCGGCTGCGGCCGGGCGCTTCATCGCCTTGAGCACTCGGGTGCTCGCGTGTTGGAACGGGATATCCAGGTAGGGCAGGATCTTGCCTTCGGCCATCAGCGGGATGATGTCGTCGACGTGAGGGTACGGATAAACGTAGTGCAGGCGAATCCAGATGCCCAGTTCGCCGAGCGCCTTGCACAGGTCGTACATCTTGGTCTTGACCGGGCGGCCGCCCCAGAAGCCGGTGCGGTACTTGACGTCGACACCGTAGGCACTGGTGTCCTGCGAGACGACGAGGATCTCCTTCACACCGGCGTCCACCAGCGCCTCAGCCTCTTTCATCACATCACCGATCGGGCGCGAAACGAGATCGCCGCGCATCGACGGGATGATGCAGAAACTGCAGCGGTGGTTGCAGCCCTCCGAGATCTTCAGGTAGGCATAGTGCGGCGGCGTGAGACGAATGCCCTGCGGTGGCACCAGATCGATGAACGGGTCGTGCGGCTTCGGCAGATGCTGATGCACCACGCCCATCACTTCTTCGGTGGCGTGCGGGCCGGTCACAGCCAACACCTTCGGATGCACTTGCTCGACGATGCCCTGCCCTGATGCGTCTTTCTTCGCGCCCAGACAGCCGGTGACAATCACGCGGCCGTTTTCGTTGAGCGCCTCGCCGATCGCGTCGAGTGATTCCTCCACCGCGGCGTCGATGAAACCGCAGGTGTTGACGATCACCAGGTCGGCACCGTCGTAGGTGCCGGAGATGTCATAGCCCTCGGCACGCAGGCGCGTGAGGATGTTCTCCGAGTCGGACGTTGCCTTCGGGCAACCGAGTGAGACGAAACCGACGGTCGGGGTGCGGGATGTGCTGTTCATGGTCTGGCCTTGCTGAAATCTGCGCGCGGAGCGTCGCCGGAATGACTACGGCCTCCCGTGCGAGAACTTGCGTTCACACACCGAGAGGCCGTCTGGCGACTCGCGAAAGGCCGGCAGTTTACCGTTTCGGCGGCGTCTTGTCCTTGTCGTCCGCAGCGGCGCCCGGCGGGGTCATGTTCGGAAACTGGAAGCCGGAGAACAGGTTACGCGTCTGGCTCTCGACCTGCTCCTGCATCTGGCTGAACATCTTCTTCGACTGGTCGATGTAGGCGCCCATCATGCTGTGCAGCGCGGGGCCCTGAAAGTTCAGGAACTGCGCCCACAGATCGCGGCTCATCGGGTTGTTTTCGCCGTAGATCGACTTCGCATGCTCCTGCAACTTGGACTGCAGGTCGGTGAAGGCGTGGATGTTGTTCTCGAGGTACTTGCCCATCATCCCCTGCATCGCATTGCCGTAGAAGCGGATCATTTGCGACAGCAGATCGACGGTGAACATCGGGGCTCCGCCCGACTCTTCTTCCAGGATGATCTGCAGCAGGATCGCGCGCGTCAGGTCTTCACCGGTCTTCGCGTCGACGACCTGGAATTCCTCTTGATTGACGACCAGTTCCTTCACGTCGGTGAGCGTGATGTAAGAACTCGTGCGCGTGTCGTACAGCCGTCGATTCGGGTACTTCTTGATCAGTCTGAGCTGTGCCATTGACGGTCTCCTCCCTCGAATTCGAATAGGTGTTTTTGTTGTGCGGCGTAGTGTATAGCACTGCACAAATAAAAAGGGCTCCGCCTTTCGCGGAGCCCCATTGCAGCGCTGTGCAGCGCATCAGCCCATGTGCAGACCGCCGTTGATATTGATGGTGGCGCCGGTGATGTAACCGGCGCTCTCCGAGGCAAGGAAGGCGCACAGATCACCAATCTCTTCCGGCTTGCCAAGGCGTCCGACGGGGATCGTCGCAACGATCTGGTCACGCACTTCCTGCTTGATCGCCATGACCATGTCGGTGCCCACATAGCCCGGCGCCACCGCGTTCACAGTAACGCCCTTCTTCGCGACTTCCTGCGCGATCGCCTTGGTGAAACCAAGAATGCCCGCCTTGGCCGCAGAGTAGTTGGCCTGGCCGAACTGACCCTTGACGCCATTGACCGACGAAATGTTGATCACGCGTCCCCAGCCGCGCTCTGCCATGCCCGCCAGCACTTGGTGGGTGACATTGAAAATGCTGTCGAGGTTGGTGGACATCACGGCATCCCACTGCCCCTTGTCCATCTTCCGGAACATCGCATCGCGGGTAATCCCCGCGTTATTGACCAGTACATCGACCGGGCCGATTTCCGACTCGATCTTGCGGACCATCGCCGCGCACTGCTCGTAGTCGGTCACGTCTGCGTCCGCGGGCTCCACGTCGAAGCCCTCGGCGCGCATGCTGGCGAGCCATTCATCCTTGCCCGGTAAGCCCGGCAAGCAGTTCGCGACAACCTTGTAGCCGGCTTTGTGGAGCGACTTGCAGATGGCGGTGCCCAGCCCGCCCATACCCCCGGTCACCAGGGCGACTTTCCTCGACATGATTGCTTCCTTTGCCTCGGTTATAAAAACGGTTGTCACCCGCACAGCGCCGAGGCCCGACGCCGTGCAGGAGGCTGCACCGCTGCAGCGCGGTCAGAACATGTGCTGGCCGCCGTTGATCGAGATGTTCGCGCCAGTCAGGAATGCCGCCTCGTCCGAGGCCAGATAGGCCACAAGGCCGGCGATTTCTTCGGGCTTGCCGAGCCGGCTGACGGGAATCTGCGGCAGGATCTTCGAATCCAGAATCTCTTGCGGGATCGCCGTCACCATCTTCGTGCCGATGTAGCCCGGGCTGATCGTATTGACGGTGACACCGCTCTTCGCAACTTCAAGTGCGAGCGCCTTGGTAAAGCCATGCATGCCGGCCTTGGCGGCCGAATAGTTGGTCTGACCGAAAGCACCTTTCTGGCCGTTGACCGACGACACGTTGATGACGCGCCCCCACTTGCGTTCAACCATGCCGTCCATGACCTGTTTGGTCATGTTGAAGACGCTGTCGAGGTTGGTATGAATCACCGCATCCCAATCGGCCTTCGTCATTTTCTTGAAGGTCATGTCGCGCGTGATGCCGGCGTTGTTCACCAGCACGTCAACCGGACCGATGTCCTTGGTGACTGCGGCAATGCAGGCCTTCGCTGACTCGAAGTCCGTTACGTCGCAGGGGTAGGCCTTGAAGCCGTAGCCCATGTTGTTCATGGTCTGCAGCCAGTCATGCGCCTTGGTGTTGTTCGGCGAATAGGTGGTGACAACGTGGTAGCCCAGCGCCGCCATCTTGATGCAGATCGCCTCGCCCAGCCCGCCCATGCCGCCGGTAATCAGTGCAACTCGAACCATGTGCTTCCTCTCCTCTCGTTATTGGGGCGACACATCGTCGCGCGCCCTGCACCGCACCCACAACAATGCCGAAGTGACGCGATCGCTTCGGCACCGGATGGTGCGGCCGGGCACGGATTTCCGTGGCTGCCTGCTGCGGGCTCAGTCCTGCATGACCGATGCGCCCCGCGATGCGCATGCGGCACTTGCTGCAAAGGCCCTTGTCAGGCGGGCTCTTTAACGTACCGGCCGGGGGCCGGTTCGATTTCCTTGTATTTCCGGTCCCCGGCACGCTTGGGCGCGCCAACCAGCGCACCGCTGCGCGCCTTGAGCCAATCGATCCAGTGCGGCCACCAGCTGCCGCGCTGCTCGGATGCCGTCGCCAGCCAATCTTCCGCGATCGCCGTGTTGTTGGTGCCGACCCAGTAGCTGCGGCGGTTCTTAGCCGCAGGGTTGATGACGCCGGCAATGTGCCCACTCGCACCCAGCACGAAAGTGGTATCCCCGCCGAGCAAGCGGCGTCCGAGATAGGACGAACGCCACGGCACGATGTGGTCTTCCCGTGTCGCAAAAACATAGACTGGGCAGGTAACACGCCCAAGATCCACCGGCACACCACACATCGACAAACGCCCCGGCACGCGCAGATTGTTTTCGAGGTACATGTTGCGCAGATACCAGGCCGCGAAGGGGCCGGGCAGATTTGTACTGTCGGAATTCCAGTACAGCAGATCGAAAGCCGGCGGTACGTTGCCCTTGAGGTATTTGTCGACGACGTAGTTCCAGATCAGATCGTTCGGCCGCAACGCCGAGAACACGCTGGAAAGCTCTCGCCCGGCCAGCAATCCGCCCTGCCCGATCGTGTTCTCGCGCGTGGCCACGCTCGCCTCGTCAACAAAGCAGGCCAGATCGCCGGAATCCTCGAAATCCAGCAGCGTCGTCAGCAGCGTCAGACTCTCGACCGGCAATTCGCCACGCGCAGCGGCCACCGCCAGTGCGCTACTGGTCAGCGTGCCGCCGACGCAGAAACCGAGGATGTTCGGTTTCTCGCATTTGCTGACGGCCTGCACCACTTCGAGCGCGCGCAGCACGCCGTCCTCAATGTAGTCGTCCCAGCCGAGGCGCCCTTGTGCCTGCTGCGGATTGCGCCACGAAACCAGGAAGGTCGTGACGCCCTGCGACACTGCGTACTGTACGAAGGAGTTTTCCGGCTGCAGATCGAGGATGTAGTACTTGTTGATACAGGGCGGCACGATCAGCAGCGGGCGCTCGCAGACCTCGCCCGTCTGCGGTGCATACTGGATCAACTGCATCACTTCGTTTTCAAAGATCACCGCGCCCGGCGTTACTGCAAGGTTTCGCCCCACCTCGAATGCGCTCTCGTCGGTCATCGCGATGCGACCCTTTTCGAGATCCGCAATCATGTTGAGGATGCCGCGCGTGATGCTCTCGCCCTTGCTGGCGATTGCCTTCTCGACAAATTCAGGATTGGTCGCCGCAAAGTTCGCCGGGCTCATCGCATCCACATACTGGCGAATGAGAAACTGCATCCGGCTCTTCGCCTGCTTGTCCGCCACCGGCAACACGTCGGCCGCACGGGTCAGAAACGCGGCATTCAACAAGTAGGCTTGACGCATGTAGTCGAACAGCGGGCTGCCAACCCAGGCGGGGGCGGCAAAGCGGCGGTCGGCATCATGCGGCACCACCGGCGTGTAAGGTTCGTCGGGCTTGCGTTGTACGAGCCCGGCCCACAGCCGCGCGTGCTGTTCCGCAATTTCTTGCTGGAGCTTCGTGAGTGGCTGTGAATCGGCCGCGGCGGCCTCAAGCGGCGCAATGTTGATTCCAGCCTGTTTCAGCATTTCCTGCTGACGCGAGGCAAAATCGAACAGGCCTTGCATCATGCCCTGACCGGCCTTGAGCCAGACGGAGGCATCGAAAGCGGGCTGCTCACTGGACACTGACATTGTGTTCTCCACGTCAAAATACTCGCCGCTCACCGCACGCCGAGGCTTATAACAGCCCAAGCAGCCAGATTTGGCGCGGGTTTCGGCGGATTTTTGCACTGCACAAAACTTCTGGTCAAGCAGCGCACAGCGCCGCCCCACTTAAACGCACAATACAAGCATGTATATCGCCGCAATTGCCTGGATTTACGTCGCGCTGATGGCCGCAGTCGGCGCCCAATCGGTCGTCGGCGGGGTAATGACCTTTCTCGGCTTCACGCTCCCGCTCGCGTTGGTGCTCTGGCTTGCGGGCACCGGCGCACGGCGCCGCAGACGGGCGGAGCGCGAAGCAAAGGAAGCGCTCACCCCCCCGCAAGATCCCCCGCAATCCAGATGAACGCCCCCATCCTGCCGCATACGCCGTCTCGCCGATAGGAAAAGAACCGCGTCGGATCGGTCACCGTGCAGACGCCGCCGCCGAAGATCGCATCCGCCCCCAAACCCGCACGGACCAAGCGCGCACGCGCGAGCCCGAAGATATCGGCAAACCAGCGATCGCCCTCGCCCTGCCGGAAGCACACCGCATCGTGCGGTGCCTTCGCTACGAACGCGTCGCGAACTTCAGGCCCGACCTCAAAGCGATCGGGCCCGATGGCTGGCCCCAGCCATGCGATGACGGCAGAGCTCGGCGTACCCATTTTCGTCAGCGTTGCTTCCAATACACCGTCGAGCAGACCACGCCACCCCGCGTGCGCCGCAGCCACCACTGTCCCGGTTCGGTCGCAGAACAGAACCGGGAGACAATCCGCGACCATCACCACGCAAGGCGTATTGGCCACGACCGTGAACGCTGCGTCAGCCTTGCGCTCAGGCGTCGCCGCCGCATCAACCACCGTCACACCATGCACCTGATCGAGCCAACAGGGCTCCCCCGGCAGCATGGCGCGCAGGCGTGCGCGATTCGTGCTGACGGCCGCCGGATCGTCCCCGACATGCGTCCCCAAGTTCAGTTCAGCGTAGGGGGCGAGGCTGACGCCTCCCTTGCGAGTGGTAAAAACTGCATGCACCGAGGGCGGCGCTGGCCAATCCGGGACAATCCAGTCACTCATCCCCACGCTCCGCACGCAAGGTTTCCATCAAACTTTGGAAGTCGGCCGGCAAGGCGGATTCCCACGACATCGCTTCGCCTGTCTTGGGATGAATCAATCCGAGCTTCCATGCGTGCAGGGCCTGTCGATGGAACTCCGGCAATCCGCGCCCGCCACCGTAGAGGGTGTCACCCACCAATGGGTGCCCGAGATGGGCCATGTGCACGCGAATCTGATGTGTGCGCCCAGTCTCAAGGCTGCATTCGACCAGGGTGCAGCGATCAAAGCGTTCGCGCACTGCGACATGCGTGCGCGCCTCGCGCGCGCCCTGCACCACCGCCATACGCGTACGTTGCGTCGGGTGACGGCCGATCGGCGCGTCGACCAGCGTGTTGCGCGGCACGACACCGCGCGCCAGCGCGAGATACTGCCGCTTGACCGTTCGCGCCTGCAGCTGGCGGACGAGGTCGGTCTGCGCGAGCACATTGCGCGCAACCACCATCAGGCCGCTCGTGTCCTTGTCCAGCCGATGCACGATACCGGCACGCGGCAACTGGGCCGCGTCGGGAACGCGGTATAGCAGCGCGTTGAGCATCGTGCCGCTCCAGTTCCCGCTCCCCGGATGGACCACCAGACCGGCGGGCTTGTCGATGACGAGGATGTCGGCATCCTCGAACACAATTGATAACGGAATATTCTCCGGACTTGCCGCCACCACATCGAGCGGCGGCGGCTCAGTCAATTCGAGCCGTTCCGACCCACGAAGCTTGCGCTTAGGGTCCGCGACGAGTGCCCCATCAACCGTAAGGCGGCCATCGCGGATCCAGGCCTGGAGCCGGTTGCGGGAATGCTCCGGAACGAGACGCGCTAGTGTTTGATCGAGCCGGCTGCCGGCTTCCGTATCGGGCACGCAGAGCTGTCGAACCGTTGACGCGTCGGGGTCTAGCTCGTCGCATCCGTTATAATCGTCGCTTTGTTCACTCACGGGTGCTTTGATGCCGTTTTTGCGAGCGCGTAGTGTAGCCGCAAGCCTGCTGCTTTCGGTTTCGATCGCCGGTTGCTCCACAATGAGCTCCTGGTTCGAATCGGACAAAGGCGGCAAGATCGACCAGCGCCCTGCCGAAGAGATTTACGCCGACGCCAAGGACAACCTCGAAGCAGGTACCTACGAGCGCGCGGTCAAGCTGTTCGAGCAACTGGAAGCCAAGTACCCGTATGGCCGCTATGCCCAGCAGGCGCAGCTGGAAATCGCCTACGCGTACTACAAGGCACAGGATCCAGCGCAGGCCTCGGCGGCAATCGAGCGCTTCATCAAGCTGCACCCGAATCATCCGAACGTCGATTACGCCTACTATCTGAAGGGCCTGATCACCTTCAATGAAGATCAAGGCTTCGTTGGCGCGATTGGTCAGCAAGACCTGACCGAACGGGACCCGAAAGCCGCGCTTGATTCGTTCCAAGCCTTCAAGGAGCTCGCGACGCGCTTCCCGGACAGTCGCTACGCAGAAGATGCCAAGATCCGCATGGCGTATCTGGTGAATGCGCTGGCAAAGCATGAGATCAGCGTCGCGCGCTATTACCAGAACCGCAACGCCTTCCTCGCTGCCGCGAACAGAGCGCAAACAACAATCAAGAACTTCCCGAACTCCCCCTCGGTGGAAGAAGCGCTTGCCATCATGATCTTCAGCTACGACAAGCTGGGCATGAAAGACTTGGCAGCGGACACTCGCCGCGTGCTGGCGCTCAACTATCCGCAAAGCCGCTACAACAAGGATGTAAATCCTGATGCGCGGCCGTGGTGGAAGATCTGGTAAGCACCTGATCTCATGGACGAGGCGGTCCTGCGGTCCCTCGTTCGTTGGCCTGATGTACCGGCCTGCTACGGCTGGCTCTCGCTGGATCGTGCCGGCCGCTGGCGCCTGCAGGGCGAAGTGGTGCGCCATCGCGGCTTGGCCGAATTCATCTGCCGCAACTACCTGCATGACGACGCCGGCCAGTGGTTCTTCCAGAACGGGCCGCAGCGCGTCTACGTGACGCTCGATTACACGCCATGGGTGTTCGGCTGGAACGCGGCGACGCCCAACCTTCTGATCAGTCATAGCGGCCGAACAGCAAACGCGCGTGCGGCATTTGTCGACGAACACGGCGCACTGCTGATTGACACCGATCTTGGTGTCGGGCTGCTCGCAAGCCAGGATCTGGTCGCTCTGTCAGACCAGCTACAGCTGGGAGACGACCTTCGACACGGCACGCTCGCGCTCGGCGAGCGGACCGTACCCGTTCATCCGATTCAGGCAGCCGAGGTGGCCGCCCGATTCCATTTCAATCCGAGCCCTACGTCGCAGGCCTGACAGCCCTTAACGTCGGCCGATCCAGGCCTCACGCAAACTCGCCACCGATTTTGCGACGCGCGTATCCTCGACGAGCTTTGCCTTTGTAGGAGACGGCGCTGCCAACTGTAGCCTCGTTTCAAACAACTCATCGCGACGGAAGGCATGTACCGATACGGCCGCACCGGGCTGCATGCGGGCGAGACGCGCATCGAGACCGCCGGCCTTCACGCGCAAACCGTCCAGCGCAACGAGCAGATCCCCTGCCGATAGACCAGCCGCATGGGCCGGACCACCAGCGAACACCTGCGCGAGCTTGATCGATTCGCCCTCGTTCGATAGCTTGGCGCCAATCGAGGGCAGGTCACCATCCGCCTCCCAACTGAGTGACACCCCGAGCGGCCGCAGCAGTTTCGCAAGCGGCAGATCCTCGCAGCCCTCGGTCGCCTGCCGCAGTAAGCGGGAGACATCAATGCAGGTCGCCTCACGCATCAAAGCAGGCAACGCGGACTCTGGCACCCCGGAACCGTCGCCGTAGCGCGACCAAAGCAAGCGCATCAAATCATCCAGCGACTTCGCCCCGCCACTCTTGGCGCGCAGGGCGAGATCGAGCGCCAGCGCCACCAGCGAGCCCTTCGCGTAGTAGCTGACGATCGCATTCGGCGCGTTCTCATCCTGACGGTAATACTTGATCCAGGCATCGAACGAGGACTCAGCCACCGATTGCAGCGTACGGCCCGCGCCACGCTGAACGGCGGAAATTGTCTTCGCCAGCATGCCGAGGTATTCGTCGCGAGTGATCAGACCCGCACGTACCAGTGCGAGATCGTCGTAGTACGAGGTAAAACCTTCAAACAGCCACAGCAGCCGGGTGTAGTTCTCCTGCTGAAGGTCATAGGGCGCAAAGGCAGCCGGCTTGATGCGCTTGACGTTCCAGGCATGGAAGTACTCGTGGCTGCACAGGCCTAGGAAGCCGCGGTAGGCCTCGGTCGTCTCCTTCATGCCAACGAAAGGCAGATCGTTCCGCGACGCCAGCAAGGCCGTCGAATCCCGGTGCTCCAGGCCGCCATAGCCCTCACCTACGACGGTCAGCATGAACAAATACCGGGCGAAAGGCGGTGGCTCGTCGCCAAACAAGGCGCATTGCGCCTCGCAAGCCTTGGCAAGATCAGCCGTTAGCCGTTCGAGGTCGCAGTCGTGGCGGCCGTTGATGGCAAAGTCGTGCGTCACGCCGCGCACATCAAAACTCGCCCAAGTCAGGCGCCCCATTTCGACCGGGTGGTCGATCAGAGCATCGTAATCGGCTGCCACATACCAGCCGAAACCCCGACGTTTCGCGCCGCCTCGTCCGCTCGCCTCTGGCAGCGTGGTGGCGACCGTCCAATCGCGCACACCGGCCGGCGCGTCGATCCGAACGCGATGCGGCAGCGCCTCGCGACCGACCACACGCAGAAACACCTGCGTGCCATTGAAGAATCCGTGGCTCTGGTCGAGGTGCGCACAGCGCACCGACAGATCCCACGCATAAACCGCGTACTGCAGGCGCACGGTTTTCGCGCCGCCCGGCACCCGCCCGACTACCCAGGTGTGCTTGTCACGCTTCTCGATCGCAACAGGCTCGCCGTCGATCTCCGCCTTCAACCACACGACGTTGCGGGCGAACTCGCGCACCATGTAGCTCCCCGGAATCCAGGCCGGCAGCACGAACTGCATGCCGGTTTCCGGGGCGTCCGCCTCCAGCGTCACCTCGAACAGGTGCGCAGCCGGGTCTGCCGGCGTGATGGTGTAGCGGATATCTTGATGCACACTCATGCGCAACGTCCTCAGGGCTTGCCGTTGATGCGATTGAAGAAGGCCCGGTTGTCGGGCTTGCGGCCGAGGAACTGCGTGACCAGTTCGGTCGGCGGGACCTCACCACCGCGCTCCAGGATGGTGCTGCGATAACGGGCGCCAACCTTGACGTCCATTGCGTCCTTGCCGAAGGCGGTCAGCATGTCGAGCCCCAGCGCCATCGCCCACATGTAGCCGTAGTAGCCGGCCGCATAACCACCCAGCAGGTGGCCAAAATTGGCCGGTTGCAGCGTGCCGTCGACGGTGCCAAGCGGCGTCTCCGCCTCCATCGCACGCCACACCGAAAGGGCCTCGCCCGGCTTCGCACCGGCCAATGCCATGTCGTAGCGCGAGTAGAAGTTCTGCCGCGCGAACCAGATGCCTTTGCCGAAGCGGCTGGCAGCCTCAAGCCGTGCGATCAGCTTGGCATCCAGCGGCTTGCAAGTCGGGCACACCGCACTGAAGCGGCGTGTGACTTCGGGCCGCCACGGCCATTCCTGGAACATCATCGACGGCGCTTCGACGAAATCGCGCCGCACTGAGGTGCCGGCATCCATCGCGTAGCGGGTCTGCGACAGCACGCCGTGCAGGATGTGGCCGAACTCGTGGAACAGCGTCTCCACTTCGTCCTGACTGAATCCCTCACGCGAGAAGTTGGCCACCATCACCGACACCGGCGTCGAGCCCGCCGCGGTGCTCACCTGGCGCACCGGGAACGCCGCCGCGTGCTTGTACTTGCCCTCGCGCGGGAACAGGTCGAGGTAGAAGCTCGACAGGTAACGCCCGGTCTTCGCGTCGATCACGTCGTAGGGGCGCACATCGTTGTGCCAAACCGGCAGTGTGCTGTTGGCCTTGAAGCGCAGGCCGTAGAGGCGGCTGCTCACGTCAAGCAGCCAGGCAACGGTCGGCTCGGTCGGAAATTGCGCACGAACCTGCTGCGGGTCGACGCTGAAGCGCTCGCGTTTGACGAGGTTGTCGTAGAAATCGACGTCCCAACGCTTCAGTTCAGCGTCCGCCTGGCCAGTGAATTTACGCTTGGCGTCGCGCAGCACGGCGATATCGGACCGCTCCACCGGCGCCACCGCTGCCTGCATCTCGGCAAGGAAGCGTTCCACGGTCTCCGGGGTGCCGGCCATGCGGGTGCGCAACTGCCATGCGGCGTAACTGGGCAGGCCGAAGAGCCCTGCGATCTCGGTGCGCAAGCCATCCACTTCGTTGAGGATCGCGAGGTTGCGCTCACCGCCACGGCGGAAGAACTCAACGTAGAAACGCTGGCGTGTCGTCTCGTTCTTCGCGTTCTGCAGGATCGCGTCGCGATCCGGGTAGTCGAGCCCGATCTGATAAGCGCCCTGCTCGTTCTTCTTGGCCAATTCGAGGTAGGCCGCGGGCACGCCGTCGAGCTCGGCAGCCGTGAAGCTGACGCGCGTCGTCACATCGCGCACATTGCGGTTGTACTCCTGCGCCAGCAATTCGATCCGTTCGAAGATCGTGCGCAGGCGCTCGCGGCGCGCGGGATCGAGCCCGATACCGCGATCTTCGAAGTCCTCGAGGATACGGCTGAGCGCGTTGCGTTCGACCGCATCCTGCCCCTGCGCTGCCTTGATCACTCGGAACAACGCCTCGCTCTGCAGGTATTCGTTGTCGAACGCGGCCAGCTTCAGCGTGCAGGCCTCGGATGCGGTGCGTACCGCCGCCTCGGGATGCGTCTCCGCCGCGAGCGACAGTGGGCCAACCAGCGCGTACTCGTCGAGCGCTAGCCGATTCCAGCCGTTCAACACGGTTGCGGCGGAAAGCTTGCCCGGAGGGATGGCTTCCAGCGCCTTCACCTGCGCACGCAGCGACGACACGGCCTCGTCACAGCGCTGCGGAATCTGCTCGGCGCTCGGGATGCTGATCATCCCCTGCATGGCCGGCACCGCTGCCGCGTAGGCCGGCAACATCGCACTCGCACCCAACAACAGACTCACACAGGCAAGACTCTTTCGCATTGCATGCTCCAGGTTCGGCGCAGCCCGGCATTGCAGCTGCAACAAGGTGTCAAAGTTCCTGATCATGCCGTTGCCCCGCCGCACCAGCGTTCGCGAGCGCGGCAGCCGCATGCGAATTGGCGACGCGCCGGCGCACTGGCGTTGCCAGCGCGGCACGCGGCCTATACTCGTGCCGATATCCATCGCCACGCGCGCCCCATGATCGATTGGCTAGACCCGCATCGCCCCGACTTCCCGCCGCTGACACGCGCGCTGCGCGAGCCCAACGGGCTGCTCGCGGCCGGCGGGCAACTCGCACCGGACTGGCTGCTCGCCGCATACCGCTGCGGCATCTTTCCGTGGTTTTCGCCCGGCGATCCGATCCTCTGGTGGAGCCCCGATCCACGCATGGTGTTGTTGCCACGCGAATTCAAATGCTCACGCTCGCTGCGCAGGACCTTGCGCCGCGGCGAGTTTGAAATCCGCTGCGATACTGCGTTTGCCGACGTGATCGCCGCCTGCGCCGCACCGCGTGAACCGGGCGGCGGCACCTGGATCACCGACGCGATGCAGGCTGCCTATTGCGACATGCACGAGCTCGGGTGGGCGCACAGCGTCGAGAGCTGGCAGGACGGCGAACTGGTCGGCGGCCTCTACGGCATGGCCATCGGCAAGGTTTTTTTCGGCGAATCGATGTTCGCGCGCCGCACCGACGCATCGAAAGCCGCCCTCGCCCATCTGGTGCGCGACCTTGAACGGCGCGATTTCAAGGTGATAGATTGCCAGATGAACACTGCACACTTGGCCTCGCTCGGGGGGAGAGAGGTTCCGCGCTCGGACTTCGCAGCGCTGCTGGCAACCCACGCTGCCAGTGCGCAACCCGCCCGCTGGCAGCGCACACAAATGCAGGACATTGACTGGGGGGACATGCAAGCATGACTTTGCTGAAAGACCTGCCCTACGCGTTTCTGCAGTTCTACGCCACGGCGCCTTACGCCTGCTCCTACCTGCCGGACCGCATTGCGCGCTCGCAGGTCGCGACACCGGGCCACATGATCGACACCCCGCTCTACAGCGATCTGCTGCGCAACGGCTTTCGCCGCAGCGGCGTATTTACCTACCGGCCGCACTGCGACACTTGCCGCGCCTGCGTACCGGTGCGTGTACCGGTGGATCGTTTCCTGCCGGCGCGCAGCCAGCGCCGCGCAGCGCAGCGCAATACGGGGCTCGTCGCCGCCGAGCATCCACTGGTGTTCAACGAAGAACACTACGAGCTCTACCAGCGCTACCAGGCCAGCAGGCATGCCGGTGGCGGCATGGACCAGGACAGCCGCGAGCAGTACTCGCACTTCCTGTTGCAAAGCCACATCGATACACGGCTGATCGAGTTCCGCGAGAACGGCGTGCTGCGCATGGTCAGCATCGTCGACTGCCTAACCGACGGGCTCTCCAGCGTCTACACCTTCTACGACACGGACCTCGAATCCGCGAGCCTCGGCACCTTCGCGATCCTGTGGCAGATCGATGCATGCCGCCGCTCGGGCCTGCCCTATCTATACCTTGGCTACTGGATCCGGGACAGTCGAAAGATGAACTACAAGTCGCGATTCCGCCCGCTCGAAGGACGCGTCGACGGCCTCTGGCGGGAACTCACCGACAGCGACTTCGAAACGCTTGGCTGAACGCAGCCCGCGCTTGCAGGACTCGACAACCATGAGCCAACTCCCCGCTGCGCTGATCGAAACGCTTGAGCACCTGTTGCCGGGTCGCATCAGCGTTGCGCATGCGGTGCGCGAGCACCACGGCCGCGATGAATCGCACTTTCCGCCAGCGCTACCGGACGCCGTGGTGTTTCCACACAGCACCGAGGAAGTTGCCGCGATTGCGCGCGCCTGCCATGCGGCCGGCGTGCCGATGATTCCGTTTGGCGCCGGCTCCTCGCTGGAAGGTCATGTGCTCGCGGTGCGGGGCGGGGTATCCATCGATCTCACACAGATGAACCGTATCGTCGCCCTGCACGCAGAGGACTTCGATGTCACCGTGCAACCCGGCGTCACCCGCAAGCAGCTCAACGCCGAGATCCGCGACAGCGGGCTGTTCTTCCCGGTCGATCCGGGCGCCGACGCCACGCTCGGCGGTATGGCTGCAACGCGCGCTTCGGGCACGAACGCGGTGCGCTACGGCACGATGCGTGAGAACCTGCTCGGCGCCACCGCCGTGCTGGCCGACGGGCGCGTGCTGCGCACCGGCAGCCGCGCGCGAAAGAGTGCGGCCGGTTACGACCTTGCGCGCCTGCTGGTCGGCTCCGAGGGCACGCTGGCCATCATCACCGAACTCACGCTGAAGCTCTACCCGGTGCCGGAAGCGATCGCCGCCGCGGTGTGCTGCTTCCCCAGCGTGCATGACGCGGTGCGCTGCGTGATCCAGACGATCCAGCTCGGTGTGCCGGTTGCCCGCATCGAACTGGTCGACACGCTGTCGGTCAAGGCGATCAATGCCTACAGCAAGACCACGCTGCACGAAGCGCCAACCTTGTTTTTCGAATTCCACGGCAGCACGGCGGGTGTCGACGAGCAGGCGCACATCGTGCAGGAGGTATCGAAAGAATTCGGTGGCACCGAATTTTCATGGGCGAATCGGCCGGAAGACCGTACCCGGCTATGGCAGGCCCGCCACGACGCCTACTTCGCCTGCATCAATCTGAAGCCCGGCTGGCGATCACTGACGACCGACGTCTGCGTACCGATCTCGCGCCTTGCGGACTGCATCGCCGCGACGCGCAACGATATCGAGGCGAACGGGCTGATCGCGCCGATCCTGGGCCATGTCGGCGATGGCAACTTCCATGTGCTGGTGCTGACCGACCCTGCCGACCCCGCCGCGAACGCACGCGCCGAAGCCTTTCATGATCGTCTCGTGCGCCGTGCGCTGGACTTTGAAGGCACCTGCACCGGTGAGCACGGCATCGGTTTCGGCAAGGCCCAGTTTCTGGCGCTGGAACACGGCAACACGGCGGTATCGGTGATGCGTGCGATCAAGCAGGCGCTCGACCCGATGAATCTGCTCAACCCAGGCAAAGTCTTGCCGGAATGAAAAACGGCGGGTTGCCCCGCCGTTTTCTTCCACCGTTGCCGGTCAGCTCCCGTTGCGATGTTGCCGCCAGGCAAGCAGCGCCAGCGCGGCACCCAGCAAGCCGAGCGCGGCCGGTTCCGGCGTTTCGTAAGGTCTGTCGGTGATCTCGAAGTACACTTGGAACTCGTTGCTGAGGCCTTCCACCGTCGTGAAGCCGAGGCAACCATTCGCCACGCCCACCGCGCCACATGCGGCGTTCGTCAGCACATCAACCCCGTCCACCCGCACCTTGGCGTTGTAGAGATCGGCGCCGTACGCAAAGGTCTGGTTGAAGGTTTTGTCGACCGGGTTAAAGCCCGCACCTGCTACGTCGATCACGAAGATGTCGTTACACGGGATCGGGCTGGCCACTTCGCATGAACCGTCGTTGTCGGTTTCAAGGAAGTGAATCGCGAACAGCAGCGCCGGCGCATCGAAACCCGGCAGATCCGGTACCAGCGGATCGAGGTTCACCATGTCGAACAGCGTTGCGCTGCGCAGCGACGGTGCATACACCGGGAAGTTGTTGTGCACCACCTTCACGGTCGCCACTTCACCGCCGTTGGTCATCAGCGAGCCGGTTTCACGCCCGTTCGTCGCGGCACCAACCGACAGCGAGGACTGTCCGCCCGCGCTCGCCGGAATCCCCCACGCAAGCTTCGAATAAACGTTGCCAACGGTCGAGAAATCGAACCCGCCGCCGCCCTGCAAACCGATGATGCCGTTCTCGGCACTCAGGCGCGCGTTCGCCGCGCTGCCGGTGATGCCCGCCGTGCCGCCGTTGGTATCGGTGTAGGCGATGAAGCCTGAGTCAATCGTGAAGCCCCATTCCGAAATCGCGGCGGACTGAGCCGGCGCTGCGGCGAGGCCAAAACCCGCAGCGGCAAGGGCCGCGATCGCTTGGTTCAGACGTCTCATGACACCCTCCTTTGACACCCAAAGGCGTTTGCCATGTACCAAGCATCAGGCGTACCCAAGCGCCAACCCGCTGAATAACGGTCGCTTTTCTATGCAAGTCGCACGAGTGCGACGCAAATTGTCAAATTCGCCGACTGCCGCAAATTCTTGGCGCGAGCGCGGAAGAAGCAAGGCACTCAAAGAGGCCCTGCTTCAAAGCGATCGCGACTCAACGCGCGAAGTGGCAGGCCACCGTATGCGTCAACGAAAGCGCGACGCGCTCGGGGTAAGCCTGTCGGCACGCATCAGCAGCTTTCGGGCAGCGTGGGTGGAAATGACAGCCCTGTGGCGGATTCGACGGCGACGGCAGATCGCCCTTCAGCGGCGGCAGCCCATTTGCCTGCGAAGCGCTCAGATCAGCCCGCGGTACCGCCGCCAGCAGCGCCTGGGTGTAGGGGTGTCGCGGCGACTTGAGCACTTCCTCTGCGCTGCCCTGCTCCACGATGCGCCCCAGATACATCACCGCCACCTCATGCGCGAGATATTCGACGACGCCGATGTTGTGCGTGATGAACAAGTACGCGAGCCCGAGCTCCGCCTGCAATTCCTGCAAGAGATTGAGAATCTGCGCCTGCACCGACACATCCAGTGCAGAGGTGGGTTCGTCACACACGATCAGCTGTGGCGATACCGCCAGCGCACGTGCCACGGCAATCCGCTGGCGCTGCCCGCCAGAGAACTCATGCGGGTAGCGATCCGCCATCTCGGGCCGCAGGCCCACCAGACGCATGATCTCGAGGATGCGCTCGCGCCGCGCCGCCACATCACCACCAATTCCCAGGGCATCCATGCCCTCGTCGATGATCTCGGCCACGCGCAAGCGCGGATTCAGCGAGCCGAACGGATCCTGAAACACCATCTGCATCTTCGAGCGGATCGCGCGCAACGACTTGGCATCCAAAGCACCCAGATCGGCGCCACCAAGGCGTGCGCCGCCACCGGTCGGTTCGATCAGGCGCAGGATCGCCTTGCCCACGGTGGTCTTGCCGCAGCCCGATTCACCCACGAGTGCCAGCGTGCGCCCGGCACGCAAACTCAGGCTCACACCATCCACCGCCTTGACGTGGCCCACGGTGCGCTGGAACACGCCGCGCTTGATCGGGAAATGCACCTGCAACTGCTCAACCTCAAGCAGTGTCTCGCCGCTGCGTGTCGCCGGCTTCGCCGCTTGCTCGGCGGCGCCGGAACGCGATGCCAGCCGCCCGGTCTCAATTGCGTCGTACAGGTGGCAACGCACGCGCTGCCCCTCGCCGAGCTCATGCCATGAAGGTGCCTCACCACGGCAGCGGTCCCAGGCATGAGGGCAGCGCTCGGCAAAACGACAACCGATGAAGTCGGTGGTCAGCGGCGGTACAGATCCAGGAATCGTCGCAAGCTTGCCGGCTTGGCGATGCCCTTCCGGCAGCGCTTCGAACAGCTTCACCGAATAGGGGTGTGCCGGCTTGGTGAAGAAGCGCTCGCGCGGCGCCTCTTCAATAAGGTGGCCTGCGTACATCACGCCGATGCGGTGCGCCATCTTTGCGACTACGCCCAGATCGTGCGTGATCAGCATCATCGCCATACGCTGCTCGCGCTGCAGCGTAGCCATCAGGTCGAGCACCTGGGCCTGGATCGTCACATCCAGCGCGGTGGTCGGCTCATCGGCGATCAGCAGCTTCGGCTTACCGGCAAGCGCCATCGCGATCATCACGCGCTGCTTCATGCCGCCGGAGAACTGGAAGGGGTATTCGTTCAAACGGCGCTCGGGATCGGGGATGCCGACCTGTTTCATCAGCGCCACGGCCTCGGCGCGCGCAGCCTCGCCTTTCACGCCGCGGTGGATCGCCAGCACCTCGCCCAACTGCTGGCCAACCGTCAGCACTGCATTGAGGCTGGTGCCGGGCTCCTGGAAGATCATCGCCAGATCGCCACCGCGAACACGCCGCATCTGCGCTTCGGTGAGGCTGCAAAGGTCGCGGCCACCCATGCGCACCTCGCCGCCTGCAACGCGCCCGGCAGGTGGCAAAAGGCGCATCAGCGACAGCGCCGTCATCGACTTGCCGCAGCCGGATTCGCCAAGCAGGGCGAAGGTTTCGCCTGCGCGAATCTCGAAGGAAACGCGGTCGAGCGCGCGCACGACACCACGCTCGCTGTCGATGTGCATCGAAAGCTCGCGCAGCGCGAGCACGGTTTCTGCGGGGGCCTGATTCATTTTGCGGCTCCCAAGCGAAGGCGGCGGCGCGACGGTAGCGCGCGCGGATCGAATGCCTCGCGCACTGCGTCGGCAAACAGGTTGGCGGCCAGCACGAGGCTCACCATAAAGACGAAGGCGGCGCTGATCGACCACCAGATGAGCGGATCACGCGCGAGTTCGCCGCGCGCCTTGTTGATCATCATGCCGAAGCTGATCGAGGTCGGATCGACCCCCACGCCGACAAACGACAGCACGGCCTCGGCCAACACCAGGCCCGAGAAGTCCAGCACCACGGTGATCAGCACGATGTGAAAAGCATTCGGCAGGATGTGGCGCAGCATGATGCGCAGACTCGACACCCCGAAGCAGCGCGCCGCCTGCACATAATCAAGCTCGCGCAGCTTCAGCGTTTCGGCGCGAATCAAGCGGCACAGCGTGGTCCAGGAGATCGCGCCGATGATCGCGCACAGCGCGACGAGCTTGGCATCCGCACGCGAAGCGGCGGTCGCAAACAGCGCGCCGTTGCGTTCGATCAGCATCGTCATCATCAGCGAGGCGGCCGCAATCAACAGCACGTAGGGGATCGAGCTGATCACCGTGTAGACATACTGGATCGTGTCATCGACCCACCCGCGGTAGTAGCCAGCGGCAAGGCCAAGACCGATACCGAGCGGCAGCACAACCAAGGTCGCGAGCGTGCCGATCATCAGCGCGACGCGCATCGCCTTGAGGGTCTGGTAGAGCACGTCGTTGCCGGTCGCATCGGTACCGAACACATGGTAGTGGCCGGACAGCGTGCCAAGCACACCAGCCAAGACCAGCACGAACAGCAAAGCCCAGGCGAAGCCGTCCCACGCGATCTGGGTGCCGCCGCGCAGCACTTCGCGGGCCGCCTTTGTCAGCGTCCATTGATGGCTATGCGCTACGCCACGCACGATGGGCAGCATTGCTAAGAGCCACAACATGCCGCCGAGCGCCGCGCCACCGGCTGCACGCACTGCAATGTCGCCGGCGCGCTCCGCCGGGTCTTTGAGGTGCGCGCCGCCGAATTTGAGCCGCGGGTAGTCGCGGTATTGCTTGCCGTCCGGCGCTTCGAGCATCTGCTTTTCGAAGAAGTGCGTCGCGAACGGGGCCGAGTAGGTTTTCTCGCGGGTATCGCGCAGGGTGGTGAGCGCGACATCGAGCAGCGACAGCACCTCTACCGAGTACTGAACTTTGGTCTGCGGCACACCATCCGGTTGGTCGAGCGCCGGGCGGTAGTGGAAGGAATCGAGCACGGTCACCAGCAGGTATGCAAGCAGGATGACCAAAGCCGCCATCGCGCTGCGGTTGGCAAACACGGTGTGCCAGGCCCGGCGCAGATGCGCATGGCGAAAGGCGTATGCGACGCCAGCGGCGAGTGCCGCGAGCAGAACCGCGAACAGCACGTCCGACCAGAGGACAACGATCTGGAAATCTCTCATTGCAGTCGTACCCGCGGATCAACCAGGGTGTAGGAAAGGTCGGTGAGGATCAGGCCCAGGATGTAGAGCAAGGCACCGATGAACACCATGGCGCGGACGATGGCGAAGTCCTGCATCAGGATGGCCTCTATGGTGAAGCTCCCCAAGCCCGGAATGCCGAAGAAGGACTCGCTGATCAGGCTGCCGAGGAAGAGTGACGGGATCACCACCACGGTACCGGTGAGAATCGGGATCATCGCGTTCTTCAACACATGACGGAACAGCACCGCGCCCTCCGACAAGCCCTTGGCGCGTGCAGTGCGTACGTAGTCCTTACCGATCTCCTCGAGAAAAATCGCGCGGTACCAGCGCACGTTGGAGCCAAGACCCGCAATGACCCCCACCAGCACTGGCAGTGCGAGGAAGCGGATTGAATCAAGCCCGCCTTCGTAGCCCGAAATCGGCACCAGGTTCCAGGTCCGGGCGACGATGAACTGCCCCGCGATGATGTAGAACAGGCTGGAGATCGACATCAGCACCACGCAAGCGATCACCCCCGAGTAGTCGAGCCAGGTGCCGCGGAAGAACGCCAGCACCATCGCCGCCACGATCGCCACAAACAGCCCGACGATGAACACCGGCAAGGCGAGCGCGAGCGACGGCCACATGCGGGCATACAGCTCATGGTTGATGTCCCGGCCCAGATCGCTCTTGCCGAAGTCGAGCAGGAACATGCGGGCCGACTTCTGCACGAAGATCGTGTCGGTGAATTGCTTGGAACCCTGCGCGTTGTCGTTGTAGAACAAGGGCTTGTCGTAGCCGTGATCGGCCTTCCAGCGTTCGATCGCTTCCTGCGTCACGCGTTTCGCGCCCAGCTGCGCACGCGCCATGTCGTCAGGGCTGCTGACGACAAAGAACAACGCAAACACCAGCAGATTGACACCCAGCAGTGTGGGCAATGCCCACAGCAGGCGCCGGATCAGGTAGGCGATCATTGGGCAGCCTCCGAGCGGGCTGTTTGGGTTTCATGCCGCCGGTAGTGGCGCACGCCCAGTGCCGCGAGCGCTGCAATGGCTGCGAGCGCCAGCACCAGCGGCCACAATTGCGGGCGGTTCCACTGCGCCGAGAGCGCGTTGCGCTTCGCGACATCGAGCGAGAGGTACTTGCGGTTGGTGTGCAGCATGCGAACCGGCATCGAATTGCGCAGCCAGCTGTGCGACAGCTCGAAGGCCTCGTTGTGCCAGCCAGCCAGCACCGGCGCATCGCGCCGCACCAGATCGGCCATCTTGTCGATGATCGGCTGGCGGTCAGCGGTAACGTCCATGCCACGGAACTGCTCGAACAGTTTGTCGAACTCCGGGTTGTTGTAGTTCGTGACGTTCTCGCCCTGGAACTTCGCCTTGCTGTTCTTGCTGTAGAAGAGGAAGAGGAAGTTCTCCGGATCAGGGTAGTCGGCGTTCCAGCCCCAGAACGAAAGCTGCGCCGCGCCTTTGCGATGCATTTCCTGCCACCGGTTCCACTCCGTCAGGCGAGGCACCAACTGGATGTCGATGCGCTTCATCTGCTTGATGACGATCTCCAGTTGCTCGCGCTTGAATACGTCGTAAACATCGAGGTTGATGACCAGCGGCTCGCCGGTTTCCACGTCGCGCCCATTGGGATAACCAGCCTCAGCAAGCAAACGCTTCGCCTCGTCAATCGATCGCAGTTTCGGGCGCCCGTTCTTCCAGGTGAAAGCGTACGGGTTGATCCCCGCCTCGCCCGTCTTGTAGCCCGCGATCCCAGGCGGAATCGGCCCTTGCATCGGAATGCCAAGGCCGTTCTTCATGATCGACAGGTATTCCTCCATGTCGAACGCAATCGCCATCGCCTGGCGCACCTTGCGCGCGCGCTCACGCGCCTTGGGCGTCGCCCCGCCATCGCCGATGAGGGGATCGAGCATGTTCACGAAGAAGTATTCGGTGGCCGGCTCAATCTCGGTCTTCAGCGCAATGCCCTGCTTCTTCATCGCATCGGATAGCGAAAGGCCGCCGCCCTGCATCTGCAGCGCCGTATCAAAACTCGCCATCGTCTTGAAGCGGGTCGAC
Source organism: Niveibacterium sp. (assembly GCF_041909475.1). Taxonomy (NCBI): domain Bacteria; kingdom Pseudomonadati; phylum Pseudomonadota; class Betaproteobacteria; order Rhodocyclales; family Rhodocyclaceae; genus Niveibacterium; species Niveibacterium sp. The sequence continues at coordinate 246,551 of NZ_JAYRDJ010000001.1, read as the reverse complement.
GCATAGAAGTCGTAATAGCCCTGCAAGAACTTGTTCCAGAACGGCGTCGCCTCTTTCTCGTAGACGAACTTCACGCCGTCGATCATCGGCAGGCGCTTCCCGCAGTCATCGAGCAGGCCACGCTCCTTGTCGCCGGGCGCGCCCTCACAGGGGTAGGTCTGTTCGCGGAAATTCGGGTTCCGCTCCATCAGGATCTCGCGCAACGGGCGGTTTCGCGTGAGCATGAACGGCCCGGTGCCTATCGGCCACATGTCGAGCGTCAGTTCACGCTTGGCCATGCCCGGCTGAGCGTAGAACTTCTCGGCCTCCCACGGCATCGGCGCCGAGAACGGCATCGCAAGCCAGTAGATAAACTGCGGATACTTGCCCTTCAGGCGAATCCTCAGCGTGTGCGGATCAGGCGTCTCAACGCCAGCCAAAGGGTATTTGCGCAGATCGATCCAGCCATCCGGGTCCGCCTTTCCGGCCTTCACATCGGCTTCCAGCTGCGCAATCAGCTCATCAAAACCAAGGATCTGCTTGAATAGCTCAAGCGAGGGGGATTCCAGCTTCGGGCGCGCAATTCGCTTGATGCCGTAGGCAAAATCCTCCGACACGAGTTCGCGCGTACCAGTGAACTCGAAGTCCGTGATCTGCGTACGCCCACCCAGCTTGGCATCGTCCAGCCCTTCGTAACGCAACCTGCCTGCTCCGTCGCGCGCCAAGGCCGGATGGGGCTGAAAGCGCACCCCTGCTTTCAGCGGAATTTCATAGACGCTTTGCGCGATTTGAGCCGCAGGGGCATCGGCCGGTAGCGGCTGCCCCTGTTTGTCCAGATAGCTGACCTTCGGCATCGCGGCCGCGAGGCCCGGCTGCAGTTCGAACGGGCGTTTCAGGTAGTGGAATTCGAACAGCGTTTCGTAGATCGAATAGGTGAACCACGCCTCGTCTTCGACATACGACTGCACAGGGTCGAAATGCTTGGGCCGCGAGTTGAATTCCTCGTGCAGGAAAAGCTTGTCTCGCTCATCGGCCGGATACGGGCTGTTCCACACCGCATCACAGCCGCCCAGCATCAGCACCGCGCTCGCCAACAACGCGGCGAGGCACCCAAGCTTCTTCGTAATCATGACGACGCAGTCCATCGCGGTGCCGCCCCGGCATCAACAGGTATCCGAATCGCGCGGTTCCGCACCACGGCATCCAGCATCGGTTCAAGCATCAGACACGAATCCAGTAAAAGTATCGGGTTGAGCAGTATTCATGCCAAAGCAGGCACCCATCGATCCGGACACGCCAAGCCATCCACGTCTCGCGCAACACATCGAAAAAGGAGGCTGAGATGACGCAATATTCCGCCCATCGATGACCACAAACACAGGCCCGTTCGCAAGCGGAGCCTGCCCAACGCGGGCCTTCGTATCCGCCCCGCTTGGGCGGTTAAGCACCAGCGCGGTGCAGTCCACCCCACCTCTCGGCACTGCGCGGCGGACCTTACCGGGCCGCCGCGCAGTGCACTTGTTGCCAGGCGTCCGAAACTTTCCTGCTGGCGGCACAAAAGAAAACGGCATCCGGGCGCTGGCCCGAATGCCGTTTTTCTCTATGCAGCGCGCCCGGCATGCCGGGCACGTCAGCGATCAGTGCTGGTGACCGCCCGCACCGTGCACATGGCCATGCGAAATCTCTTCCGCCGTCGCCATGCGCACTTCCGCCACCGTCACGTCGAACACCAGCGCGGTGCCGGCCAGCGGGTGATTTCCATCAACCACCACCTTGCCTTCGGCGATGTCGGTCACGCGGAAGAGCATGTCCTCTTCGCCATCTTCACCGACGCGCTCGAACGCCATGCCAACCTCGATGTTGTCCGGGAACAGGTCCGCCGGCTCGATCATGACCAGGCTCTCGTCGTAATCGCCAAACGCATCTTCGGGCTGCAGCTTGACGACGACCTGCTCGCCGACCGACTTGCCGTGAAGCGCTTCTTCCAGGTGCGGGAAGATGGCGTCGTAACCACCATGCAGGTAGACCAGCGGGTTCTTGCCGTCGTCGATCATGTTGCCATCCGGATCATGTACGGTGTAGTTCAGGGTAACGACGGCGTTCTTTACGATTTCCATTAGTTGTTCCTTGCGATTTCTTTAACAAGCTTGAGTACTTCGGCTGCGTGCCCACGTAGCTGAACGTCATCGATGAGGTGACGCACAACACCGGCGCGATCGATCAGGACGGTCGTGCGACGCACGGTATCGCGCTCACAACCTTCACGTCGGTGCAGCACCCCATAGAGTCGGCACACTTCCAGGTCGGGATCGGACAGCAGGCGGATCGAAATCCCATGCTCATCGCGAAACGCGGCATGCGTCAGGCAATCGTCCGGGCTGATCCCGATGACGGCGGCCCCTTCGCGGAGGAAGTCGTCTTCGTGGTCGCTGAATTCAATCGCCTGCCGCGTACAGGCAGGTGTTCCATCACGAGGGTAGAAGCACAGCACGACCACGCCACGCTGCATCGCGTCACGCAGGTCGAAAGTCTCCATGTCCGCGTCGGGCAGCACGAAGTGCGGCGCAACGCAGCCCGGAGCCAATGCTGTGCCTCCCGGGTGTGGGCCGGATTCTACCGGAAGTCGATCTGCCCCGACGCCGCACTCCATGCCGCACCTCCTGCGCCATGCGCCCGCAAGTCCACTAGGATTAGATCAAGCCACGCTGCACCACAAGCATCCGCCACCAGGAGATCTCATGGTTCGCACGTCCCGCGCAATGCAACTGCAACACCCGAATCAGCCGCTCGTCGAAATCGAGCGCGCGCTGCCGCAGCCAGCATACGGCCAACTGCTCCTTCGCGTCGAAGCCTGTGGCGTTTGCCGCACCGACCTTCATCTGGTCGACGGCGAACTGCCGCACGCGCACACGCCCATCGTACCGGGACACGAGATCGTCGCGCGAGTGGAGGCTGTCGGAGCAGGCGTTGGTGACTTCAGCCGCGGCCAGCGCGTGGGCGTACCGTGGCTTGGCTGGACCTGCGGCCGCTGTGCGTATTGCGTGAGCGGCCGCGAGAATCTGTGCGACCAGGCGCGCTTCACCGGTTGCCAGATCGACGGCGGCTACGCCGAGCACTGCGTCGCCGACGCCCGCTACTGCTTCGCGCTCCCGGATGGAGTCGAGGCCGCATCGCTCGCCCCGCTGCTGTGTGCCGGCCTGATCGGATATCGCGCGCTGAGCATGGCCGGAAACGGATCACGCATCGGGCTTTACGGTTTCGGCGCCGCCGCACACATCGTTGCTCAGGTCGTCCGCCAACAGGGGCGCGAGGTCTATGCATTCACACGGCCGACCGACCTCGATAGCCAGCAGTTCGCCCGCTCGCTGGGCGCCACATGGGCGGGCGGTTCGGACGACACGCCACCCGAGCCGCTCGACGCTGCACTCATCTTCGCCCCGGTTGGCGCATTGGTCCCCACAGCGCTTGGCGCGCTGCGCAAAGGCGGGGTTGTGGTTTGCGCGGGCATCCACATGAGCGACATTCCCGGCTTCCCCTATGCCGCGCTCTGGGGCGAACGCCAGATCCGCTCGGTCGCCAACCTCACGCGCAACGACGGCACGGCATTCCTTGAGCTGGTGCGCCAACATCCGGTGCACACCGAAGTCACCCGCTTCCCGCTTGCGCGCGCGAACCATGCACTGGCGCAACTGCGCGCCGGTAGCCTGCAAGGCGCCGCTGTGCTGATCCCGTGAGTGCGCTTGCACTACACCGCGTTCTGTACAAAAATACAGTCATGACGCACGCATCCGACCTCACCCCACGCCAAGCTGAAATCCTCGACCTCATCCGGCGCACCGTTCGCACCGAAGGCCGACCGCCGACGCGCATCGAAATCTGTGAGGCATTCGGATTCCGTTCGCCAAATGCCGCAGAGGAACATCTGAAAGCGCTCGCCCGGAAAGGCGCGATCGCTATGGAAGAAGGACGCGCGCGCGGCATCCGCCTGCTCGAGGAAACCGGCCTACCGGTCGTCGGCCGAGTCGCCGCCGGTAGTCCGATTCTCGCCAGCGAGAATCTCGAGAAGCGCCTCGACATGGACCCGGCAATGTTCGCCCCGGCAGCAGACTACCTCCTGAGGGTCAAAGGCCTTTCGATGCGTGATGCGGGCATTCTGGATGGCGATCTGATCGCTGTGCATCGCACCCCTGACGCGCGCAACGGCCAGATTGTCGTTGCGCGGCTCGGTGACGACGTCACCGTGAAACGACTGGAGCGTCGCGGCGGCAAAATTCGCTTGCTGGCCGAAAACCCTGACTTCGCGCCAATCGATCCCCATCCCGACGAATTCGAACTTGAAGGCATTGTTGTGGGACTGATCCGCAACGGCGTTCATTGATATCTCACCGTGCAAGCCCCTATTGCAATCGTTAGCGGCGAGCAATTGCTTGCCCGTAGCAAACGTTTATTCCTGCTAACGCTGATCTTTGCGACACCTTCTGCGCTGCTTGCCTGGCAACTCGCACCGCTGTGGTCGCATATCGCAGCGCTTGATGGCGCGACTTTTCTCGGCGCTGCAACAGCCTTCGGGCTTGGGCTCATCGTCCTGCCACTTGGCGCTTTGATCTGTTTCGTCAGTGCGCTGTACTGGCGCGTCGAAAGCAACATCCGTCCGGGTCGCCAACGGCCTGCCAATACAGCCGACATCGTCAGTGCCTGTGCGGCGGTACTCGCCAGCTTGCTCCCCGCAGCATGGCCAGCATCGAAGGCCGCTCGGGCACTGATCACCGGTAGCATCACGATCCGCCAGCCGATCGAGCATCACTTCAGTATCGCCAGCGACCCGCTGGTGTTCTGGGAGAACGTCACGTACTGGTTACTCGCCAGCGTCGCTTTGGCTGCCCTCTCGGCGTACTTCTGGCGCTCGCGCTGGCTCGCCTATCGACAGCGCGACATTGTAAGCAAGAGTGAAAGCACTGCCCCGCGGCGCTGACTGCGCACGCCCATCAGTTACCCCGCCAACTCATGCGGGCGCCGTCGCCCTCAACATCAGATTGCGCGGCGTCAGCTTGCGGTCGCAGAACACACCAAGCGACACGTCAAAACCGTGCGAAATCAGCGGCTCCGCGAGATCGCACACCAACCAAAGTTCAAGCAGACGACGGAACGCAAGCCGCACCACCGAGCGCCGCATCATCAGTTCAAATCGACGCTCGCCTTGTTGTAGCAAATCCGCCAAGGCTCGAGACGGAGGACTCGCGAAACCTTCTCGTTCGCAGAGCCGCGAAATGAATTCAGCGAACGGCTGCGACAGCCAGGCTGAAGGCACTGGCTTGAAAGTCTGATAGCCCGCCGCCGTCTGCGTCTCACGCCACGCCACAAACGCGAGCTTCCATTGGGCTGCACGGTCGCGTTCTCGCACACCTCGCCCCGGTGCTGTCACGGTTTCTGTGACCGCAAGGTGCAAGTCATCGCGCGACAACTCCAAACGTGAGGATGTGCAAAAGGGTTGGTATCGCGCCTCACGTAGGCGGTAATAACAGCAGGGCGAAACAGCGAGTCCCGCAGAGCCTTGCGTCGTCGCAGCGACGACTAGGTCGCGATGCAGATCACCGCAGGCATGCAAGGCCATCACGTGACGCCCGGACACCAGTTTCGCAGCATCGCGGGAGAAGGCATCGGCCACGACAAACGCTTGCGTGCTCGCGCCAGCGCGGGACGCAAGCGCTTCACCTGCACGACATAGCTCTGCGTCAATCTCCAGCGATGTCACCGACACACCGTGCGTCAAGCTGAACAAGCGCCCCAGATGCCCCTTGCCGGCGCACCACTCGAGGACGGGGTCTTTCAGACTCGCGGTCGCCGCGGCAAAGGCTTCGATCTGCGCCCGCTTCCTGCCTGGCACGCCCCACGCGGAACGCAGTGACGACCCCACGGTCTCTCGCGGAAGAGCCGGCACGTCGAGCAAATCAGCGCCGTAGCCGGGAACCGCCACGCGATCCCCCAACCACTCGACCAGGGCCCGGTTATCATCGAGCAACGCGCCAAGCCTCTCCGCAGGCATACGTTGCAGCGCGTCGTCCAAATCCGGATAGTCATTCACCCATTGCGGGCGCTCAACGCGGAACGGCATTTCGCGCCAAAAGGGCTGAGATGCCAGCAACACCGACTCAAGAAGATCGTGCCGAAGCGCAATTGCTTCGTTCGAAAGAGCTTTCACCAAGGCTTCCAGCAATTCATATACCTGCATCAACCGCCCTTCATTGCGGCCGTGACAGGGTTAAGGGTTAAGCACAGACCTCCGATATAATCCCGGGTCTGCAACAAGGAGACTGTATATGGGTTTTCTCGCCGGCAAGCGCATCCTCATTTGCGGCCTGCTCAGCAATCGGTCGATTGCTTACGGCATTGCCAAGGCCATGCATCGTGAGGGCGCACAACTTGCCTTCACCTACCAGAACGACCGTTTCCACGAGCGGATCAGCAAGTTCGCGGCGGAATTCGATTCCGACATGATCTTCCCATGCGACGTCGCCGACGACGCGCAGATCACGAGCCTGTTCGAAGCAATCGCTCAGCGGTGGGACGGCCTCGACAGTCTCGTGCATTCAATCGCCTTCGCTCCGAGCGAGGCGCTCGAGGGCGACTTCCTTGACGGCTTTTCGCGCGACGCGTTCCGCACTGCTCAGGAAGTATCCGCCTACAGCTTCCCAGCGCTCGCGAAAGCAGCCCGCCCGCTGATGAAAGGGCGTAACGGCTGTATGTTGACGATGTCGTATCTAGGTGCGGTCCGTTCGCTGCCGAACTACAACGTCATGGGCCTCGCCAAAGCGAGCCTTGAGGCATCGGTACGCTACATGGCGACGTGCGTTGGTCCTGAGGGGACGCGCGTCAACGCGATCTCTGCCGGTCCGATCAAGACACTGGCGGCGTCCGGCATCGGCAGTTTTGGCAAGCTTCTGGCGTTCAACGAACGAAACGCCCCGCTCCGCCGCAACGTAACGATCGAAGAGGTCGGCAACGCCGCTGCGTTCCTTTGTTCTGACCTTGCCTCCGGGATCACCGGCGAGATCATGTACGTCGATGGCGGCTTCAACACCACCGCCCTGGCCGCCGCGGACTAGGCGCCATGTCGCTGCTGTAGCACTGGCAGCAACAAGTGAAATAGAAACGGGCCCCGAAGGGCCCGTTTCTATTTGATGGCTGACCGACGCCATTACTCTTTTGCGTCAAAAGCCTTCGCACTGAACTTCACAGAGTAGCGATCCTTGAGCGCCTGCACATAGGCGCGCAGATCTTCCTCAGCAAGCAGGCGACCATATTGGCCTGCGAGGGCGGCACGACGCGGATCATTGGCAGCAAGCTGTGGCTTCGTCACCTGGCTGATACGGAACACTGCGTACCCTTGGTTCGGCACCGCTACGCCGACGTATGCCGGAAGCTTGTCCACCGGAGCGCGGAAAACTGCCTTCAAAGCTTCAAGCGGCAACGGGCCCGGCTTACCACGGGAAACAGCACCGCTCGGTCCCCACTTGGCATCGACCGTCTCGCCTTTGCTCAGCTTGGCGATCTGCGCCTCGCCATCTTTGGCTGCAAGTTTGATCGCCTCTTCCGTCGTGAGCTTCTGCTCGATCGCCGCGCGCACCTCGTCGAACGGGCGCACCGCCGCAGGCTTATGCTCAGTCACCCGAAGCGAAACCAGGGTGTTATTGCCGAGATCGATCGCCTCAGTATTGCGGCGGTTCTTCAATGCGTCGGCCGCAAACAGCGCAGTCATGACTTTCTCGTTGTCAAACGGTACCGCTCCCTTGCTGCCCTTGATGATCCAGTCACTCTGGCGCAGCGCAAGCTTGTACTTGTCAGCCGCCGGCTTCAGGCTATCCGGCTGCTCATAGACCGTATTGCCAAAGCTGTCGGCAATTTCGGCGTAGCGTTTAGCTGCCGCCGTACGCTTCAGCTCCTGAGCAATCTCAGCCTTGGCCTGGTCGAAAGACTTGGTGCCGCCACCGCGCACTTCTTCCAGGCGGATGATGTGATAGCCATAGTCGGTTTCGACAACGCCGCTCAACTGACCCGGTTTGAGCGAATACGCGGCATCCTCAAAAGGTTTGACCATCGCGCCGCGGCCGAAGAACCCAAGGTCACCACCGTTGGCGGCCGAGCCCGGATCCTGCGAGTTCGCCTTCGCCAATGCAGCAAAACTATCCGGCTTCTGCTGAAGCTGCTTCAACAGAGCTTCGGCCTTCTCCTTAGCTGCAGCACGCTTGGATGATCCGGCGTCTTTCGCAGCCTCGATCAGAATATGACGCGCACGACGCTCTTCTGGCGCCGAGTAGCGATCCTTGTTGGCGTCGTATTGCTTGCGGATTTCGTCGTCCGTGACGGTCGACTGTGCGGCCAACTCGTCCTGCGACAGCAGCACGTATTCAACCTTGATCTGCTCAGGTGTTTCGAAACGCGAGCGGTTGGCTTCGTATTCCTTCTTGGCCGCACCGTCCGCAAGCTTGACCTGCGGAACATAGGTCGCTGCCGAGAGCGCCCACATCGCAACTTCGCGGCTTTCGTCCTGAAGCTCGAGCCAACGATCAATCGTTGCAGAAGGCACGATCGCCGAGCGGGCGAGGCCGCCGATCAACTGCTGCTGCGCCAGATCCTGTGCGAGACCGGATTCGAAGCGCTCAACCGAGTAACCACGCGCAGCCAACATCTGCTCGTAGCGCTTCGGTGAAAACTTACCGTTCTCCTGGAAAGCAGGAATACCAGCAATGGTTTGACGTAGCGCGTCAGGCGCCGCACGCATCGAGTTGGCGTCCAGCTGAAGGTGAAGCAAGCGCTGATTGACGAGCCCTTCGACCACCGACCGCTTCAGCTCAGGGCGCTGCAGCATCGCCGGATCAAAAGCTTCGCCCATCTGGCCGCGGAGGCGATCCTGCTCTTCGCGAAGCGCTTGATCGAGTTCCTGCTGGGTCACCTTGCTGCGACCTACCTTGGCTACAAAATCATCGCGCCCGATATTCTGCAGATAGGACTCGATGCCGAAAAACGCGAAAGTAATCGCGATGAGCGCCAGGAGCACCTGGACAATACGCTTATTGTTGCGGACTGCGTCGAACATGCTGCGATCGGGGGACCAAGAAAAGTTGTAGATACAAAAAAGGCGAACTCACGTTCGCCTCGTTGTGGCGGAGTGGACGGGACTCGAACCCGCGACCCCCGGCGTGACAGGCCGGTATTCTAACCGACTGAACTACCACTCCGCGCCTGATTGTCCAGCCTGAGGGCTGGTGGGTGCTGACGGGCTCGAACCGCCGACATTCGCCTTGTAAGGGCGACGCTCTACCAACTGAGCTAAGCACCCGCTCTGCTGAGCGCCGCCGTGAATCCGCGGCAATCAGTAAAGCACATTAGTTTACCGCATCCTTGAGCGCTTTGCCAGGGCGGAACTTCGGAACCTTCGCCGCCTTGATCTTGATCGTCGCGCCAGTTCTCGGATTGCGCCCGGTGCGAGCGGCGCGCTTGCCGACAGAGAACGTACCAAAACCGACCAGCGTCACGTCGTTGCCCTTCTTGAGCGACTGCTTGACGGCAGCGATCGTCGCATCCAGCGCGCGCCCTGCTGCTGCCTTGGAAATTTCGGCCTGCTTTGCGATGACCTCGATCAACTCGGATTTGTTCACAAAAGCCCCCTCAATTCTTCGGTAGTGGGAAATGGAGTCCTGCAAGCCAATGCTGGCGCGGGTTTCAGCACCCCACGCATCCACAAGCCTGTCAGGGCTTTATAAACGAGCGCAAAGCGCGGTGTCAAGCCGCTTTGCGGCGCAACTGAGCCCCGTCAGAAGCCTTAAAAACAAAGGGCCGGGCACTTAAAAAGTGCCCGGCCCTTGCTCGATGATTGCCTTGATCAGTGCTTCACCAACACCGAAGTCGGCTCGCCATCCGTCTGAGGTGGCGCAGCCGTTTCCTCTGCGGCAACGTCAGACAGCGGCTCGGGCTTCCGCTCGAGTGCGAGTTCGAGCACCTTGTCGATCCACTTGACGGGGACAATTTCAAGGCGATCCCGAATCTCGGGCGGCAGGTCCTGCAGATCCTTGACGTTCTCTTCCGGAATCAAGGCAGTACGGATACCACCACGGACTGCTGCGAAGAGCTTCTCTTTCAGGCCACCAATCGCCAGCACCTCGCCCCGCAGGGTGATTTCGCCCGTCATCGCCACATCAGCCCGGACAGGAATGCCCGTCAGCACCGATACCAGCGCCGTCGCAATTGCTATACCGGCAGACGGGCCATCCTTAGGCGTCGCGCCCTCAGGCAAGTGAATGTGGATATCGCTCTTCTGATAGAAGTCGTCGGCGATGCCAAGTTGCTTGGCTCGCTTGCGAACAACAGAGAGCGCAGCCTGAATCGACTCCTGCATCACTTCGCCGAGCTTGCCGGTCGTCAACACCTTGCCTTTGCCAGGCAAGACGACCGATTCGATCGTCAGCAACTCACCACCGACTTCCGTCCAGGCCAGCCCCGTGACCTGACCCACCTGGTTTTCCTTCTCCGCAACACCAAACGTGTAGCGCCGGACACCCAGATATTTGTCGAGCGTTTTTGCGTTGACGACGACCTTACTGCTGCGTGCTCGCAGGACGATGGACTTCACCACCTTGCGGCAGATCTTCGAAATTTCGCGCTCGAGGCTGCGAACGCCGGCTTCACGTGTATAGAAACGAACGATGTCGCGGATCGCATCTTCGGTAACCGAAAGTTCTTCGCGCTTGATGCCGTTGTTCTTCATCTGCTTCGGAAGCAGATAGCGCTGCGCAATGCTGACCTTCTCATCCTCGGTATAACCCGACAGACGGATGATCTCCATGCGATCCAACAAGGGCGCAGGAATGTTCAGGCTATTGGCCGTCGCGACGAACATCACGTCCGAAAGGTCGTATTCGACTTCAACGTAATGATCGACAAACGTGCTGTTCTGCTCCGGATCGAGCACCTCCAGCAAGGCCGAACTCGGATCGCCGCGGAAATCGGCTCCCATCTTGTCGACTTCGTCCAACAGGAACAGCGGGTTGCGCACTGCAACCTTGGTCATGTTCTGCAGGATCTTGCCGGGCATCGACCCGATGTACGTACGGCGGTGGCCACGAATCTCCGCCTCGTCGCGGACACCGCCGAGACTCATGCGAACAAACTTGCGATTCGTTGCCTTCGCGATCGACTGACCGAGCGAGGTCTTGCCGACACCCGGAGGTCCGACGAGGCAAAGAATCGGCGCCTTCAGTTTGTCCACGCGCTGCTGCACGGCAAGGTACTCAAGGATCCGCTCCTTCACCTTCTCAAGGCCATGGTGATCCTTGTCGAGGATCTTCTGCGCCTCGGCGAGATCCTTGCTGATCCGTGATTTTTTCTTCCACGGCAACCCGACCAGCGTTTCAATGAAGTTGCGAACGACCGTCGCTTCGGCCGACATTGGCGACATCATCTTGAGCTTTTTGAGTTCGGATTGAGCCTTTGCAGTCGCCTCCTTGCTCATGCCGGAAGCCTTGATTTTCTTCTCAAGGTCTTCGAGGTCGGCGCCCTCTTCGCCTTCGCCAAGCTCCTTCTGAATCGCCTTGACCTGCTCGTTCAGGTAGTACTCGCGCTGACTCTTCTCCATCTGCCGTTTCACGCGGCCACGGATGCGCTTTTCAACCTGCAGGATGTCGAGTTCAGTCTCGAGCTGTGACAGCAGACGCTCCATCCGCTCGATGACACTGACGAGTTCGAGGATGCTCTGCTTCTGCTCAAGCTTGAGCGGCAGATGTGCCGCAATGGTGTCCGCAAGGCGACCCGGCTCGTCGATGCCCGACAGCGAAGTCAGGATCTCCGGCGGGATCTTCTTGTTCAGTTTTACGTACTGATCGAACTGCGCCAGGATTGCCCGACGCATTGCTTCGACTTCGTGGTTCTGAACCTCGTCACCCTTGAGCGGAACGACCTGCGCAACGAATACCGTACGCTGGTCTTCGACCGCGTTCAGCTGCGCACGCTGCGTCCCCTCAACCAGCACTTTGACGGTGCCGTCGGGGAGCTTGAGCATCTGAAGAATGTTGGCGATACAGCCGATCTCGTAGAGATCCTCGGCGCTCGGCTCATCTTTGGCTGCAGACTTCTGGGCAACAAGCAAAATGCTCTTGCCGGCCTCCATTGCATTTTCGAGCGCCTTGATGGATTTCGGGCGCCCGACGAACAACGGAATAACCATGTGGGGGAACACGACGACATCCCGCAGCGGCAGCAGTGGGAGTTCGATCTGTTCCTGGGGGAGGTCAGGCAAGCTTGACATGTCCGTTTCCTTCTTGGCGAGTACCGGGGATATGGGGATCCCCGGTGCGCGTTTCAAGCCGACCTGTTGAGGGCCGGATCAGTTGGAGCCGGAAACCTTCGGCTGGTCAGCGTAGATGAGAATCGGCTGGCCGGTACCTTCGATCGTGCTGTCGTCGACGACGACCTTGGACACGTTTTCCATACCAGGCAGCTCATACATGATGTCGAGCAGCGTCGCTTCGATGATCGAGCGAAGCCCGCGCGCACCGGTTTTGCGTTTGAGTGCCTTGCGGGCAATTGCCTGCAGCGCGGTCGGGCGCACTTCCAACTCCACGCCCTCCATCGAGAACAGCTTCTGGTACTGCTTGACGAGCGCATTCTTCGGCTCGACCAGAATCTGAATCAGTGCTGTTTCGTCGAGTTCCTGCAGGGTCGCAACGACCGGCAAGCGGCCGATGAATTCGGGGATCAGGCCGTACTTGATCAAGTCTTCGGGCTCAACCGCGCGCAGCGCCTCGCCGACATTACGCGAGTCACGACTCTTGACCGAAGCACCGAAGCCAATGCCGACTGTCTCCGAACGATTGCGGATGACCTTCTCCAGCCCGTCGAATGCACCACCGCAAATGAACAGGATGTTCGTGGTATCCACCTGAACGAAATCCTGGTTCGGATGCTTACGACCGCCCTGCGGGGGCACGGCCGCGACCGTGCCTTCGATCAGCTTCAGCAACGCCTGCTGCACGCCTTCGCCCGATACATCGCGCGTGATCGAAGGGTTGTCTGCCTTGCGGGAGATCTTGTCGATCTCGTCGATATAGACGATGCCCTGCTGCGCCTTCTCGACGTCGTAGTCGCACTTCTGCAGCAGCTTCTGGATGATGTTCTCGACGTCTTCGCCAACGTAGCCCGCTTCAGTCAGCGTGGTTGCATCGGCCATCACGAACGGTACGTTCAGCAGTCGAGCCAGCGTTTGCGCGAGCAAGGTCTTGCCGGAGCCTGTGGGCCCGATCAGCAGGATGTTGCTCTTCGAAATTTCCACGTCATCGCTGCGCGACTGGTGGCGCAAACGCTTGTAGTGGTTGTAAACGGCAACCGAGAGAATCCGCTTGGCCGGATCTTGCCCGATCACGTACTGATCGAGGATCGCGCCAATTTCCTTCGGGGTCGGCAAATCCGCACGATCGGCCTTGGCCGTGGCATCGCCGCCGACTTCATCACGAATGATGTCGTTGCACAGCTCGATACACTCGTCGCAGATGAACACCGACGGGCCCGCAATCAGTTTGCGGACCTCGTGCTGGCTCTTGCCGCAGAACGAGCAATACAGCAGCTTTTCACCGCCGGTCTTTTTTTCAGCCATGCTCGCGTCTCGCTAAATTACGTCTTCAGTTACTCGCCGACCTGGACCCGGCTGGACAGCACCTTGTCGACCAGACCATACGCCACAGCGTCTTCGGCCGACATGAAGTTGTCGCGATCGGTATCCCGTTCGATCTGTTCGACCGTCTGCCCGGTGTTGCGGGCAAGAATGTCGTTGAGTTTTGCGCGCAGCGACAGGATCTCGCGCGCATGGATCTCGATATCGGACGCCTGCCCCTGGAAACCACCCAAAGGCTGGTGAATCATGATGCGCGAGTTGGGCAGCGAGATCCGCTTGCCCTTCGCGCCAGCGGCCAGCAGGAACGCGCCCATGCTGGCCGCCTGCCCGACGCACAGCGTGCTGACGTCGGGTTTGATGAACTGCATGGTGTCGAAGATCGCCATGCCGGCAGTAACCGAACCCCCGGGGGAGTTGATGTAGAAGTAGATATCCTTGTCCGGATTGTCTGCCTCAAGGAACAGCAACTGGGCGACCACCAGATTGGCGGTCGCGTCATTGACCGGCCCGACGAGGAAAACGATGCGCTCCTTGAGCAGGCGCGAGTAGATGTCGTAGGCGCGCTCGCCACGACCGCTCTGCTCTACCACCATCGGCACCAGACCAAGACCCTGAGGTTCCCAGTCCGACTGCCACGAAGCGCTGGTTCGGTTACGGTTCATATAGCCCTTCCGCTTAGCGGCCGGTGTTGTTGCCCATCAGTTCGTCGAAAGCGACTGGAGTATCCGTCGCCTGCGCCGTCTTGAGCACCCACTCGACCACGTTGTCTTCAATCACGATTGCTTCCGCTTGCGCCAGGCGCTGCGGTTGCGAGTAGTACCACTTCACGACTTCGGCCGGATCCTCGAAGCTCGACGCGTAGTCGTCGACCATCGCACGGATCTGTTCCGGCTTGGCGTGGAGTTCATTCTTCTTCACCACTTCCGCGAGCACAAGGCCCAGCTTCACGCGGCGCACTGCTTGGTCAGCAAACCAGGCCGGCTCAATCGGCATTTTGGAGACATCCATGCCGCGCTGAGCGAAATCCTGACGTGCGTTGTCAGCCAACTGCGCGCTCTCGGTTTCAACCAACGCCTTCGGCACATCGACCGGATTCGCTTCCAGCAGCAGGTTCATCGCCTGCTCCTTGACGCGGGCCTGGATGCGACGGCGTACTTCACGCTCGAGATTGGCCTTCACTTCTTCGCGCATCTTGGCCACGTCGCCATCGGCAACGCCCAGCGTTTTGGCGAATTCGCCGTCAACTTCCGGCAACTTCGGCGCTTCAACCTTCTTGACCGTGACTTCGAACTGCACCGTCTTGCCAGCCAGATCCTGCGCCTGGTAGTCGGCCGGGAAGGTCAGGTCGAAGGTTTTGTTGTCGCCAGCCTTGAGGCCCTTAACCTGCGACTCGAAATCGGCCAGCATGTTCCCGGCGCCGATCACGAACGGGAAATCTTCGGCGGTACCGCCCTGGAACGGCTCGCCATCCTTCTTGCCGACGAAATCAACGGTCACGCGATCACCGTCTTCGGCAGCGCGCTCAGCGGCTTCAAACGTGGTGCGCTGCTTGCGCAGGATTTCGATCGTGCGATCGACTTCTGCTTCGCCAACGGTCAGTACCGGGCGCTCGATCGACTTGCCGCTGATGTCGGCCAGCGCGATTTCCGGATACACCTCGAAGGTCGCCGAGAACTCAAGCACTTCGGCCGCATTGCCCGGCTTCGCTTCGATGCGCGGATAGCCTGCGACACGCAGGTTCTGCTCGCGCACCTTTTCGCCAAAGGCCTTTTCCACCGCGGCGCCGATCGCCTCGGAGCGCGCCTGCGGACCATACGTCTGCGAGACGATCTTGAACGGCACCTTGCCGGGACGGAAACCCGGCATCTTGACGGTGCGGGAGAGCTTCTTCAGGCGCGCTTCGACTTCGCGTTCGACGTCAGCGACAGTCACGGACATGTCGATGCGGCGCTCGAGTGCGCCAAGCGTCACTTCGTTGGTCTGCATTCAGTTGATTCCTTGGATGACGACAGAAGGGCGCCCCGCCACCTCTCCGTGGCGTCGCCGGCAAGGCGAGACACAGGACGACAGGGAGCCCACCGGTAATTTTCGGTGGTTCTCGAAACCTTTAATGCTACCACAGCATACCGGCACGACCGGAAGGTTCCCTGCGAAGCCCAAAAGCGCGCTCAAAACGTTGTTTTGGATAGTAAACGTGGGCATTCGAGACGCTTTCCGACAAAAACTGGCGTGCGCCGCGTCGTGATCGCCACAACAGCGGCGTCAAAAATCTGCCTGGCGGATTATCGTGTGGGGAACCAGACTCAATGAACGCCTGTCCTCGCACTGGAGTGTGCATCGGGCATCTCAACTTTTCCGGCAGTACAACCGTTATTGCAAGTCATGTGCGGCGCCAGTCCGAGCCCATCGGACGGCATGAGGAGGAGGTTCGGTCATGAGTATCTTCGCAAGCTACCAGGCCCGATTCGACGCCACGAAGGAAGAGGAGCTCTCAATCCAGGAGTACCTCGAACTTTGCCGATCAGATCCGCTCGCTTACGCCACCGCAGCCGAACGCATGCTGATGGCGATTGGCGAGCCCGAGATGCTCGACACGCGCCTTGACCCACGCATGTCGCGGATCTTCTCGAACAAGGTCATCAAGATCTATCCCGCCTTCCGCGAGTTCTACGGCATGGAGGAGGCGATCGAGAACATCGTCTCGTACTTCCGCCACGCGGCGCAGGGCCTGGAAGAAAAGAAGCAGATCCTCTATCTGCTGGGGCCGGTCGGCGGCGGAAAGTCCTCGCTGGCCGAGCGCCTGAAGAGCCTGATCGAACAGATGCCGTTCTACGCGATCAAGGGTTCGCCGGTGCATGAATCGCCGCTCGGGCTGTTCGATCTGAAGGAGGACGGGCGGATCCTGCAGGACGATTACGGCATCCCTGCGCGCTACCTCAACACGATCATGTCGCCGTGGGCGGTCAAGCGCCTGCATGAGTTCAACGGCGACATCACTAAATTCCGCGTCGTCAAACTGCGTCCGTCGGCACTGCATCAGACGGCGGTGGCAAAGACCGAACCGGGCGACGAGAACAACCAGGACATCTCGTCGCTCGTCGGCAAGGTCGATATCCGCATGCTCGACCGCTATTCGCAAAGCGACCCGGACGCCTACTCGTACTCGGGTGGCCTGTGCCTTGCAAACCGCGGCCTGCTCGAATTCGTCGAGATGTTCAAGGCGCCGATCAAGGTGCTGCACCCCTTGCTGACAGCCACACAAGAAGGCAATTACAAGGGGACGGAGGGATTCGGGGCGATTCCGTTTGACGGCATCATCCTCGCGCACTCGAACGAATCCGAATGGATCCAGTTCCGGAATAACCGCAACAACGAGGCCTTCCTGGACCGCATCTACACCGTAAAGGTGCCCTACTGCCTGCGGGTATCGGAAGAGATCCGCATTTACGAGAAGCTGCTGCAGAACAGCTCGCTGTCCGCAGCCCCTTGCGCGCCGGACACGCTGAAGATGCTCGCCCAGTTCGTTGCGCTGTCGCGGCTGAAAGAGCCGGAGAACTCCAGCATCTATTCAAAGATGCGTGTCTATGACGGTGAAAACCTCAAGGACACCGACCCGAAGGCCAAGTCATATCAGGAATACCGCGACTACGCCGGGGTGGATGAGGGCATGGCCGGGTTATCGACCCGGTTCGCGTTCAAGGTGCTGTCGCGGGTATTCAACTTCGACCATCGCGAAGTCGCGGCCAACCCGGTGCACCTGATGTACGTGCTCGAACAGCAGATCGAGCAGGAGCAATTCCCGCCTGAGGTCGAGCAGCGCTACAACGCCTTCATCAAGGAGTTTCTGGCGCCCCGCTACGCTGAATTCATCGGCAAGGAGATCCAGACCGCTTACCTTGAGAGCTATTCGGAGTACGGGCAGAACATCTTTGATCGCTACGTGATCTACGCCGACTTCTGGATCCAGGATCAGGAATACCGCGACCCGAACACCGGCGAGATCTTCGACCGCTCCGCGCTCAACGACGAACTGGAGAAGATCGAGAAGCCGGCCGGGATCAGCAACCCGAAAGACTTCCGCAACGAGGTCGTGAACTTCGTGCTACGGGCCCGCGCCAAGAACAACGGCAAGAACCCGAGCTGGACGTCGTACGAGAAGCTGCGCGCGGTGATCGAGAAGAAGATGTTCTCGAACACGGAAGACCTGCTGCCGGTCATTTCCTTTACGCCCAAGGGCAGCCAGGAGGAGCAGAAGAAGCACCAGGACTTCGTCAATCGCATGATCACCAAGGGTTACACCGAGAACCAGGTACGGCTGCTGTGCGACTGGTACTTGCGCGTGCGCAAGTCGTCCTGAGCGCCGCGTCTTTCTGAACGGTTGCGCCAGCCTCGCGCTGGCGCGGGGATGCCCACGATGGTCCGCATCATCGACAGGCGGTTCGACAGCAAGAACAAAAGCGCGGTCAATCGCCAGCGCTTCTTTCGGCGCTTCAAGCAACAGATTCGCAAAGCGGTAGCCGACGCGATCGACGGCCGCTCGATCCGCGACGTCGATAACGGCGAAAGCGTGTCGATTCCGACCAAGGACATTTCCGAGCCGCAATTCGGTTTGGGGCGTGGCGGCGAATGGGAAACGGTGTTCTCGGGCAACGACCAGTTCGACGCCGGAGACGAGGTGGATCGCCCGATTGGCGGCAGCGGCGGTTCCGGCAAGGGCAAGGCGAGCAACGAAGGAGAAGGTGAAGACGACTTCGTCTTCCAGCTCTCGCGCGAAGAGTTCCTCGATGTGTTCTTCGATGACCTCGCGCTGCCGAACCTGGTGAAGACGCAGCTCGCGGCGATTCCCGAATACAAGCTGCAGCGCGCGGGTTTCACATCCAGTGGCACGCCAGCCAATATCAATATCGTGCGCTCGCTACGCGGCGCGTTGGGCCGCAGGCTGGCACTCGGCTCGCCCTACTCCGCGCAGTTGCGCGAAGCGCTCGACAGGCTCGACACGCTACGCAAGACCCTTCCCGACACTGACCCAGAGGTGGAAGCACTGCTGGAGGAAATCGCTACGCTGCGCGCGAAGATCGAGGGCATCCCGTTCATCGACAAGGTCGACCTTCGCTACAACAATCGCATCCGCGTGCCCAAGCCTTCCACGCGCGCGGTGATGTTCTGCGTGATGGACGTTTCGGGCTCGATGGATGAAGAGAAGAAGGCAACGGCCAAGCGCTTCTTCATGCTGCTGTACCTGTTCCTGACGCGGAACTACGAGAAGATCGAAGTGGTGTTCATCCGCCATCACACGGTGGCGAAGGAAGTCGACGAAGAGGACTTTTTCCACTCGCGCGAATCCGGCGGTACGGTGGTGTCCAGCGCGTTGGAACTGATGAAGGACATCATCCAGGAGCGCTACGCCACCAACCTTTGGAACATCTACGGCGCGCAGGCCTCCGACGGCGACAACTGGGAGAACGACTCGCCGCGCTGCCGCGAATTGCTGGCGGACAACATCCTGCCCTTTGTGCAGCACTTCGCTTACATCGAGATCACACCGGGCGAACCACAGAATCTTTGGCGAGAGTACGAAAAGCTGCAAGGCAGCCACCCGAACTTCGCGATGCAGCGAATCGAAGCGCTCGCGAACATCTACCCGGTTTTCCGCGAACTCTTCAAGAAGAGCAGCGTATGAAAAAACGCCGCAACAAGCCGCTACCCGCGCCCGCGGAATGGACTTTCGAGCTGATCGAAACCTACCACCGCGAGATCGCCCGCGTCGCCGAAATGCATGGCCTGGATACCTATCCCAACCAGATCGAGGTCATCACCTCCGAGCAGATGATGGACGCCTACGCCTCGGTCGGTATGCCGGTGAACTACCACCACTGGAGCTTCGGCAAGCATTTCCTGTCCACCGAGAAGGGCTACCGGCGCGGCCAGATGGGGCTGGCCTACGAAATCGTCATCAACTCCAACCCCTGCATCGCCTATCTCATGGAAGAGAACACCATGACGATGCAGGCACTGGTGATCGCCCACGCTGCCTATGGCCACAACTCCTTCTTCAAGGGCAACTACCTGTTCCGCACTTGGACAAACGCCGACGCGATCATCGATTACCTGGTGTTTGCACGCAGCTACATCACCCAGTGCGAAGAGCGCTACGGTGAGGAAGAGGTCGAGTTGTTGCTAGATTCCTGCCACGCACTAATGAACATCGGCGTCGACCGCTACAAGCGCCCGCCGAAGCTCTCGCTGGAAAAAGAACAGCTGCGCCAGCATGAACGTGAGGAATACCTGCAAAGCCAGGTGAACGATCTGTGGCGCACATTGCCCGCGCATGACGTGAAACCGAGCGAAGTGCAGGCGGTGCGCTTTCCTCCCGAGCCGGAAGAGAACGTGCTGTACTTCTTCGAGAAGCATGCGCCTTTGCTCGAACCCTGGCAGCGTGAGGTCGTCCGCATCGTGCGCAAGATCGCGCAGTACTTCTTCCCGCAGCGGCAAACACAGGTGATGAACGAGGGGTGGGCCACCTTCTGGCACTACACGCTCCTCAACACGCTGTACGACGAGGGCCTGCTGGGCGACTCGTTCATGATGGAGTTCCTGCACTCGCATACCAACGTGGTGATGCAACCGCCGTACAACTCCAAATGGTATTCGGGCATCAACCCTTATGCGCTGGGGTTCGCGATGTGGAGCGACATCCGACGCATCTGCGAGCACCCCACCGAAGAAGACTACCGCTGGTTCCCCGATATCGCCGGCGGCAACTGGCACGAGGTGTTCGACTTCGCGATGCGCAGCTTCAAGGACGAGAGCTTCATCGCGCAGTTCCTGTCGCCGAAGCTGATTCGCGACTTCAAGCTGTTCGCGGTGCTCGACGACGATCGCAACCAGAAGCTACATGTCACGGCGATCCACGACGAAGCCGGCTATCGCGCGATCCGCGAGAAGTTGTCGGACCAGTACAACATCGGTAGCCGCGAACCCAGCATCCAGGTTTGGAATGTCGATCTGCGTGGCGACCGTTCGTTGACGCTGCGCCACCATGCCTACCACCGCCGCCCAATCGGTGACGGCATGGACGAAGTGCTGCGCCATGTCGCGCGGCTATGGGGCTTCAACGTTCGGCTGGAGACCCAGCACGAAGACGGCCGCGTGGAAACCCTGCGGGAAATGCGGTTCGAGCGGCGCCAGCCGCGAGCCGCCTGATCCCCAGCCCCGTCTACGCAGACGTCTGTAACCTGGGGCGGCCTCGCCCCAGCCGCCCGATTAACTTCAACTTCCACGCAGCTGCGCGGCTCAAGTTTGCTTCGATGATCCCGCCCTTGCGCCAAGCCGTGTTCCGGATTGATCGCATGCTGGCCGAGAAATCAGGCGCCGAGTCGATTGCAAGGGCGCTATCGCTTGCCGCGACACAGGATCATCTGCTGTCTGAGTTTTTCTGGCCAGGCTATCGCCGACGCGCTGACTTTGAAGCGGTGCCGACCTATTTGCCCCATGCTGGCATACGTTTAGCCGTTCAGGCGGCAACGCCGCAGGAGGTGCGGCGCTCACTGGCCCGTGCCTTGATGGCCAAGAGCGACGATGGCGCGATGGAACCGACGTTGCGGGAAAGGCTTGAGGCGCTTGGGGAGAAGCCCCGCTTTGAGGAAGAAACGCGCTTCGAACACAGCGCTGCAACCCGCTTGCTTCGCGAGCGCTACGGAGAACTGATTACCCGCATGGACCAAGCGTGGCTATCCGAGAACAAATTGGCATGGAGCCAGCAGCACGCGAGCGCGTAAGCTGAATCGGACCAACCCGTTCCGGAGGAAGAAGTCGCAGAAGCACCGAAAACGCGTGCGCCGCGGCAGGCTCGTAAGCCCCGTATCGAGGTGGAGCCCCACTCGCCGGGGCTGGATACGGTGAACGAGGCGTTCCAACGCTCCAACCTGCACCTCGCAAAAGGGTCGACCGGGGATGCGCTCAAAGAGGCGGAACGCTGGGCCGCCGCCGTTGCGGCCAGCGGAAGCGCAGGCAAGGTATCGAACTAAGCTCCGCGAACCGCGTCAGCGTACCGCTCAAGTCCCGGGCGTCTGAAATGCACCGGGCGACCAACGTGCCGGCGCGACCGGGCGAGTGTGTAGCGGATGAACATACTCGGCGCTCGGCGTGAGATCGACGCCGCCAGCTGCCACGCCAGCCTTCGCGGCCGCGCCGAAGAGTTTTGAATCCTTGCGCAGGTGGTAGTCGTCACGCTGCGGGCGCACGAAATCCGGCCAGTCCCCTACCACGTTGCCCTGCCCCGCCCCGGCTGGCAGATCGAGCGATGCGCCCTGCCCCACCAAGATGTTGTTCACCGCCACAACTGCTACGCCGGCAAGCGCATCAAGCATCCGCGCACCTTGTGGGCGATCGTTCACGATCGTGTTGTGCGCAAGGTAGAGCGCATTCTTCGGCCACTTCAGGCCTTCGGCGCCAAAGCTGATGATCTTGCTGTTCTCGGTGGTGCTGGATTGTTCGATCTGGTTACCCACCACAAGCGCGGTGCCGCCGGAAGGGAATTCCAGTTCATAGCTCGCGCGACCGCCAATTTCGTCCGTCAGGCGGTTATAAAGGATGCGGGTGTCGCGCGCGCGCGACTTCAGTAGATGGCCAACGTTGGCATGGTGGAAGTAGCTGCCGGTGACCTGCAGGCTGGCAATCGCGCCGACATACAGATTGTGACTCTGGCCCTCGCCCGAGCCGTTGTAACCGAATTCGCTGCGCTCGATCTCAAGCGACAGGCGCTCGTCATTCGCGGTCAGGATGCCGTTTTCGTTCTCAAGGAAGCGGCAGCCGACCACGGTGAGCTTGCCCGCTTCATGGCGGATGCCGGCGCCGTTGTGATCACGCACCTTGGCGCCACGGAACTCAAGGTTCTCGATCCGAATGCGATCCCCGCGCACGACGAAGATCGCCTTGCTCTCGGCCGCGGCGCCCATGGCAATCAGTTTGGGCATTGCACCAACACCGCGAATCGTCAGATCTTGCTGTGTCCAGACCGCGACATCGGCTTTGTAGTCGCCCGAGGCAATCTCGACGACGTCGCCGTCGCGCGCCATGCGGGCGGCCTCAGCGATCGTGTGGATACGTTCGGCCGGGCCGACGCGCAGGGTTTCCGCCCACGCGCTGCACGTAACAACGCAGCTCACAAGGACGGAAAGGCGGGACAAGGTTGAGGGGCGCCGCGGGCCCGCCTGCCCGCTGCGCCCCGCGCCGGGAAGTGGGAGTGGCCGCCGAA
>NZ_JAYRDJ010000001.1:0-223646 GCF_041909475.1 Niveibacterium sp. | reverse complement strand
ACCCCCCCCCCCCCCCCGCCGGCGGGGGGGGGCGGGGGGGGGGGGGCCGGGGGCCCCCCCCCCCCCCCCCCCCCCCGCGCCGTGAAGTGGAATTGTCCTCAGAAACGCTCAGCGTAGCGTTCCGTCTCCCACGCATGTACCGCGCGCGAGTACTCCACCCACTCCATCCGTTTGAATCGGCAGAACTCGGCGGTGAAGGCCGAACCCAGCGCATCGCCAAGCAGCGCGTCGGACTCCAGCGCTGTCACGGCTTCGCCCAGATTCTGCGGCAAGTGGGCAATACCACGTACGCGTAGCTCCGGCAGCATCAGTTCGTACAGATCGTCGGCCACCGGAGCCCCAGGCGCCAGGCCGCGCTCGACACCATCGAGCCCCGCAGCGATCACCCCGGCAAGTGCCAGGTAAGGATTTGCAGAGGCATCCGGCAGCCGCCATTCCAGCCGCGAATGCGCAACGCGAACCAGCGTGGTGCGGTTGTTGTCGCCATAGCCGATGTGGGCTGGTGCCCAGGTCGTGCCGGACAAGGACTCGCCGACCACCAGCCGCTTGTAGGAATTCACCGTCGGCGCGCACAGCGCAGCGAGCGCGGGCGCGTGATGCAACAGCCCGCCAAGGAAGTGGTACGCCGTCTGTGACAGCCCGAGCCCCTGCGCATCGCTGCGATCAGTGAATACCGCGCCCCCCGTTTCGTCGGCGATCGACAGGTGAAAATGCAGGCCGCTTCCCGGCATGTTCGCAAAGGGCTTGGGCATCATCGAGAAGACCATGCCCAGCGACTCGGCGATCGAATGCGCCGCCATCTTGAACAGCATGAAACGGTCCGCCGCCGCGAGCGCGTCGCTGTAGTGGTAGTTCAGTTCGTATTGGCCGCTCGCATCTTCATGGTCGATATGGAATACATCCAGCCCGCATGTCTGCAGCGCATCGGTGAGCGCGCCGAGAAAGGTCTGCTGACGGGTCAGCGATTTGTAGTCGTATGAGGGCTTTTCAAGATGGTCGTGCGCATCGGCCGGGCGTACGCTGCCATCGGCGTTGCGTTGCAGCAGGAAGAACTCCGGCTCCAGCCCGGCGTTGAGCGTCCAGCCACGCGCGGCAAGGCGCTCGACCTGCCGGCGCAGGATTTGCCGCGGGCACAGCGCGAAGGGCTCGCCACCAACGTAGCCGTCGCACACGATGCGTGCGTGGCCCGGCAGCCAGGGCAGCACTTGCGCCGTTGCAAGATCGCCGCGGCCGTAATACTCGGAACGCGCGCCGTGCCGAGGCAGGCCGGTGCCCCAGATCGACGGGCCCGAAAACCCGGCGCCGGGCGCGAACACGTCTTCCAGGTGCGACAAGGGAATCGTCTTGCCCTTGGCGACGCCCTGAATGTCGGTGAACTGGGCGAACACATAGCGCACGCCCTGATCGTTCAGGCGCGCCTTGAGCATCTGGATCTCGCCAGCGCTATTGCCTTCGGACTGGGGCATAGCTATCACTCCGGTCTGCGGGCGCGGGCTCAGGCGCTGGTCAGCGCGTCGGCGAGGATGCCGAGCGCCTCGTCGAAGATCGCGTCGGGCGTCGTCAGCGGATACAGCAGGCGCAGCACGTTGCCGTACACGCCGCAAGTCAGCAGGATCAGGCCCTTCTCCAGCGCTTTGGCCTGCACGCGCTTGGTGAAGTCGGCATCCGGCTTGCCGGTGGCGGGGTCGTTGAACTCGACGGCGATCATGGAACCCGGTCCGCGCACATCGATGATCTGCGGCACCTTGGCGCGCATCTCGTTGAGGAAGCCCTTTAGCTTCTCGCCGAGTACGTTGGAGCGCGCCAGGAGGCCTTCCTCTTCGATGACCTGGATCACCGCATGCGACGCAGCTACCGCCAACGGGTGGCCGGCGTAGGTGCCGCCCAGGCCGCCGGGCAACGGTGCATCCATGATCTCGGCGCGACCGCACACCGCCGACAGCGTTGTGCCGCCGGCCATGCTCTTGGCCATAGTCATGATGTCCGGGAGCACCGGGTAATGCTCCATCGCAAACCACTTGCCGGTGCGGCCGAAGCCGGTCTGCACTTCATCCACGACCAGCAGGATGCCGTGCTCGTCACACAGCTTGCGCAGCGCGACCATGAACTCGACCGGCGCCTGGTAGAAACCGCCCTCACCCTGCACCGGTTCTAGGATGATCGCGGCGACGCGCGCCGGCTCGATGTCCGATTTGAACAGGTGCTGGATGTAGTCGAGCGAGTCCTGCACGCTCACGCCGTGCAGCGGGATCGGGAACGGTGCGTGGAAGACCTCGCCCGGGAAGGGGCCGAAGCCGACCTTGTAAGGCACGACCTTGCCGGTCAGCGAGCAGGCAAACATCGAACGGCCATGGAAGGCGCCGGAGAACGCGATGATGCCCGAGCGCTTGGTCGCCGCCCGCGCGATCTTGATGACGTTTTCGATCGCCTCGGCGCCGGTGGAGAAGAAGGCGGTTTTCTTCGCGTGGGTGCCCGGTGTCAGCTGGTTGATCTTCTCGGCCAGGGTGACGTAGCTCTCGTAGGGCACGACCTGGTAGCAGGTGTGCGTGAACTGCTTGAGTTGCGCCTCGACGGCGGCCATCACCTTCGGGTGACGATGCCCCGTATTCAGCACGGCGATGCCGCCACCGAAGTCAATGTAGCGACGCCCTTCCACATCCCACAGTTCGGCGTTCTCGGCGCGCTCGACGAAGAACGAATTGCCGACGGCGATGCCACGCGGCGTGGCAGCGAGACGGCGTTCGTGAAGTTCCTTGTTGCTTGGCATGTTCAGATTCCTGCTGTTCATTCGAGACCGATCCAGGTCGTCTTGAGTTCGGTGTACTTGTCGATCGCGTGCAGCGACTTGTCGCGCCCGTTGCCCGACTGCTTGTAGCCGCCGAAGGGCACGGTGATGTCGTCCTCGTCGTACTGGTTCACATGCACGGTGCCAGCACGCAGCGCGCGAGCGATGCGGTGCGCCTTGTTGATGTCGCGCGTCCACACGCCGGCCTGCAGGCCATAGATCGTCTGGTTGGCCTGCTGGATCGCCTCCTCGACGGTGTCGAAGGCAAGCACCGACAGCACCGGCCCGAAGATCTCCTCGCGGGCGATCGTCATGTCGTTGAGCACGCCATCGAACAGCGTCGGCGCCACGTAGTAGCCGCCGGTTTCGGCGCGGGCCTGTTCACCGCCAGAGAGCACCTTGGCGCCCTCCTTGCGGCCGGCGTCGATGTAGCGCATCACCGTGTCGAGCTGCGTGCGATCGACCAGCGCGCCCATCACCGTGTCGTCGGCGAGCGGGTCGGCTGGGGCGTACTTGGGCATCAGCGCCAGCGCGCGTTCGATGAAGGCATCCTTGATCGAACGCTCGACGAAGAGGCGCGAGGGCGCGTTGCAGCTCTCGCCCTGGTTGTAGAAGATCGAGCCGATCGAGGACGCAACCGCGCGATCCAGATCCGGGCAGTCGGCGCAGACGATGTTGGGCGACTTGCCGCCCAGCTCGGTCCAGGCGCGTTTGAGGTTGCTCTGCCCGGCATTGACCATGATGAGCTTGCCGACGCGCGTGGAGCCGGTGAAGGCGATGCAGTCGACATCCATGTGCAGCGACAGCGCGTTGCCGGCTTCGTGGCCGAAGCCCGGCACGACGTTGAACACGCCGGGCGGGATGCCCGCTTCGAGAGCCAGCTCGGCGAGGCGCAGCGCCGTGAGCGGCGACTTCTCGGAAGGCTTCAGCACCACGCTGTTGCCCGACGCCAGCGCCGGCGCGATCTTCCACGAGGCCATCAGCATCGGGTAGTTCCACGGCACGATGGCACCAACCACACCGACAGGCTCGCGGGTGATCAGCGCCAGTGCGCTGTCGCTCGTCGGCGCGATCTCGTCGTAGATCTTATCGATCGCCTCGCCATACCAGCGGATCGTGTTGGCGCAGGCGTTGACGTCGGTGGCGCGGGCATTGCGGATCGGCTTGCCCATGTCCAGCGTCTCAGTCAGCGCCAGTTCGTCCTTGTGCGCGAGGATCAGGTCCGCAAAGCGAACCATGATCTGCTTGCGCGAACGCGGCGACAGCCCGGCCCAGCGACGATCCTCGAACGCGGCACGCGCGGCCTTCACCGCGGCATCGATATCCGCCGCGTCGCCCCGCGCAACAGCAGCGAGATAACGCCCATCGACCGGCGAATTGCATTCGAAAGTCTGCCCACTCACGGCAGAGACGCGCTCACCGTTGATCAACGCGCGGCCGTCGAACTTCATGCGGCCGGCCATCTCGGTCCAGGAGTTCTGTTGTGTCGTCATGACTTCAATTCCTGTGCTTTCCGGATTCCTAACACGGCACGCTCGTGCAGAAACCGTCGCGAGCGGTTCGAGGCTGAAGCGAGAAGCACAGCCGTACGAGATGTACGGCGAGCATCACAGCTTCAGGATCGGGCCGCGCAGTAGGTTCATGCGTGAGCGTTCAGCGGTCGATGCCGCCGAGACAGATGTACTTGATCTCGAGATAGTCCTCGATACCGTACTTCGAACCTTCGCGGCCCAACCCGGACTGCTTCACACCGCCGAAGGGCGCAAGCTCGTTCGAAATCAGGCCGGTGTTGACCCCGACCATGCCGTACTCCAGCGCTTCGGCGACGCGGAAGATGCGGCCGATGTCGCGGCTGTAGAAGTAGCTGGCGAGACCGAACTCGGTATCGTTGGACATGGCGATGACGTCTGCCTCGTCCTTGAACTTGATCAGCGGAGCGACCGGGCCGAAGGTCTCTTCGCGGAAGATCTTCATGTCGCGGGTCACGCCGGTCAGCACCGTCGGCTCGTAGAAGGTGCGGCCCAGCGCATGGCGCTTGCCGCCGGTCGCCACCGCGCCGCCTGCAGCGAGCACATCGCTGACATGCTCCTCGACCTTGGCGAGCGCCTTGGTGTCGATCAGCGGACCTTGCTGCACGCCGTCCTCCATGCCGTTGCCGACCTTCATCGCGGCGACCTTCGCGGCGAGCTTGGCGGCGAAGGCGTCATACACGCCCTCCTGCACGAAGAGGCGGTTGGCGCACACGCAGGTCTGCCCCGTGTTGCGGAACTTGGAGATCAGCGCGCCTTCGACGGCCTGGTCGAGATCGGCGTCATCGAACACGATGAAGGGTGCGTTGCCGCCGAGTTCGAGCGAGAGCTTCTTGATGGTGTCGGCCGACTGGCGCATCAGGATGCGACCCACCTCGGAGGAACCGGTGAAGCTGAGCTTCGCGACCGTCGGGTTGCTGGTCATTTCGCCGCCGATTTCGGTCGACGAACCAGTGATGACGCTGAACAGCCCCGCCGGCAGCCCCGCCTCTTCGGCCAGCACTGCCAGTGCGAGTGCCGAGAAGGGTGTCTGGGTCGCAGGCTTGAGCACCATCGCGCAACCGGCGGCGAGCGCCGGGCCAGCCTTGCGCGTGATCATCGCGTTCGGAAAGTTCCACGGCGTGATCGCCGCGCACACGCCGATCGGCTGCTTGATCACGAGCAGACGCTTGTCGGCCTGATGCTGCGGAATCGTATCGCCGTAGATGCGCTTGCCCTCTTCGGCAAACCATTCGATGAACGAGGCGCCGTAGGCGATCTCACCCTTCGCCTCGGCAAACGGCTTGCCCTGCTCGGCGGTGAGGATGCGCGCGAGATCGTCCTGGTGCTTCATCATCAGGTCGAACCAGCGGCGCAGGACCGCCGCACGCTCCTTGGCGGTCTTCGCCGCCCAGGCTTTCTGTGCGACGCGGCCGGCCTCGATCGCACGACGCGTTTCAGCGACACCGGCCATCGGTATCGTCCCCAGTTTCTCCCCCGTCGCAGGGTTGATGACCTCGGCAGTCTGTCCACTGTCGGCGTCACACCAGCGGCCGTCGATATAGGCCTGCTGGCGCAGCAGGTCCTTGCGTTGCAGTTCCATGAGATTTATCCGTCAGCGCATTAAGCCGCGCCGGACGCCCGCCCGGCGCGAAAATACCGGCCGCCCCGCCCCCCAACGAGGCGGCCGGCGAGGGATCAGAACGAAACCACCGTTGCGACCCCGAACAACTGGTTGTCCTTCTTGTAGGACCCGTCCTTCACGTTCTCGAACACATGCTTGTTCGACCCGTCGTAGCGGTATTCCATTTTGAACACGGTGTTCAGGTTGAACGCATAGCCAAGCCCGAACGTGAGCGCATAGCGGTTGGAACCCTTGCTGTCCGGATCCTCGCTCCAGGTGCCGGAGGCGTCGTCATAGACGAAGCCCGGGCCGATGCCGTTGCGGCCATCGGAGAAGGTGTAGCCGAGCAGACCACCACCGTTCTTGCTGTTGTTGATGTAGTCGGCACGCATGATGCCTTCGAGCTGCGGCGTGAACTTGTACGCCGCAAGGCCGGAGAGGCCCCACCAACGGGCATCCTGCAATTCGCCGGTGTCGGCATTGGCGTAGATCGCAGCCTTCTTCTGCTGGCCGAACGACACCTGGCCCTGCACTGTCCAGTCCCCGCGGATGAAGTAGCCGTCGAGCTCGAACAGGTTGAGGGCGGTGTCTTTGCCAGAATCGTCCGGATAGACGAGATCACCCGCCGCGTCAGTCTCATCAGCGCGGAAGTTGGCCGCCTTGCCATGCACGCCGGCGAAGCCGAAGCCGTTGAATTCGCCCTTCGCGTAATCAACGCGATAGGCGAGCACCGGTGCCTTGTTACCGCTGTTCTTCTTGCTCGCGTTCATGTTCGCGAGCAGGCCTTTAACGATCCACTTGCCGCTGGTGAGCTCCAGACCGGCGCCGGTGTAGGCGGTCGGCAGCGTGAAGTCGAACAGCAGGTTGTGGGTGATCAGCTTGTTCTGCGTGCCGGGCAGGTATTCGTAACCGGACCAGTCCGGAATCTGGCCGGCGATGAAGCGCGTCTGCAGGTCAGTCAGTGGCACCGACACGGAGGCCTCGGCAACGATGTTGCCGGCGCTGAACACTTCACCCACACCACGGTTGGGCTGCAAGGTCAGGCGCCATTTCGTGCCGCCATCCATTTCCTTCTGGATGTCGAGCTGGCCCATGCCGAAGTAGCCATTATCGTAGTTGTAGCCGTCGTCACCCACCTGGTTCAGGAACTGGAAGCCGGCGCGATCCTGGCGCTGGTTGTAGATGAAGGTCGGGTCCACATAGCCGCTGATCTTCAGGCCACGCAGGCCGGATGCATCGCGTGCGTCTTCCAGCGCCTCGGCCTTCACCGCGATGCGGTTGAACTCGGCCTGCTGGTCCGGCGTCATGCCCGGCTGCACCGGCTCTGCGGCCGGCGCAGCAGCTGCGGCTGTCGGCGCTGCGGCGCTCTTCGCCTCCTCGGCCTTGAGCTTCTGTTCGAGTTCGCCGACCCGCTTCTGGAGCGCGCGCAACTCGTTGAGCAGCTCCTTGTTCGACTGGGCCTGCGCGACAACCGGAAACGCGGCGGCCAATGCCAGTGCCAGCGTGGTGACCTTCAAGGCATTCATCGGGCTCTCCTCTTGGGTGAAATCTGTTGGGTCTGGTGAATGGGTCAGGACGCGCGCTGGGCGGCGGCCATTTCGCGGGCGCGGCGGCGCTCCGCACGTGCAATCAGGTAGCTGGCAGTGATCACGGCAATCGATACGACAGCGATGATCACGGTGGCCACGGCGTTGACGCTGGGGTTAAGGCCAAGGCGTGCGCGCGAGAAGATCACCAGAGGCATCGTCGTGGAGCCGGGGCCAGACAAGAAGGCCGACAGCACCACATCGTCGAGCGACAACGTGAAGGTCAGCAGCCAGGCCGAGGCCAGCGCCTGCGCGATCATCGGCATCGTGACGAGGAAGAACACCTGGTGTGGCTTAGCACCCAGATCCATCGCGGCCTCTTCGATCTGCGGGTTCAGATCCTGCAGGCGCGCCTGAATCACCACCGTGGCGTAGGCCAGGCCCAACAGCAGGTGCCCCATCCAGATCGTCATCGCGCCGCGCTCGGGGAAGCCCAGCCAGTGCTGCACCGACACGAGCATCAGCAGCAGCGAGAGGCCGATGATCACCTCGGGCATCACCAGCGGCGCGTTGACCATGCCGGTGAAGATCGTGCGGCCGAAGAAGCGCTTGTACTTGACTAGCGTGAAGGCAGCGAACATGCCAATCACCACCGACGCGCAGGCGGTAAAGAACGCCACTTTCAGCGACAGCCAGAAGCCGGTGAGCATCTCGGTATCGCTCATCAGCTTGCCGTACCACTTGAAGGTGAAGCCCCCCCAGGTGGTCGGCAGCGGCGAGTTGTTGAACGAGTAAATCACCAGTGCCACGATCGGCAGATAGAGGAAGGCATAGCCCCCCGCCAGCCACGCCTTGCCGAACCGGCGATTGAAGGTTTCGCCGAAGATCGGCGGCTTCTTGCCATTCATCAGCGGGCCTCCTGCGCTTCAGCCTGGTACTTGTTGAAGATCGCCAGCGGCACGATGATGAGCAGAATCATCACCACGGCAACGCCAGAGGCCATCGGCCAGTCGTTGTTCGAGAAGAACTCGTCCCACAGCACGCGACCGATCATCAGCGTCTCGGGCCCGCCGAGCAGTTCCGGGATCACGAACTCGCCCACGCAGGGGATGAACACCAGCATGGAGCCGGCGATGATGCCGGCCTTGGAGAGCGGCACGGTGATCTTCCAGAAGGTGGTCCAGGGTGTGGCACCCAGGTCGGCCGCGGCTTCGAGCAGGCGCAGATCCATCTTCGCGAGGTTCGCGTAGAGCGGCAGGATCATGAAGGGCAGATAGGTGTAGACCATGCCCAGCACCAGCGAGAACGGTGTGTTCATGAACTTGCCCAGCGCCGGGATCAGGCCCGCAGCAACCAGCAAGTGGTCGATATGCAGCCATTCGAGCAGATTCGCGACCCAGCCGTTCTCACCCAGCAAGCCCTTCCATGCGTACACCCGCAGCAGAAAGGAAGTCCAGAACGGCAGCATCACCATCATCAACAGCGCGGGTTGCAGTGAGGGCTTGGCGCGCGCCATGAAGTAAGAAAACGGATAGCCGATCAGCAGTGACAGCAGCGTCGTGATCGCGGCGTACTTCAGACTTGCGAGATAGGTCTTGAAGTACAGCGGGTCTTCGGCAATGAATTCGTAGTTGCTGAACTTCAGGGTCAGTTGCAACAGCCCATCCTTGTAGACCAGCAGATCCTTGAAGTGCACCGTCTCCATTTCTGAGACGCTGATCTTCATCACGATCAGGAAGGGCAGCAGGAAGAACACCAGCAGCCAGGCGTAAGGCACGCCGATGACCGCCGTGCGTCCGCTGAGCAGCTTCGACTTGCGCATGCGCGCGAGGAAAGATTGGGGTCTCATCGCGCGCCCTTCACTGCGTGAGCACAACCTGCGACAACGGCGTCCAGCTGGCCCACACCTCATCGCCCCAGGTCAGCGGATCATCGCGATGGCGCGCGATGTTGCTCTCGCTGACCTTGAGCACAAGGCCACTGCCTAGCTGGATGTGGTAGACGGTGTGGCTGCCGAAATACACCATGTCCTTGATCGTGCCGCGCACATGGTTGTATTCGCCTTCCGGGCGTTCCCGGGTGACGTGGATCTTCTCCGGACGAACCGCCACCGAAACTGGCATGCCTTCGTTACCGGTAATGCCGTGGCCGACGTAGTGCTTGCAGTCGGCGCACTCGATGATGACGTGATCCGGGTTGTCATCAACAAGCGTGCCGTCCATCAGATTCACGTTTCCGATGAAGTCCGCGACGAACCGGTTCGCCGGCGTTTCGTACACTTCGCTCGGTGCGCCGATCTGTAGGATGTTGCCCTCGCTCATGATCGCGATGCGCGAGGCCATGGTCATCGCCTCTTCCTGATCGTGCGTCACCATCACCACCGTCACACCGACCTGCTCGATGATGTTGACCAGCTCGATCTGCGTTTCCTCGCGCAGCTTCTTGTCCAGCGCACCGAGCGGCTCGTCGAGCAGCAACAGATCCGGCCGCTTGGCGAGGCTGCGCGCCAGCGCCACACGCTGCTGCTGGCCGCCGGAAAGCTGATGCGGCTTGCGCTTGGCGTACTTGGATAGCTGAACCAGCTTGAGCATCTTCTCGACGCGCGCGGCGATGTCATCCTTCGGCATGCCGTCGCGCTTCAAGCCGAAGGCGACGTTCTCCTCCACCGAAAGATGCGGGAACAGCGCGTAAGACTGGAACATCATGTTGATCGGCCGCAGATAGGGCGGCAGACCCGCCAGATCATGGCCATTAAGGATGATGCGCCCGGAGGTCGGGGTTTCGAATCCCGCAAGCATCCGCAAGAGCGTCGTCTTGCCGCAGCCGCTCGATCCGAGCAGCGCGAAAATCTCTCCCTTGGCGATGTCGATGCTGACGTGATTGACCGCCTTCACGCCGCCAAAGTCCTTTACGACGTCCTTGATCTGAAGAAACGCCGGTGCTTGCGAAACCACCATTCCCCTCCCTCCGTTCCGTCTCGTTCAGTTGGGCTTACAGGCCGGTCTTGAACGACGTGTAGATGCGCGTCATCTGGCGACGGATGTCGTTGTTGATCGCATCCGGCATGGCCATCTTCTTCATGTCGGCGTCGCTCAGGAACACCGTCGGGTTGCTGGCCACTTCGGGCTTCACGAACTTCTTCGATTCCTTGTTCGGATTCGCGTAGAACACCTTGTTCGTCAGGCTGCCATGCACTTCAGGGCGCATGATGTAGTTGATGAACTTGTGCGCGTTGTCCGGGTGCGGTGCGTCGGCCGGGATGACCATCGTGTCCATGAAGACGATGCCGCCGGTCTTCGGAATCAGTGCCTGGATGTTCTGGCCAGTCTTGCCGTCGATGGCACGCTGGCGCGCGATGTTGATGTCGCCGGACCAGCCGAGCGACAGGCAGATCGAGCCGTTCGCCATGTCGTTGATGTAGCCCGATGAGCTGAACAGCGTCACGTACGGGCGGATGCTCTTGAGCAGCGCCGGCACCTGGCCGTAATCAGCCACGTTCTTGCTGTAGGCCGGCTTGCCAAGGTAGTGCAGCGCAGCCGGCACCACTTCGGTAGCGGAATCGAGGAAGGACACGCCGCAGCTCTTGAGCTTGGAGATGTACTCAGGCTTGAAGACCAGATCCCAGGCGTTTTCCGGCATCGGCATGTTGCCCAGCGCAGCCTTGACCTTGTCCACGTTGATGCCGACGGTGGTGTAGCCCCACAGCCAGTTCACCATGAACTGATTGCCCGGATCGAGCTTGGCAAGTGCGGCCTGAAAGTCCGGGTCAAGGTTCTTCAGGTTTGGCAGCTTGCTCTTGTCCAGCTTCATCAACAGGCCACCGTCGGCCTGGATCTTCGCCCAGTAGGAGGACGGCACCACCACGTCGTAGCCCGTTTTGCCAGCCACCAGCTTGGCATGGACGATTTCGTTGTTGTCGAAATTGTCGTAACGGACCTTGATGCCGGTTTCCTTCTCGAAATTCTTGAGCGTGTCTTCCGCGATGTAGTCGGACCAGTTGTAGACGTTCAGGACTTTCTCTTCTTCCGCGTGGGCGGCGAGGGCCAGCGTGGTGAACATGCCGACCGCACATCGCTTGAGGTTGCGGCTCGAGAACACTTTCATTGGAAGCCTCCGGGTGGCTGAAAAACGAGTGGCGGACATGAAATCGGTACTTCAAGCCCGGCCGTCCAAGCGCTTGCGAACGTACGGCCGGGTATGTGACGACAACTTAGCAAAAATCGGACCCGTGCACCTGCACAAAATGAGCTGCGATCAGATCCAGTTGCGCGCCTTCAGATCCGCATGGGTTTTATCGAGACAGCTGCGGATCAGGGCGACCATTTCGTCAATCTGCGCCTTGGTGATCACCAGCGGCGGCGCGATGATCATGCGATCGCCCACCGCGCGCATGATCATGCCGTTGCCGAACATGTGGCCGCGGCAGACCATGCCCACTTCCAGTGCAGGATCGAAGGCTTCCTGCGTCGTTTTGTTCTTCACCAGCACCAATCCGGCTACGAGTCCGCAGGTTTCTGCGATGCCCACCAGCGGGTGGTCGGCCAAGGCTTCGAATTTTTCCTTGAGATAGGGGCCAGTCTCGTCGCGTACCTGTTCGACAAGGTGTTCGCGGCGAACGATGTCGATGTTCTCCAGCGCCACCGCGCACGCCACCGGGTGCCCGGAGTAGGTGTAGCCGTGATTGAACTCGCCGCCCTTTTCCAGCAGCACCTTTGCGATGCGGTCGCCCACCATCACGCCCCCAAGTGGCACATAGCCAGAGGTGACGCCCTTGGCGAAGGTCATCAGATCCGGCTTGTAGCCGAACTTCTCGCAACCCCACCACTCGCCGAGGCGGCCGAAGCCACAGATCACTTCGTCGGAAACCAGCAGGATTCCGTATTTGTCACAGATGCGCTGGATCTCGGGCCAATAGGTCTTCGGCGGAATGATCACGCCACCCGCCCCCTGCACCGGCTCGCCGATGAAGGCCGCCACCTTGTCGGCCCCCAGTTCGAGAATCTTCTCTTCCAGCCAGCCCGCTGCCTTCAAACCGAACGTATCCGGATCCATGTCGCGGCCGTTCTCGTACCAATAGGGCTGCTCGATATGCACGATATTGGGGATCGGCAGATCCCCTTGTGCGTGCATGCCGCTCATGCCACCCAGCGAGGCGCCACACATCGTCGAGCCGTGGTAGGCGTTGTGCCGGCTGATGATCACCTTGCGCTGCGGCTGACCGAGCAGATCCCAGTAGCGGCGCACCATGCGCACCACCGTGTCGTTGCCTTCGGAGCCGGAACCCGAGAAGAACACATGGTTGAACTGCGGCGGCGTCACCTCGGTCAGCAGTTTGGCGAGCTGCGCTGCCGGCACGTTGGTGGTCTGGAAGAAGCTGTTGTAGTACGGCATCTCCAGCAACTGCTTGTAGGCCGCGTCGGCGAGCTCCTTGCGGCCGTAGCCCACATTCACGCACCACAAGCCCGACATGCCATCGAGGATCTTGTTGCCCTCGGAATCCCACACGTAGATTCCCTCGCCCTTCACCATCACGCGCGCGCCCTTCTGGCCCAGCGCCTGGTTGTCGGTGAAGGGGTGCAGGTAGTGCGCACCGTCGATCGCCTGGATCGCCTCGGTATCCACCCGGGTGTTTTCGTTCATGTTCATGGTTTCGTATTCCTTCGAATGCTCTCGCAGACAAGACGGGCCCGATGCGCACCACGCGGTGCGCGTCAGCAGGGTCGATCAGACATGCAGCAACAGGTGCTCACGTTCCCAAGGGCTGATCACGCGCATGAACTCTTCGTATTCGTGATCCTTCACCGCCGAATACACGGTGACGAAGCGCTCGCCGATCACCTTGCGCAGCGGCTCGCAGCCACGCAGCAGGTCGAGCGCCTCGGCGAGGCTGCGCGGCAACTGGTAGTCGGAGTCATACGCGCTGCCGCTGGCTTCCGGCGTCGGCTCGATCTGCTCCTTGATGCCGAGGTAGCCACAGGCCAGCGTGGCAGCAAAAGCGAGGTAGGGATTCGCGTCGGCGCCGATAACACGGTTCTCGACGCGGCGGTTCTTCGGATCGGAGTGCGGCACGCGCAGGCCTACGGTGCGGTTATCCGCGCCCCACTGCACGTTGATCGGCGCGGCGGTATGCCGCACCAGGCGACGATAGGAATTCACGTACGGCGCCATCAGCGCCATGCACGCGGGCAGGTATTTCTGCAGCCCACCGATGTAGTGATAGAAGGCCTTCGAGGCGGTGCCATCCGGGTTGCTGAAGATGTTCTCGCCGGTCTTCGCATCCACCACGCTCTGGTGCACATGCATCGCAGAACCCGGCTCGCCGGCCATCGGTTTGGCCATGAAGGTGGCGTACATGTCGTGGCGCAGCGCGGTCTCACGCAGCGTGCGCTTGAAGAAGAACACCTTGTCGGCGAGCCCGAGCGGTTCGTTGTGCAGGAAGTTGATCTCCATCTGGCCGGCGCCGATTTCGTGGATCAGCGTGTCGACGTCCAGCTCCATCGCGTCGCAGTAGTCGTAGATGTCTTCGAAGAGCGGATCGAACTCGTTCACCGCGTCGATCGAATACGCCTGGCGACTGGTTTCGGAGCGGCCGCTGCGGCCAACCGGCGGGCGCAGCGGAATATCGGGGTCCGGCGCACGGGCGATCAGGTAGAACTCCAGCTCGGGCGCGATCACCGGCTTCCAGCCCATCTCGGTGTAGAGGTCTCGCACATGGCGCAACACGCTGCGTGGCGCGAAGTCCACCAGCGTGCCGTTCGAGAAGTAGCAGTCGTGAATCACCTGCGCAGTCGGGTCTGCTGCCCACGGCACCAGGCGCACAGTCGCGGGGTCAGGCAGCAAGACCATGTCGCGGTCATTGCCCGAGATCACACCGTTGTAGCCCTCATCCTTGTCGGGATACTCACCGGTCACGGTGCCCGCCACCACCGCCTCGGGCAGGCGCATGCCGCGGTCCTGGGTGAACTTCTCGCGCGGCAGGATCTTGCCGCGCGCCACACCGGTGAGGTCGGGCACCAGACATTCCAGTTCGGTCACGCGCTTCTCGTCGAGCCAGCGCTCCATGTCCTGATGGGAAAAGTTTTCACGCAAAGTCATAGTCGGTCTCTGTGGTTTCGTCGCATGCGGCGATCGGCCCCTTTGCCGGGGTTCGGGCTCGCCGCCAGCCCGCTGGCTGGCAAGCGGCCCTAGGGCAGGTAAGCCAACCAGACGACGAATCGGGACTCACGGTTCATCACGCGCTCCGTGTCTGCATCCGTTCGCGACAAGCGTCGCCAAACGCAGCGAATATCCGTGTCGATACCGGGTTCTCGGTGGCCTTCCATTCCGGGTGCCATTGCACGCCGAGGGCGAAGGCCTCGGATCCCGCTACGCGGAAGGCCTCGACCAGGCCATCGTCAGCCAACGCTTCGGCCACCAGACCATCGGCGAGGCGATCGATCCCCTGGCCATGCACCGAATTCACGCCGACACGGGTGGCGCCGACGATCTCGGCCAGGCGGCCGGACAAGGTGACCGGGTGGGCTTCGGCGTACTGCACCTCGACCGACGCTGTCTTGTCCTCGCGGTGATCCATGTAGCCCGGCGTTTCGTGTACCGCCTGATGCAGCGAGCCGCCGAAAGCCACGTTCATTTCCTGGAAGCCACGGCAGATCGCGAACAGCGGTACGCCACGCGCGATCGCACGGCGGCTCAGCGGCAGCGTTACGGCGTCACGCGCCGGATCGAGCGGCAGCGCCGGATTGCGCACCACCTGATCGAAATGCGCCGGATGCACGTTGGATACCGAGCCGGTCAGCATCACGCCATCGGCGATATCGAGCAGCGCATCGAGATCAGGCGTATCGCCCAGCACCGGGATCAGCAGCGGCTGGCAATCCGCGGCCAAGGCCACGGCATCGAGGTACTTCTTGCCGACAGCGTTGAACGGGTGCGCACCGAGCATCTTGCTGCAGGCTGGAACGAGGACGATTGGCTTCTTCATCGGCAGGTTTCGTGGTCAGAATTCGGCGTGGTAGGTGTAGCCCAGCTCGCGCGCCACCGCCTCGCAGTTCACCTTGCCGCGGTGGATGTTCAGACCGTTGCGCAGGTGCTTGTTGTCCTGCAAGGCGCGGCGATAGCCCTTGTTGGCGAGCTGCAGTACGAAGGGCAAAGTGGCATTGGTCAGCGCGAGCGTAGAAGTGCGCGCAACGCCACCAGGCATGTTGGCAACGCAGTAATGCACCACGCCATCGACGATGTAGGTCGGGTCCTGGTGGGTGGTGGCATGCGTCGTTTCGGCACAGCCGCCCTGATCCACCGCCACATCCACGATCACCGAACCGGGCTTCATCAGTGCCAGCATGTCGCGCGTAATCAACTTGGGTGCGGCCGCACCGGGGATCAGCACCGCGCCGATCACCAGATCCGCTTCGCACAGTGCGTCTTCGAGGTTGGCGCGGTTCGAATACAGCGTCTGCAGGCGCGGGCCGTAAAGGGCGTCGAGTTCCTTGAGGCGGTTGAGCGACACGTCGAGGATCGTGACCTGAGCGCCAATGCCCATCGCGACACGCGCCGCATTCACACCGACGACGCCGCCGCCGAGCACCAGCACCTTGGCCGCCGGCACACCGGGCACACCGGGCAGCAACACACCGGAACCACCTTGCGACTTCTCCAGCGCCTTCGCGCCAGCCTGAATCGCCATCCGCCCCGCCACCTCGCTCATCGGCGCCAGCAAGGGCAGGCCACCGCGGTCATCGGTCACCGTCTCGTAGGCGATTGCCACCGCATCCGAATCCACCAGCAAGCGTGTCTGCTCAGGGTCCGGCGCCAGGTGCAGATAAGTAAACAGGACCTGACCGGGGCGCAGCGCGCGGCATTCATCCGGCTGCGGCTCCTTCACCTTCACCACCATCTCCGCGTCGGCAAAGACGGTGGCCGCATCCGGCGCGATTCGGGCGCCGGCGGCTTCGTACTGCGCGTCGGTGAATCCAACCCCGGCCCCCGCCAGCGTCTGCACCAACACCTGATGGCCACTACGTACCAGTTCGGCCGCGCCTGCAGGCGTCAGGCCAACACGGTACTCGTGGTTTTTGATTTCTTTGGTTACGCCTACAAGCATGGTCTCCCCCCTCGCTCGCCCGTCGCACACCACCTGTGTAGTGTGGTCGCTGCACCATCCAATTGGTAGTGACAATGTAGCGCGTTTTGGTATTATGGAAAGCACCACTTTGTCGTTTTCGATGGTGCCACCGTG
Source organism: Niveibacterium sp. (assembly GCF_041909475.1). Classification (NCBI taxonomy): domain Bacteria; kingdom Pseudomonadati; phylum Pseudomonadota; class Betaproteobacteria; order Rhodocyclales; family Rhodocyclaceae; genus Niveibacterium; species Niveibacterium sp. Next base: position 206,968 of record NZ_JAYRDJ010000001.1, on the reverse strand, counting down.
AGCTCTCTGCCGATTGCCGATTTAATCCTGGCCGAAATGGACCAGAGCGCCCGCGCAGGAAACGTGCCGCGTCATCGTCGTTTGTACGAGGCGATTCGCAGCGCGATCCTCTCCCGCCGCCTTCCCGTCGGCAGCAAGTTGCCGTCAACGCGAGATCTAGCAAGGGATTTAGGGCTTTCCAGAAATACCGTTGTGACCGCTTTCGAGCAATTACTCGCCGAAGGCTATGTCAGCTCCCGTACCGGCAGCGGCACTTTCGTGGCAGATACCTTGCCCGAACCGGCAACCGAAGAATTGGCACCGGAGCGACAATCGAAAAATTCGCATCACAATGGTGCCATTGCACCGCAACATGCACCACAAGAAGGCACCACTGTCACAGCGACCTTGTCGGTGCGTGGGCAACGCGTTGCGGACCACGCTTCCGGCCACCGCTACGAAATCCAGCCCTTCGTGCCGGGCGACGACGACTTTTCGGTGTTCCCGATCAAGCTCTGGCAGCGTCTGCAGAACAAGTACTGGCGTGAGGCGCGGCCGGAACTGCTGGACTACGGCCAGAACGGCGGCTACCTGCCACTGCGACGCGCGATCGCCGATTACCTGCGGGTATCGCGCTCGGTGCGCGTGACCGTAGATCAGGTATTGATCACCGGCGGCACGCAGCACTCACTGGATCTGTGCGCGCAACTACTGGCCGACGCCGGCGACACCGCATGGGTTGAAGACCCCTGCTACTGGGGCGCACAGCGGGTGTTCGAATCACGCGATCTGGATCTGCACCCGGTTCGGGTGGACGACGAGGGCATGAACCCCACGGCCGAGGATCAGCACAAGCCACCACGCCTGATTTACCTGACGCCCTCGCACCAGTATCCGAAGAGCGTGGTGATGAGCCTTGCGCGCCGACGCCTGCTGCTCGACATCGCCGCGCGCACCGGCGCGTGGATCCTTGAAGATGATTACGACAGCGAGTTCCGCTACACCGGGCGTCCACTGTCCTCGCTGCAGGGGCTCGATACACACGACCGTGTCGTGTACATGGGCACCTTCTCGAAGATCCTCTACCCCGGTATCAAGGTCGGCTACATGGTGGTGCCACCTGCGCTGGTGGCCCCGTTCCGCAGTGCGCTCTACGACCTGCAACGGCCCGGCCAGATGATGCAGCAAGCCGCGCTGGCGGACTTTCTTGAGCAGGGCCACTTCGCCACCCATGTACGACGCATCCGGCAGCTTTACGGCCAACGCCGTGAATTGCTGCAACGCACGCTCAAGCCGATCCTGGGCAACGCTGCCACGCTCTCCAAAGAGGACTCGGGCCTGCATCTGGTGATCCAGTTGCCGCCTGGCACCGACGACGAGCGACTTGCCGAGGAGGCTGCGGAACAAGGCCTGCATGTGCGGGCGCTATCCACTTACTATCTCGGCGCCGAAAAGGAACGCGGCCTTGTCGTCGGCTACGCCTATGTACCCACCGACAAGATCGCCTATTACGGGCGCCTGCTCGGCAACGTCGTGAAAGCGGCTTCGGCAGTCCGGCGTTAGGCAGTACAAGCCATCGCCGGCATTTGACGCGCCACAGATACATCACACATGGGTACGGATAAGGTAATCATGCAACACACACCGCACGCCGGAACACGCTTGTGGTGTATGGTGCCAAGACGCGGCGAGACAAACATTGCAGCAATAGCCAAGCGCCACCGAATCAGCCGGATTGCGGCCCCGAAACGGGCCGGTTTCCGGAACAAAGCGCCAACAGGAGGAAAACCATGAACGAAACCCTCGACGCCCCGCGCACGCTACCGACTCAGGAAGAGATGCTCGCCGCACCGGAGGACGACTACATGTCGCCGCGGCAACTGGCCTTCTTCCGCGCGCGCCTCATCCAGGAACGCGATGCGCTGCTCGCATCGGCCAAGGACACCACGACTCACCTGCGTGACAACGAGGCGACACCTGATCCGTCGGACCGCGCCTCGGTTGAAGAAGATCACACGCTGGAACTACGCGTACGCGATCGCGAGCGCAAGTTGCTGCACAAGATCGACGAAGCGATCCAGCGCATCGATAACGGTGAATATGGCTGGTGTGAAGAAACCGGCGAACCGATCGGCGTAGCACGCCTGATCGCCCGCCCGACCGCCACCTTCAGTGTCGAAGCGCAAGAGCGCTACGAAACCCGCCGCAAGATGCGCGGCGGCTGAAACACCCAAGGCAGGGCACGCCCACAGTGCCCTGCCTTGGATAAAGGCTGTCGCCCACGGCGGCGTGCCTGCTTGACCAACCCAGCGTGCCACGCGCAGGGCTTCCCCTTCTCTGCGACACCAAACCCATGACCCGCTACATCAACGATGCCCTCACCCCGGGCGAACACGTCGTTCACATTGGCCGCATCAGCCTGTGGTCGCAAACCGGCACCATCCTGCTCGGACTGCTGCTGTTGCCGGCGTTCGGCGTCGGCCTGATCTTCTGGGTCGTCGCGTGGGTGCGCAGCCGCTCTACCGAACTCGCCATCACCAACAAGCGTGTCATTGCCAAGTTCGGCTTCATCAGCCGGCGCACCATCGAGATCAACCTTTCGAAGGTTGAGAGCATTCAGGTGGATCAGAGCGTGCTCGGACGCATGCTCAACTTCGGCTCTCTGGTCATTTCAGGCGCTGGCGTAGCCCAAGCGCCGATTCTGCACATCGCGGACCCGATGCGTTTCCGGCAGATGTTCATGCAGGCGCAGGAACACATCAACAACAGCGAGAGTTAGTCCACCGCACCGCGTGTCGCCAGCCGCGAAGCGCACCTCCCTTCCACTCCGAAATGCCTCTGATCCCGTCGAAAAGGACTGCCACGGCGCTGATGCTCGCCGTGTTTTGTGCCACATGGATTCATCCGATCTGGCCCGCCGAGCAAGCGCTACATTGTTCGCTGACCCTAGCTGGCCTCGCCTTTCTTTGGCGACATGTAAAGCGTAACGGCGCGAGCGACCGAGACTACTGCCTGATCGCGCTGTTCATTGCGGTGCACTCCATCGCCGCACGCTGGCTATATTCGAACGTGCCCTACGACCAGTGGCTTACAACCGCCTTTGGCGTGTCGCTTGAGCACAGTTTGGGCTGGACGAGGAACAACTTCGACCGTCTCGTACACTTTCTGTACGGCTTCTGCCTAACACCCGCGATCATGAGCCATGCCCGAAAGCAATTGGCTACAAACGCAAAGCGCTCCTTCGTCGTGGCGATCAGCGCCATCATGATTACCAGCCTCTGGTATGAATGGTTCGAATGGCTGGTTGCTGCCACGCTATCGGCACAGGATGCCGAGTCCTACAACGGCCAACAGGGCGACATGTGGGATGCACACAAAGACATGCTGGCCGCAACACTCGGTAGCCTTGCATGGTCAATTCCAGCCTTGCGCAGCCGTGCCCGCATCCAAGCGGCGCCTCCAGCCGCGGCTTCTGGTGGCCGCGTCACATGAGTGCTGCGCAGCTCAGGGCAAGCGGCAGATAACGTAGTGCTTGCGGCAATAGCTCAGCGTCTCCCACACGCCACGGAAGCCTGCTTCGATCACGAAGGCATCGCCGGCACGGAACTCCCGTACCGGCCCGGCGTCGTCGGTCAGGCGAACATGGCCTTCGAGGATCTGGCAGAACTCATACTCATCCGGGTCATAGCTCACGCGCCAGCTTCCGGGTTCGCAACGCCACTCACCAGCAAGCAGGCGGTCACCCGCAGCGGCGTAGTGATTGATTGCACTTTGCTGCGGATTGCCGCTCAGCACCCGCTCCGGCGCAGGCGCAAAGGCTTCTGGTTCGGCGCTGCTCTCGCCAAACGCGATCAGTTTGGCTGCCATCTCGCCTCCTCGTCAGAGCAGGTCACGCAGGCGATACCAGGCCATGCCCAGCACCAGGGCCGGCGTGCGCAATAGCGCGCCCCCCGGGAACGGCAAATGGCGCAGGCGCGCATAAATATCGAAACGCCCGGCCTGCCCTGCGATGGCCTCGGCCACCAGACGCCCCGCCATGCCGGTCAGAGACAGACCGTGGCCCGAGAAGCCCTGCAGGTAGTAGATGTTGGGCGTGAGGCGGCCGAAGTCCGGTGCGCGATTCATCGAGATGTCGACAAAACCGCCCCAGGCGTAATCCACCTTCACCCCCTCGCCAAGCTGCGGGAAGGTCTTGAGCATGCGCTGCTTCATGCCGGCAGCGAGGTTGGGCGGCGTCATGCCGCTGTAGCTCACGCGCCCGCCGAAGATCACGCGGTAGTCCGGCGACACCCGGAAGTAGTCGAGCACGAAGTTAGAGTCGCATACCGCAGCGCGCTCGCGAATCAACGAATCCGCCAGTTCGGGCTTGAGCGGTTCGGACGCCACCACGTAGGTCCCGACCGGCATGATTCGCGGCTGCAGTTCCGGCACCAACCCACCCAGATAGGAGTTACCGGCCAGCACGACAAAACGCGCCCGCACCTGCCCGGTCGCAGTCTTCAGCAGCGGCCGCTCGCCGCGCTCGATCGCGACGACGCGGCTATTCTCGTGAATCTGCACGCCCAGACTCGCGGCGGCGCGCGCCAGACCCCTGCAGTACTTGAGCGGATGCAGATGGCCCGACAGCGTGTCATGCAAGCCGGAATGAAAGCGCGGACTGGCAATGTGCTCGCCAATTTCGCTGCGCCCAACCCAGCGCCAGTACGGGTGCTTGTAGAAGTGGGTCACATGTTCAAACCACTCGTGCAGCGCGCGCGCCTTGCGTTCGTTCACCGCAAGGTACTTGTAGCCCGGCACGAAGTCGCAATCGATCTTGAACTCCGCAATCCGCTCGCGGATCAGGTTCAAGCCCTCCACGGTCACCGCCCAAGCTTGCCGCGCAGCATCGTCGCCGAGCTGATTTTCGATCGGTGCGTCCGATGCGTGGCCGACGATCGCCTGGCCACCATTGCGCCCCGACGCGCCCCAACCCACCTGTTCCGCCTCAAGCACGGTGACGCTGAAACCGCGCCGCGCCAGTTCGATCGAGGCGGACAAGCCAGCAAAGCCGCCCCCCACCACGCACACATCGCACTCGGACGACCCCGCCAGCGCCGGCCACGGCCCTGCTGCCGGTGCGCTGGCGAGGTAGTAGGAATTCGAAGTCAGCGAGCGCTCGCGCGGATCATCGGAGAGTCTCTGGTTCAGCGTTTTCATCGGGCTTGCCCTGAGAGCCAGGTCCACAGGAAGGTGGAAGCGGCGTTGGTGGTGAGTTCAGAAACGTCGTACGGCGGCGCGACTTCGACACAGTCCATGCCCACCCAGGGCAAATCGGACGTCTCTTCGAGAATCGTCAGCACCTGAGCCGAAGTCATGCCACCCGGCTCCGGCGTACCGGTGCCGGGCGCGAAGGCGGGGTCGAGGCAGTCGATATCGAGCGACAGGTAGAGCGGCGGATTGCCGGCAGCGGCAACACGCCGACGGATTTCGTCGATCACGAAAGCCAGCTGCGACGGGCTTTCGGCGCCGCGCAGCTCGCGCGCGGTGAACACCCGACCACCCACCGTGTTCACATACTCACGTGCCGCGTGCTGACCCGAGGAGCGGATGCCGATCTGCACCGTTGCTTCAGGGATCACCAACCCTTCCTGCAAGGCCTCGTAGGTCCAGGTGCCGTGACCGGAGGGCTCACCGAAATGATCCGTCCAGGTATCGCAGTGCGCATCGAAATGCACCAGTGCCAGCGGCCGCCCGAGCACCTTGCGGTAGGCGCGCAACAGCGGCAGCGTGATCGAATGGTCACCTCCGATCCACGCCATGCGATGCGCGGCAATCAAGGCCTCCGCTTGCGGCTGCAGCGCCGCGCGCATGGTCTCAAGACTGGTGTTGGGCAGCATCAGATCGCCCGCGTCACAGACCTGCCCGTGCGGCGTGCGGTTGAACACCGGATGCTCCGCATCGCACAGCATCTGGCTCGCGCGCCGGATCGCTGAGGGGCCAAAACGCGCACCTGGCCGATTCGTCACCGAACCATCCCACGCGACACCGGCCACGCAGAACGGCCGATCCGGGGCCTGTTGTCGGGTAGGCGCCAGCAAGAAGGTGCTGGCGGAAAGGTACGGAAAGGCGTGATCGCTCATCAAACCTCCAGGGCGCGAAGTCAAACCGACGACTCGGCACCACAATGATGCCGACGCACCAAATTGGCACTCTTGACATCGTCGTTTTAGTGTTGCGATAGTACCATTTGAAAATCCAGGCCGGTAGCCCGTCTAGCCGCGCACAATCGTCCTCGCAAGGTTTCAAATACCCATGGCCCGCTTGCCCATCGCAGTCATTCAGAACGTGCCCAACGATGGCCCCGGCCACTTCGCGGATTGGGCCGATCGCCACAACCACACGCTGCAGATCATCCGGATCTGGGCTGGCGATGCAGTTCCGGAACAGGTAGCGGGCTTTGCCGGCCTCTGCGTGCTCGGCGGTCCGATGAGCGTGAACGATCCGCTCCCCCACCTGCGCGCGACCGAGCACCTGATCCGCGCCGCGATGGCCGCTGACGTGCCGGTTCTCGGCCACTGCCTCGGCGGGCAGCTGCTCGCCAGCGCGTGCGGAGCAACGATCCGGCGCGCCCCGCACGCCGAAATCGGCTGGGTCGATATCGCGACGCATCCCGCGACCAACGCGAACACCTGGTTTGGCGCCGAGCGCTTCCCGATCTTCCAGTGGCACGGCGACAGCTTCGATCTTCCAGCCGGCGCGCAACTGCTTGCGAGCAGCGAACACTGCCACCATCAGGCTTTCAGCGTCGGCTCGCTGCATCTGGCGATGCAATTTCATTGCGAGATCACCGCCGACAAGATCACGGACTGGACCACCAGCACCGAGGGCCGTGCCGAAATCTCGGCAAGTCAATCGCCAGGTGTCCAGTCCGTCGCCGACATCCACTCACGGACACCTGGCCTGCTGCCACAGAGCCAGCGTGCGGCCGACGCGATCTACCAGCGCTGGGCGCGCGGTTTGCGCGGCACCTGAAAGGTGACACCCGGCCCTCAAGGTTTTCCGCGGCGCGCCGATAACGCTCGAATCAGCTTGGCTTTTGGTAGCCAAAGTCAACGATAGCCTGCAAGGTACACGGATACGACGCGGGGCCGGGAAGCTTGCCCGGCCGCCGAACAGAGGCTGGAGCGCCCAAGCATGAATGACGATCGCTTCGCTGCGCTCGCAGCGGGGCTGGACCTGGTGATGTGGGAAGCGGACCTGCCGGGAAGGCGGTTCCGCTTCGTCTCGCCCTACGCGGAAACCCTGCTGGGTTACGCGAAGGATGAGTGGTACACGCCTGGATTCTGGCAGGCCCATCTGCATCAGGACGATCGCGGCTTCGCGCTGGCGTTCGATGCGGCACACGCGGCCGAGAGCGACCGTTACGAGATCGAATACCGCATGGTGCACGCCGGCGGCCATGCGGTGTTCGTCCGCGACCTGGTCGTTGTGCGCTTCGATGAGGATGGCAACGCGATCGGCCTTTCCGGCGTGATGATCGACGTCACCAGCGATCGCGCGCTGAACCATGCCCTGACCGACAGCGAGCATCGCTTCCGCGCGGTCATGGAGCAGGTGCCGAACATCTCCGTCCAGGGCTACGACCCGCAACGCCGCGTGGTGTTCTGGAACAGCGCGAGCGAACGCCTGTACGGCTACAGCGCGAGCGAAGTGCGTGGGCGCTTGCTGGAAGAGCTGATCATCCCCGAACCGATGCGTGACGAGGTGGTGCGACTGCACACGCACTGGTTGCGCACCGGAGAACCAATTCCGGCCGGCGAGCTCGATCTGCAGCGCAAGGACGGCTCGCTGGTATCGGTGTTCTCAAGCCACGTCATGACGCACAACCGCTATGGCGAGCCGGAGATGTACTGCATCGATGTCGACCTGACCGACATCAAGCGGGCCGAAGCAGCCTTGCGTGACAGCGAGGCGCGGTTCCGCCTGACCGTTGAAAATGCGCCAGTCGGCATCGCGATACTCGCGCTCGATGGCCGAATCCTTCAGGTCAATCCGCGTTTCTGCGCCATCACCGGCTACGGCGCGGTCGACTTGTTGGCCACCAGCTTCGCCGCACTGACCGAGAACGGCGCGCGAGACGCCTATCGCACCGAAGTGGAAGCGTGCCTGAGCGGCGCACAACAGTCTTTCAGCCTCGAGGCACGGCTGCAGCACAAGTACGGCCACGAGCTGTGGGTCAGCGCCACCGTGTCGATGATGCGCAACACAAGCGGCGCGCCGGAACAATTGATCTGCGCGATCGAGGATGTCACCGAACAGCGCGCCAGCAAGGCCCGCTTTGAATGGCTTGCACACCACGACCCGCTGACGGACCTGCCCAACCGCACGCTGCTGCGCGACCGACTGCAACAAGCGATGGCGCGTGCGCTGCGTGCCGGCAAGCGGGCCGCGCTGATGTTCCTCGACCTCGATCGCTTCAAGAACATCAACGATTCGCTTGGCCACGCCCTCGGCGACCAGGTACTGCGCGCGGTCGCGGCGCGTTTGCGCACTTGCGTGCGCGACACCGACACCGTGGCGCGGCTCGGCGGCGACGAGTTCCTCATCGTCCTTGAGTGCGTGGAGAACGAGCAGGATGTCGGCATCGTTGCGCGCAAGATCGTCGACAAGCTTTCACTGCCGCTCGACGTGCAGGCGCAAACCTTGTCCACCGGCGCCAGCATCGGCATCGCGCTTTACCCGGAAGACGGCGTCGACGTCGACTCCCTGCTGAAGAACGCCGACTCGGCGATGTACCACGCCAAGGACTCGGGCCGTAACGCATTCCGCTTCTTCACCGAAGCCATGAACCTTTCGGCCATCGATCGCCTGCGCATGGAAAACGCGCTGCGCCAGGCGCTCGAGTTCGGCGAACTCTCACTGCACTATCAACCACAGGTCGAGCTGACGACAACGCGCTTGCTGGGTGTGGAAGCCCTGCTCCGCTGGAACAACCCGGTCCTGGGCAACGTCTCGCCGGCACGTTTCATCCCGGTGGCGGAAGAAAGCGGCCTGATCGTGCCGATCGGCGAGTGGGTGCTCGGCGAAGCCTGCGCGCAGGCAAGGCGCTGGCGCGACGAAGGCATCGACACACTCACCGTCGCGGTAAATATCTCGGCGCTGCAATTCCGCCGCACCGACATTGTTGGCAAGGTGCGTGCCGCGCTGGACCGCCATGGCATCCCGCCAGGCATGCTCGAACTTGAATTGACCGAATCGCTCTTGATGCACAACGCCGAGGAGGTTTTGCGCACGATGAACGACCTGAAGGCGCTGGGCGTGAAGCTCTCGATCGACGACTTCGGCACCGGCTATTCGAGCCTCTCCTACCTCAAGCGTTTCCCGGTTGACCGGCTGAAGATCGACCGCAGCTTCGTCAATGACGTGGCGGACGATCCGGACGATGCGGCAATCGTCCGTGCAATCGTGCAGCTCGGGCGCAGCCTGAAGCTCGACGTGATCGCCGAAGGGGTCGAGACGCCCTCGCAACTGGACTTCCTGACGATGGAAGGCTGCCACTCCGCACAGGGCTTCTATTTCGCTCGCCCGATGCCCGTGGGCGAGGTTTCCACACTGTTGCACGCGGGCATCGTCGCCGGCGGCACGCAACACGCTGCCTGAAGCCGAGCGCCACGGTCAGCTTACGTGCGATAATTCAACGCCTTACGTCATCTCACGGGCGCCACGCGCCCGCCTGCGGGTTCAAAAATGTCCGACGTTTCCCCGATCGAGCGCGAAGTCGCCCGACGCCGCACCTTTGCCATCATCTCCCACCCTGATGCGGGTAAGACCACGCTGACGGAAAAGCTGCTGCTGTTCGCAGGCGCGATCCACATCGCCGGCAGCGTGAAGGCACGCAAAGCCAGCCGCCACGCGACCTCGGACTGGATGGAGATCGAAAAGCAGCGCGGCATCTCGGTCGCATCGTCGGTGATGCAGATGGAGTACCGCGACTGCGTCATCAACCTGCTCGACACCCCGGGCCACCAGGACTTCTCGGAAGACACCTACCGCGTGCTGACCGCCGTGGATGCGGCGCTGATGGTGATCGACGGCGCCAACGGCGTGGAATCGCAGACGCTGCGCCTGCTCGAGGTCTGCCGCGCGCGCAACACGCCGATCATCACCTTCATCAACAAGTTCGACCGCGAAGTGCAGGAACCGCTGTCGCTGATCGACGAGATCGAGCGCACGCTGGGCATGCCGGCCGTGCCCTTCACCTGGCCGGTCGGCATGGGCAAGGGCTTCGCCGGCGTGTTCGACATGCCGAAGAACCGCATGCGGGTGTTCCGCGCCGGCGAAGAGCGCGTGTCGGGCGAGGAAGAATCCATCGACGGCCGCGACAACCCGGAAATCGCCGCCCGCTTCGACACCCGCTGGGAACATGCCCAGCACGATATCGAACTGGTCGAAATGGCCGCGCCCGCCTTCGATCGCGAGGCCTTCCTCGCCGGCAAGCAGACGCCCGTGTTCTTCGGCTCGGCGATCAACAACTTCGGCGTGCAGGAAGTGCTCGACGCGCTGGTCGACATGGCACCGCCCCCGGGCGACCGTACTGCGATCCAGCGCTATGTGCATGTCGACGAGCCGAAATTCTCCGGCGTGGTGTTCAAGATCCAGGCCAACATGGACCCGGCGCACCGCGACCGCGTCGCTTTCGTGCGCATCTGCTCCGGCCGTTTCGACCGCGGCATGAAGCTCAAGATCTCGCGCAACGGCAAGGAACTGCGCACCAACAACGTGGTGAGCTTCCTGTCGCAAAGCCGCGAGATCGTGGACGAGGCCTTCCCCGGCGACATCATCGGCATCCCGAACCACGGCCTGCTGCAACTGGGCGACACGCTGACCGAAGGGGAAGTGCTGCAATTTACCGGCCTGCCTTTCTTCGCACCGGAACTGTTCCAGACGGTCGAAGTGAAAGACCCGCTGCGCACCAAACAACTGCGCACAGGCCTTGCACAGCTGGGCGAAGAAGGCGCGATCCAGGTCTTCCGCCCGCACGCCGGCACCATGATCCTGCTTGGCGCGGTCGGCACGCTGCAGTTCGAAGTGGTGCAGCACCGCCTTAAGACCGAGTACGGTGTTGAGGCGCGCCTGGGCAGCACCAACTACCGCCTCGCGCGCTGGGTCACCTGCGAAGACCCGAACATCCTCAAGCGCTTCATTGACGCCAACGCGCACCGCATCGCCTACGACGTAGTCGATGCGCCGACCTTCCTCGCCAGCCACAGCGCCGAGCTGCAGGTGGCCGGCGAACGCTACCCGGAGGTCAAGTTCCACGCGCTGCGCGAGCACGCGGGGCTGGTCTTCCAGTCACGCATGGGCGGCTGATCTTCACCCGCGCTCAGAAAGAAACGGAGGCCGAGGCCTCCGTTTTTATTTGGTCAATGAGAGTGCAGGTGCTCTTCCTCGTCCTTCATGTGCTTGCGGGCGAAGTGCCAGATGTAGCCGCCCATGCCCAGTACGAAGACGATGGTGAAGAGGCTGAGCAAGCCGATGTCGCTGCCAAACAGGATTTCGAGTGCCATGGTGAATCCCCCGTCAGAAGGTGCAGCCTCAGGGCATCATGAAGCTGGCCTTTTCGCTCAATCGCGCGGCCTCGGCCCCATCGCTGCGGATGTCGAAAACAATCTTGTGCGAACCCTTGGGAGCCGAATCCGCCGGCACCCGTACATGAATCGTGTAAGCCTTGTTGCCGGCGGCGGGCAGTTCGAAATCGGGCGCCTCGACCAGACCGATACCGTCCAGCCCGGACACGCCAACATGAATGCGCCGCGGCATCTCGGCCATGTTCATCATCTGCAGGGTGTAGATGTTCTCGATCAGCCCACCTTCCACCTCGCGCGACAGCGTGGTGCGGTCGCGGATCACGTCAACACGCAGCGTTTCACGGTGCGCGAGTGACCAGCCACCCGCTGCGATGATCGCCAGCAACACCGACGAGTAGATCAGCACGCGCGGCCGGACGATATGGCGTAGCACGTCGCGCATACCCCAGTGCTGCTTCATCGCATTTTCGGTGGTGTAGCGGATCAGGCCGCGTGGCGAGCCCACCTTGTCCATCACCTGATCGCAAGCGTCGATGCAGGCGGCACAGCCGATGCACTCGTATTGCAAGCCATCGCGGATATCGATGCCGGTCGGGCAAACCTGCACACAGATGCCGCAGTCCACACAGTCGCCCAGTTTCTGCTCGGTGTTCTTGCGCTTCGCGCCACGCGGCTCGCCCCGCTCCGGGTCGTAGGTGATGACCAGCGTGTCCGGGTCGAACATCACGCCCTGGAAGCGGGCGTAAGGGCACATGTACTTGCACACCTGCTCGCGCATCACCCCGGCCATCAGGTAAGTGAAGGTCGAGTAGAAGGCGATCCAGAACATTTCCCAGCCGCCCAGGCCGAAAGGAATGCTCGGGATCAGCTCGCGGATCGGCGAGAAGTAGCCGACGAAGGTGATGCCGGTCCACACAGCCAGCAGCCCCCAGGCGCCGAACTTGGCCGCCTTGGTGGCGTACTTCGCGACGCTGGGCGCCGCGTTGTCCAGCTTCATCCGCTTGGCGCGGTCGCCTTCGATCTTGCGTTCGATCCAGAGGAAGAGCTCGGTGTAGACCGTCTGCGGGCACGCATAGCCGCACCACAACCGTCCCGCCACCGCAGTGAAGAGGAAGAGCGAGTAAGCACAGATGATCAGCAGCACGGTCAGGTAGAACACGTCCTGCGGCCAGAACACCCAACCGAACAGGTAGAACTTGCGCTCGGTGAGGTGGAACAGGACAGCCTGGCGGCCGTTCCACGGCACCCATGCCAGGCCGTAGAACAAGAGCTGCGTGAACCAGACCATCGCCCAACGCCAGCGGGCGAAGATGCCGCTCACTGCACGCGGATAGACCTTGCGGCGCACCTCATACAGCGCGACTTCGTCGGCAGCCTTGGCGGGTTTGACGTGAAGCGAGACGGGCTTGGTTTCGGACATGAGCGCGGGCTGAAATCGATTGACTTGACGATTTTTGCGGTCCGGGCAGCTGCCGATGTTGACATAGCCCAATAGCTATAAAGCTTTCTGGAAATTCTATCGGCCATGTCGCACCGAGCCGACACAAGTGCTCTAGAATCCGTTTAATCGCTTTATAGTTATGTAAAGCTAACGCTCAGCAGGAGATCCCCCCAATGAAGATCGTCATCATCGGAGGCGTCGCCGGTGGCGCCACCGCCGCCGCCCGCATTCGCCGCAACGACGAGTCCGCCCAGATCGTGATGGTCGAGCGCGGCCCCTACATCAGCTTCGCCAACTGCGGCCTGCCCTATCACCTCTCCGGCGCGATCGCGGAGCGCGAGCAGTTGCTGGTGACTTCCGAAGAGGCTTTTGAGGCGCGCTACCGCGTCGATGTACGTAGCCGCACCGAGGCGATCGCGATCGATCGCGCCGCGAAAACCGTGCGCCTGCGCAATCTGGCAACCGGCGAGGAATACGACGAAGCCTACGACCGACTGCTGCTCTCCCCCGGCGCCGAACCGGTACGGCCCAAGCTGCCGGGCATCGAATCGAAACGGGTATTCGGGCTGCGCAACATCCCGGACCTCGACCGCATCATGGAGCACATCAAGACCGAGCAACCCCGCCGTGCCGTGGTGATCGGCGGTGGCTTCATCGGCATTGAGGTCGCGGAGAACTTCCATGAGCGTGGCCAGTTCACCACGCTGGTCGAGGGTGCGGACCAGATCCTCGCGCCGCTCGATTACGAAATGGCCGCGATCGTGCATGCCCACATGCGCGACAAGAACGTCGAGCTCTACCTCGCCGACAAGATCGAGCGCTTCGAGGACAAGGCGGACCACACCGTCGTCTACCTGCAAAGCGGCAAGCGCCTGCAGGCCGACGTTGTGGTGCTGGCAATCGGCGTGCGGCCGGAAACCACGCTGGCGCGCGCTGCGGGGCTGGCGATCGGCGCCACCGGCGGCATCAAGGTGAACGAGTACCTGCAGACCTCCGACGACGCGATCTACGCCGTGGGCGACGCGATCGAGGTGACGCAGACACTCAACGGCCGCGAAGCGCTGATCCCGCTCGCTGGCCCGGCAAACCGCCAGGGCCGCATGGCGGCGGACAACATGGTGCATGGCAACCGCCGTGCCTACCGCGGCACGCTCGGCACTGCGATTCTCAAGGCCTTCGACCTCGCCGCCGCCTCCACTGGTCTCAACGAAAAACAGCTCCTCGCCGCCGGCCTCGATTACCGCACCAGCATCACCCACGGCGGCTCGCACGCGAGCTACTACCCGGGCGCCAAGCAGATCAGCTTGAAACTGCTCTACGCACCGGACGGCAAGATCCTCGGCGCGCAGGCGGTGGGCGCGGACGGTGCCGACAAGCGCATCGACGTGATCGCCACCGCGATCCACGCCGGCATGACGGTGGACGACCTGAGCGAGCTGGAACTCGCCTACGCGCCACCTTTCGGCTCCGCCAAGGACCCGGTGAACATTGCCGGCTACGTCGCCGCCAACGTGCTCAACGGCTCGCATGAAATGCTCGACTGGCGCGCCCTGCAGGCGATTGACCCGGCCGCCGTGCAGCTGATCGACGTGCGCACCGCCGAGGAGTTCGAACTCGGCACGATCCGCGGCGCACGGCACATCGACGTCAACACCCTGCGCGAGCATCTGGCAGATCTCGACCCGGCCAAGCCGACCATCGTGTTCTGCCAGATCGGCCTGCGCGGCTATCTCGCCTACCGCATCCTCAAGCAGGCGGGCTTCGCCAACGTGCGCAACCTCTCCGGCGGCTACAAGACCTACGCCTGGGCGATCGACAAGCAATCGAACCCGGACATCTTCGACTACGAGGACATCAAGCGCCGCGACCCGGACGAGATCGAAGCCGAGCGCGGTGGCCGCTGCGCGATCGTCGCGAACGCCGGCAACCGCCACACGCTCAACGCAGTCGGCCTGCAGTGCCCCGGCCCGATCATGAAGACTTACCGCGCGGTCGATGCGATGAACGAGGGCGAGCTGCTGGAGGTCACCGCCTCCGACCCCGCCTTCGGCCGCGACATCCGCGCCTGGGCGAAGAAGACCGGCAACGACGTGCTCTCGGTCGAGACCGAGAAGGGCCTCGTGACGGTGCAGATCCGCAAGGGCAAATCCGCCCCCGCCCTGCCCGCCGCCTGCGCCGCCTGCGCCGCCCAGCTGCTGCCGGCGCGCGACAAGACCACGCTGGTGGTGTTCAGCGGCGACCTCGACAAGGTCATGGCCAGCCTCATCATCGCCAACGGCGCGCTGGCGATGGGCAAGCCGGTCTCGGTGTTCTTCACCTTCTGGGGGCTCAACGTGCTGCGTCGCGCCGATGCGCAAGCGATGTCGAAGGGATTCATGGACGCGATGTTCGGCGCGATGATGCCGGCCGGCACCGACAAGCTGAACTCGATCTCGAAGATGAACTTCGCCGGCATGGGCGCCAAGCTGATCCGCAGCGTGATGCGCCAGAAAGGCGTTGAAACCCCGACCGCGCTGCTCAAGAGCCTGGTCGAGGGCGGCGCGCAGCTGATCGCCTGCAACATGTCGATGGACGTGATGGGCATCCGCAAGGAAGAGCTGATCGACGGCGTCGAGCTGGGCGGCGTCGCCGCCTTCCTAGGCGAAGCGGCAGAGTCGGGTACCACCCTGTTCATCTGACGCAAGCGCATACTGGTCGAGCGCGGCACCAAGCCGCGTTCGACCGTGCCGACCGTATGGAAGCGCTGACCACCCTCTGGCATACCCACGAGCGCGCGCTGCGCCGCTGGCTGCTGCACCACACCGGCGACCCGGCGCTCGCCGACGATCTGCTGCAGGACGTGTTCCTTCGCGTGATGCGGCATCAGGCCTCGCTCGGAGGCCTCCGCAACGAGCGCGCCTGGTTGTTCGAGGTGGCCCGCAACCGGCTCACCGATCATTTCCGCCACGCCCGTCCCGCCGCCTCATTGCCCGAGGACCTTCCAGCGGAAGAGACCGCTCCCGCACCCGTGGACAGTCTCGCCCGCTGCCTGCCGAGGGTGCTCGCCGAGCTGAGCGCGGAGGATCGCGACGTGATCGAGCGCTGCGATCTCGGTGGCCTGCCGCAACAGGCCTACGCAGATGCGTTGGGGATCACGCTGGCGGCGGCGAAGTCGCGCGTGCAACGCGCCCGCAAGCGCCTGCGTGCGCAGTTGGCCACCGCCTGCCAGGTGCGCTTCGACGACAGCGGCAGGGTGTGCTGCTTCGTGCCGCGCGACTGAACACGCGCAACGCCGAAAACCTGCATACGCGGCTGCATCCTTTTGCGTGAAACCGCGTCTTCCAGATGAGCGGATCGTTCCGCCCGCAATTTGGAGCCTCGCATGGCGGTGTCTTCCCCCTCTCGCCCGGTCGCCGACCGCACGCTAAGACGCTGGCTGCTCGCCCTCACGCTGCTGGTGCCACTGTGGGTGTTGGCCTACGGGCAGCTTGTCGCGATGGCCGATGCCGCGCTGGCCTTGACCGGCCTGACGCGCCAGACGGCACTCGGGGAGGCCCTGCACTTCTTCTTCTACGACACGCCCAAGGTGCTGTTGCTGCTGACCGGCATCGTGTTCGTAATGGGCGTGGTGCAGACCTTCTTCGCGCCGGAGCGCACCCGTGCCCTGCTCTCCGGGCGCCGCGCGGGTGTCGGCAATATCATGGCGGCGACGCTGGGCATCGTCACACCGTTTTGCTCCTGCTCCGCAGTGCCGCTCTTCATCGGCTTCCTGTCAGCCGGCATCCCGCTCGGCGTCACCTTCTCGTTCCTGGTTTCGGCGCCCATGGTCAACGAAGTCGCGCTGGTGCTGCTGTTCGGGATGTTCGGGTGGAAGGTGGCGGCGCTCTACCTCGTGCTGGGACTCGTCGTCGCCATTGGCGCGGGCCTGGTGATCGGGCGCCTGCGCATGGAGGCGCATCTCGAGGATTGGGTGCGCCCGATCATCGAAGGCGGCGCCATCAATACACCGGACGCAAACCCCGCCTGGGCCGAGCGCCTCGACGCGGGGCGAAACCACGTTCGGGAAATCGTCGGCAAGGTCTGGCCCTATGTGGTGGCAGGCATTGCGCTCGGCGCGGGCATCCACGGCTATGTGCCGGAAGACTTCATGGCCGGCATCATGGGCCGCGACGCGTGGTGGTCGGTACCGGTCGCAGTCGCGCTGGGCGTGCCGATGTACACCAACGCGGCCGGCATCATCCCGATCGTGGAAGCCCTGATCGGCAAGGGCGCGGCGCTGGGCACCGTGCTGGCTTTCATGATGAGCGTGATTGCGCTGTCCGCCCCCGAGATGATCATCCTGCGCAAGGTACTCAAGCCTCGGCTGATTGCCACCTTCGTAGGCGTTGTCGCTGCCGGCATCCTGCTGGTCGGCTACGTTTTCAACCTCGTACTCTGAATCCGGAGGGAACTCATGAAACAGGTCAAGGTGCTCGGTAGCGGCTGCGCCAACTGCCGCAATACGGTGCAGATCGTAGAATCAGTCGCACAGCAGCGCGGCGTGGAAATCGCGCTGGAGAAGGTCGAAGACATGCAGAAGATCATGGCTTACGGGGTCATGCGGACGCCCGCCGTGGTGATCGACGGCAAGGTCGTACACGCTGGCGGCGTGCCGGCCCCGGCAACGGTAGCTCAATGGTTCGAGAGCCCGGCAGGCGGCTGAAGCGCGGCTGGAACCTTTTCCGAGTAATTTAATCAACTATTCGGGAGGTTCAAGCCATGGCTTCTGACAACAGCCGTTTCACCCGCGAGACGATTACCCATCTACGCGATTGGAGTGCCCGCCAACGCAGCTTGCGCATCACGCGCCCACGCGGCTACCGCTTCACGCCGGGGCAATTTGCACGCGTCGGCATCCAGCGCGCCGATGGCGGCTTTGTGTGGCGCGCGCTATCGATGTGCTCGGCGGCGTGGGACGACGAACTTGAGTTCCTCGTCGTCCACATCGAGAACGGCCCGTTCTCGAACGAACTCTGGCCGCTCACACCGGGCAGCAGCTTGTTGCTCGACGCGACCCCGCAGGGTTTTCTGACGATCGACCGCTTCGCGGACGGCAGCGACCTGTGGTTGCTCTCAACCGGCACAGGCCTCGCCCCTTTCGTCTCTATCCTTCGCGACCCCACGACATGGCAACGCTTCGATCACATCGTGGCGGTGCACTGCGTGCGCGAGTCCTCCGAACTGGCCTACCGTGATGCGTTGGAGCCCGCGGCCGATCACCCGCTGTTTGAGGATCGCCGGGCCCGCTTTACCTATGTGCCCGTCGTCACCCAAGAGGCCGGCTACACGGGCCTGCGCGAACGCATTCCGGCGCTGCTCGCATCGGGTGCGCTCGAATCGGCCGCGAGCCTAGCGCTTACGCCGGAGCGCTCACGTTTCATGGTCTGCGGCGGCCCGGCGATGGTCGAAGACACGCACCGACAACTGATGCGGATGGGCTACCGACTCAGCCGCCTGCGTGCGCCCGCGCATATCGCGCTGGAGAACGGCTGGTAAGGCTGCGTGGTCGCTCAGTCGCCGACGTTGGCCGACAGATCCTGAACCACCTCGACCACCTTGCGCGCTCCGGCATGAATCTGGTTAATCGCGTCGCCAGCATCGTTAGCCAGCCGTACGCCCTCAGCCACGTTGCTCAGGCTCAAGGCCATGCTATCGATCACCGTGCGCGTCTCGGTCTGGATCTCCCCGATCATGTGCGAGATCTCGCCGGTCGACTTCGCCGTGCGCTCGGCAAGCTTGCGAACCTCGTCCGCTACCACAGCGAACCCGCGGCCAGTCTCGCCCGCCCTGGCAGCCTCAATCGCCGCATTGAGCGCAAGCAGATTGGTCTGGTCCGCGATTTCCTTGATGGTGTTCACGATCGAAGTGATCTGGCTGGTCTTCGCTCCCAGCCCCTCCACCTGCCCCGACGAAGCACCGACCTGATTGGAGAGGCTGTGCATCTGTTCGACCGTTTTCAGAATCACCGACTGCCCGTGCGTTGACAGCGCCTCGGCCTCGAGCGAAATCTGATACGCCGTCCGCGCGCTCTGTTGCTCAGCCTGCGCGCGCAGCACTCGCTGCGTGACGTCGGTCGCAAATTTCACCACGCGATACGGTTTACCGCGCTCGTCGACAACTGGGTTGTAGGTAGCTTCCAGCCACACGCTCTCGCCACCGCAGGTCATCCGTTCGACCAGCCCGCTGAAATAGCGCCCAGCGTTCAGCGACGCCCAAAATTGCTGATACTCGCCGCTGGTGGCGTAACCCGGCATGCAGAAGATGCGGTGGTGCTGCCCCACCAAGTCATCGTGTGCATAGCCCATCAGTGACAGAAAAGGCGCATTCGCCTCGACGATGAAGCCCTGCAGGTCGAACTCGATCACCGCCATCGACCGGTTCAGCGCATCGAGCAGCGCACGCGTGCGCTCGGCCTCAGTCACCCGCGCAGTGATGTCAGTGGCAATCTTGATCACGCGGCTCACGTTGCCATCGCTCGCATGCACCGGGAAGTAGGTTGCCTCAAGCCATACCGGCCCGCCATCCTTGCGGGCGCGGCGAACTTTTCCGCTGAACGACTCGCCCGCGCGCAGACGCGCCCAGAAATCGCGGTATTCGCTGCTCTCGGCGTAACGCGCCTCGCAGAAGACGCGGTGATGGCAGCCAGCCAGTTCGTCGGGCGAATAGCCCATCGTTGCGCAGAAGATCGGATTCGCTTCACGGATCGTTCCATCGGCACTGAACTCGATCACCGCCATCGTGCGATGCAGCGCCGCGAAAACCTCCTTCAGGGGTGCCAACTCGCCCTTGAGTACATCAAGTTCGCGTTTCAGCGCGCGCGTTTGTCCGAACATGGGAGTTCCTCGATTGAATTGCGAAAGCTTTGCGGCGCCACCGATGGGCGCACAGCGATCAGCGACCTCGCGCGATGCGCACTGCGGAAACGCGGTGTGGCGCGAGCCAGTGCCCGCGCGGGAGTGATCCGGGCTGCCGTATCTACAACGCGCCCAAGTGCATTAACGGCAACTGGGCGTCGATCTGGAGTCGCAAAAGAAAACGCGGCCAGTCGGCCGCGTTGCATTTTGCGCGGACAACCCGCTCGGATTGCCCTGCTGTGCGATGGAGCGATCAGCCGAAACGCCCGGTGATGTAGTCCTCGGTGGCCTTCTTCTTCGGGCGCATGAAGACATCGTCGGTCACGCCGTACTCGATCAACTCACCGAGGTACATGTAGGCGGTGTAGTCCGACACACGGGCGGCCTGCTGCATGTTGTGCGTGACGATCAGGATCGTCACGCGCTCGCGCAGCTCGGTCACCAGTTCTTCGATGTTCGCGGTCGCGATCGGATCGAGTGCCGAGGTCGGCTCATCAAACAACAGCAGTTCGGGGTCGGTCGCAAGACAGCGCGCAATGCAGAGGCGCTGCTGCTGGCCGCCGGACAGTGCGGTCGCCGGCGCATGCAGGCGATCCTTCACCTCGTTCCACAACGAGGCGCCGCGAAGCGCGTTCTCAACCTTGTCGTCGAGCACGCTGCGGCTGCTCTCGCCGCGCACCTTCAGGCCGTAGGCGACGTTCTCGTAGATCGACTTCGGAAACGGGTTCGGCTTCTGGAACACCATGCCGATGCGCATCCGCACCTCGATCGGGTCGACCTTCGGGTCGAGGATGTTGGTGTTGTCCGGGTGCAGCACGATCGACCCCTGATAGCGGTTACCCGGGTAGAGATCATGCATGCGGTTGAAAGACCGCAGCAGCGTCGATTTGCCGCAGCCGGAAGGCCCGATCAGCGCGGTGACGCGCTTTTCCACCACCGGCAGGTTGATCGACTTCAGCGCGTGGAACGCACCGTAGTAGAAGTTGAAATCGCGGGTTTCAGCCTTGGTCGGCAGCGTCTGGTTGGTCGTCGTCATGAAAGTATCTTTGTTCGTTCGCGATATCGGTTTGCGGCTTACCAGGAGATCGACTTGCGCAGGCGGTAGCGCAGCCAGATCGCAACGCCGTTCATCATCAGCGTCATGAATACGAGGATCAGGCCGGCGGCCGCAGCGTTCTGCTGGAACGCCTCTTCCGGACGCGAAGTCCAGTTGAACATCTGGATCGGCATCACCGTGAAGCCGGACCACAGCCAGTCAAAGCTGACGAAGGGCGCGGTCGTTGAGATCGGCATCGGCGGCAGGAAGGCGATGAAAGTCAGCGCACCAATCGTGATGATCGGCGCGGTTTCGCCAATCGCGCGGGACATGCCGATGATGACGCCCGTCATGATGCCCGGCGTCGAGTACGGCACCAGATGATCACGCACCACCTGCCAGCGCGTGGCACCCACGCCGTAGGCGCCTTCGCGGATATGGATCGGGATCGAGCGCAGCGCTTCACGCGTCGCCACGATCACGACCGGCAGGATCAACAGACCCAGCGTCAGGCCCGCCGAGAGGATCGACTGGCCGAAGCCGAAGGCATACACGAACACGCCCAGCGCCAGCAGGCCATACACGATCGACGGCACACCGGCGAGGTTCGAAACGTTGATCTCGATGATGTCGGTGATCAGGTTCTTCGGCGCGTACTCCTCAAGGTACACCCCGGCGGCCACACCCAGCGGCACGGCCGACACCGCCGTTACCAGCATCACCAGCAGCGAACCCACCCAGGCGGAGAGGATGCCCGCGTTGGCGGCGCGGCGCGACGGGAAGTTCATGAAGAAGTCCGGATTCAGGCGCTCCCAGCCGTTGTAGGCCATCTGCGCAAACAGCGTGACGAAGGCCATCACGCCGATCAGCAGTGCAACAAATCCAGCCACCGCAAAGATGATGTCCAGGCGGCGGTTTGATCGAATGGTGCCGCGGATCGCGGCGAGTTCTTTTTGATTCATGGTCGGATCCGGATCAATAGGCTTCGCGGTAGCGGCGGCGGATGACGTGGCCGAGAATGTTGAAGAACAAGGTCATCAGCATCAGGCTCAGGCCGGCAGCGAAGATCGACTGATAGCCAACGGAGCCGTGCGGCAGATCACCCATTGCAACCTGCACGATGTAGGCCGAGATCGTCTGCGCGGGCTCGGCCGGGTTCATCGTGAAGTTCGGCTGCATACCCGCAGCGACCGCGACGATCATCGTCTCGCCGACCGCGCGCGAAATACCCAGGATGTAGGCCGACAGCACGCCGGAGATCGCCGCCGGCAGCACCACGCGCACGGCGGTCTGGAAGCGGGTGCTGCCCATCGCATAGGCGCCTTCGCGCAGGCTCATCGGCACCGCGCGCATCGCGTCTTCCGACAGCGAGCTGATGTAAGGTACGATCGCCACGCCCATCACCAGGCCGGCTGCCAGCATTGAAAAGCCCGGCAGCGAAGGGAAGAAATACTGCAGCACCGGTGACACCACCGTCAGCGCGAAATAGCCGTAAACAATCGTCGGCACGCCGCCGAGCAGTTCGAGGAAGGGCTTCACGACCTCGCGTACGCGCGGTGAGGCGAATTCGGACAGATAGATCGCGATGATCGTGCCGAGCGGGATCGCAACGCTGAGCGCAACCAGCGAGGTGGTCAGCGTACCCATCAAGAGCGGCAGAATGCCGTAACGCGGCTCGGAGAACAGCGGCGTCCACATCGTGTCGGTCAGGAAGGTCCAGATCGGCACATGCTCGAAGAAGTGGTAGGACTCCGACACCAGCACCCAGATGATGCCTAGCGTCGTCAGGACCGAGATCGACGCAGCGGCAAACAGCACCGCTTCAATCGCGCGTTCCTTGAGGTTACGGACCACTTTCCGGGAAAGTCGGTCACTGACGGTTGTCACGTCCATTGATTCAATGCCCTGCGACAAGGTGTGGGATGCGCTCACCAGCGGCCTCCGCGAAATGAAAACAGCCCGGGCAGAGGAACTGCCCGGGCAGATCGATCCGGGCAGGATCAGAGCTTGGCTTCGCGCGACATCAACTCTTCGATCGTCGCACCTACGTCAGCCTCGCCACCGAACACGGTGCCCAGCTTCTTCTTCGCGATGTGCTCGAGGTTGGCAGTGTAGGCCTTGGCCGGCAGCGGCACGTACTTGACTTCCGAGGTCAGCGCAGCCGCATTCTTCATGTAGAACTCGACGAACTGGCGAACTTCCGGCTTCTCAAGCGATTTTTCATTCACGTAGATGAAGATCGGGCGCGACAGCGGGCTGTAGGAACCATCGATCACCGCCTGCTCCGACGGCAGCACCGCCTTGCCCTTCGGGTTGACGATCGCAACTGCCTTGAGCTTGTTCTTGTTCTCGACATAGTAGGCATAGCCGAAGTAGCCGATCGCGCCGGCGTCACGTGCCACACCCTGCACCAACACGTTGTCGTCTTCCGACGCGGTGTAGTCACCACGCGAGGCCTTGGACTTGCCGTTCACCGCCTCGGTGAAATAGTCGAAAGTGCCCGAATCCGAACCCGGCCCGAACAGCTTCAGGTTCGCGTCGCCGAAGGAAGCGTCGACCTGGTTCCACTTCGTAACCTTGCCCTGCGCGGCCGGCTCCCACATCGTCTTGAGCTGCGCAACGGTCAGCTGGCTGACCTTGCTCTTCGGGTTGACCACCACGGTCAGCGCATCGAACGCGACCGGCAGTTCGTAGTACTTGATACCGGCCTTCGCGCAATCATCCATTTCCTTCTTCAGGATCGGGCGCGAAGCGTCGGAGATGTCGGTCTCGCCACGGCAGAACTTCTTGAAGCCACCACCGGTACCAGAGATACCGACGGTAACCTTGACTGCACCCTTGGTCGACTTCTGAAAGTCTTCCGCAACAGCTTCGGTGATCGGATACACGGTGCTCGAACCGTCGATCTTGACGATCGCATCGGCGTGCGCGGCGGAGGCGAACAGGGCAAAGCAGGCGGCGGCAAGAACAGTCTTGTGCATCGAACGCATGGAATTCTCCAGAGGGTTTGCATCAGTGTCCGGGGCCCTTGTACGGCTTACCGGACTCAACGTTGCGAAGGATGCGACACAAATGTGACAGCAATATGAAACGTCACATTTCTCGTTCTACGCCCGGCCGTTCGCGCCGCAGTCGCCGCGCAAGGGCCTCGCAATGCAGCCTGCGCGGGCAACGAAGGGTGCGTGGCGGCGCATTTTCTGTTTTCATGACGGCCCTACTCGTCTCTCAGGAACCCCAAAGATGGCCGGCGCCAGCCTCCTCACCCTTCTCGACGACATCGCTTCGGTCCTCGACGACGTTGCCGCCATGACCAAGGTCGCTGCCCGCAAGACTGCAGGCGTGCTCGGTGACGACCTGGCGCTCAATGCCGAGCAGGTGTCCGGGGTGCGCGCCGAACGAGAGCTCCCGGTGGTGTGGGCGGTGGCGAAGGGCTCGTTCCGCAACAAGCTGATCCTGGTGCCCACCGCGTTGGCGCTGTCCGCCCTGCTGCCCTGGGCGATCACGCCCCTGCTGATGGTCGGCGGCGCCTACCTGTGTTTTGAAGGCTTCGAGAAGCTCGCACACAAGTATCTGCACAGCGCGGACGAAGACGCGGCTGCGCACGCCGCCGAAGCAGCCGCCCTCGACAACAAAGCAGTCGATATCGTGGCCTTCGAGAAGGAAAAGGTCGCCGGCGCCATCCGCACCGACTTCATCCTGTCAGCCGAAATCATCGTCATCGCGCTGGGCACGGTGCAGGACGCCGCGTTTACCTCGCAGATCGCCGTCGTCGCCGGCATCGCGGTGATCATGACCATTGGCGTGTATGGCCTTGTCGCGGGCATCGTGAAACTCGACGACGCGGGTTTCTACCTGATGAAACATGCGGCTGAAACCGCCTGGGGTAAGGCCCAGCGTGGTATCGGCAGCGTGCTGCTCAGCGCCGCCCCTAACCTGATGAAGGCGCTCGCGGTCGTAGGCACGATCGCGATGTTTCTCGTCGGTGGCGGCATCCTGGCGCATGGCGTGCCAGCCTTGCACCACGCGATCGAAAACGCTGCGGGCCTCGCCGCCGCTGTGCCGGCGATCGGTAGCACGCTAGCCGCGCTGGCACCGACGCTGCTCAACGCACTCGTCGGCGTGTTCGCAGGCGCGCTTGTCCTGGCGGGCGTCAGCCTGGTTTCGGCGGTCCCAGCGCGCTTCAAGAAGTAAGCGGCGGCGCGACAGCGCACACCGCTTTCAGGTGCGGCGGATCAGGCCTGCGCGGCGATCTGCCGTAGCGCCTGCGCGAAGATCTCGGGCGGCTGACCGCCCTGGATCAGATGCCGGTCGTTGATGATCACGGCGGGCACCGAGTTGATACCGGCGTTCAGGTACTTCGCTTCGGCAGCCCGCACCTCGGCACCGAACTCGTCGGACACGAGAATCGCCCGCGCACGGGCTCCGTCCAGCCCAACCTCATTCGCAGCAGCAAGCAGTACCTCGTGCGACGACGGGTTCTCGCCCTCGGTGAAGTAACGCCGGAACAGCACCTCCTTCAGCGCAAGCTGCCGCCCTTCGAGTTCTGCCCAGTGCAGCAGGCGATGCGCGTCGAAGGTGTTGTAAATGCCGGCACGCTTGCCCATCGCGAAGTCGAAACCCAGCTGGGCGCCGCGTTCGCGGATCGTTTCCTGCACCCGGTCGAGCTGCTCGTCAGTCGAGCCGTACTTGCGGCGCAGATGGGCGCGGATCTCTTCGCCTTCCGGTGCCATGTCGGGGTTCAGCTCGAAGGGCTGAAAGTGCAGCGATGCCGCGACCTCGCCACCCAGTTCCGCCAGCGCCTGCTTGAGCGAATAGAGCCCGATCGCGCACCAGGGGCAGGAAACGTCGGAGACGAAGTCGATTTTCAGCGTGCTTGGCATGATTGCGGTCTTTGAAAATGGATACAGGTCAGAGCACGAAACGCGGCCCAGGGTTCCCGAAGCGCGGCAAGCGGCGCACTCATCAGCGCCGCTTCGATTGCCCCTTGATTTGCGTAATCGTCGCCGACGGGGTGATCACATCGGGGTTCGTACGCAGTTCGATCAGCGCCGGGCCACTCCCCGCGAGCGCGCGCTCGAAGGCTGGCGCAAAGTCCTCGGTTCGTGTCACCACTTCGCCCCTCGCACCGTAGGCACGCGCGAGCGCAGCAAAATCTGGGTTCGCCAGCTCGGTGCCCGAAACGCGGTCTGGAAACTCGCGTTCCTGATGCATCCGGATCGTGCCGTACATGCTGTTATTCACCACGATGAACACGACTGCCGCGCCGTATTTCACCGCCGTGGCGAATTCCTGCCCGTTCATCATGAAACAGCCATCGCCCGAGAAGGACACGACGATTCGCACTGGCTGCGCAATCTTGGCCGCTACCGCGGAGGGCGCGCCGTAACCCATCGAACCATTGGTCGGCGCCAACTGCGTGCCGAACTGGCGATAGCGATAGAAGCGATGCAGCCAGATCGCGTAGTTGCCCGCGCCGTTGGTCAGGATCGCGTCGGCCGGCAGGCGCTCGCGCAGCCAGCGCATCACCTCGCCCATCTGCAGCTCGCCCGGAGTGGCAGGCGGCTCGGTCCAGGCCAGGTAGTCGGCGCGCGCCGCTTCGGCGCTGCCAGCCCAGTTCAAACTCGCCGGTGGCACCAGCTCGCTCGCTGCTGCGGCGAATTCGGGGTAGCCGGCGTTGATCGGCAGATCCGCGGCGTATACGCGCCCGAGTTCGTCGATGCCCGCATGCACATGCACCAACGTCTGCTTCGGGCGCGGAATGTCGAGCAACGCATAGCCGCTGGTAGTGGATTCGCCCAGCCGCGGGCCGACCGCCAGCACCAGGTCCGCCTGACGTACCCGCGCGGCGAGCTTGGGGTTGATGCCCAGCCCAACGTCGCCCGCGTAGAGCGGATGCATGTTGTCGAACAGATCCTGGTAGCGGAAGGCGCAGGCCACCGGCAACTGCCAAGCCTCTGCGAAACGGCGGATGTCTGCACAGGCGGCCTCATTCCACCCGCGACCGCCCAGGATCATCAACGGGCGCTGAGCGGCGGCCAGCCGGCAGCGCAACTCGGCCATATCCGCTTGCGCCGGAGCCGGCATCACGCGCCGATACGGCTGCGGCTGTGCCACAGTGCAAGGCTCGTGCTGCATGTCTTCCGGCAACGCCAGCACGACCGGCCCGGGGCGGCCGGACGTCGCAATGTGGAAAGCGCGCGACACGAACTCGGGGATGCGCGACGCATCGTCGATCTGCGCCACCCACTTGGCCATCTGGCTATACATGCGGCGGTAATCGATTTCCTGAAAGGCCTCGCGTTCCAGCATGCCTCGCCCGACCTGGCCGACGAACAGGATCATCGGCGCCGAATCCTGAAACGCCGTATGCACGCCAACGGCCGCGTTGGTCGCGCCCGGCCCGCGCGTAACAAAGCAGATGCCGGGCTTGCCGGTGAGCTTGCCGTAGGCGTCCGCCATGTACGCAGCACCGCCTTCCTGCCGGCATACGACCAGCTTCAGCCGATCGCGCACGTCGTAGAGCGCATCGAGCACCGCAAGGTAGCTCTCGCCCGGCACGCAGTACGCCGTGTCGGCACCGTGGGTCAGCAAGGCATCGACCAGCGCGCGCGCGCCGGTAGGGTGAGCTTGGGTCATGAACGCTCCGTCAGAGGCGCAAAGTGCGCGCAGTCTGTGCGCATGGCGCCGCGGAGGCAGTCCGGAAAGAGACAAGAGATTGCGTACAGGCGTCGCGGCCCGTGGCCCTGCCCGGAAGGGTCATCGATACAGCTGCCGCCGTGCCGGACACGTCATGTCATGTGCTGCGTATGCCGGGCAGTGTGGTCCACATCGGCAACGTGCCTTCCGAGATTCACAGGAATGGTCAGGAAGGCGACCGTCATGACGACCAGCACCAAGCCGGTAGTCAATGACAGCATCTGCGTAAGGAACGGACTGTTCGTATTCATCTTCGGGACCTCCACAAGTGACAGAGGAATGGTCCGCCCACAACATTAAGCGCCACTTAAAGCGCGCCCGCCTGACACCGCAGGTTCGCGCCCCGTCTAGGCGGTCGCAGCCACCTTGGCCTTCAGAGCCTGCTTGGCTCGCCGAACCTCGGCGTATCGCAGTGCAACGTAAGTCCCCCAGCCGATCAATCCCATGCCGACGACAAAAGCGCCAAACGAAATCGGCCAAGGGATCCCCGCCGTCATCATCGAGAATTCCGACATCCCGCCGATTCCGGCAAGAATGTTGATCGGCATGAAGACCACGCCGAATACAGTCAGCTGCGATACACGACGGTTCTGGTTGATGTTGATGAAGCCGATCGTGGCGTCCATCAGGAAGTTGATCTTGTCGAACAGGAATGCGGTGTGACTGTTGAGTGATTCAATGTCGCGCAGGATCTGTTTGGCGTCTTCGATTTCTGCAGGTGACAGCATCTTGCAACGCATCATGAACGAGAGCGCGCGCTGGGTATCGAGAATGTTGCTGCGAATGCGCCCGTTGAGGTCTTCCTCCTCGGCAATATCGGCCAGGATGCCGGCCGCTTCCTCATCGCTGATCGTCTCGCTCAACACCTGGCGGCCCACCTTGCCCAGCGTGTTGTAGACGCCTTCCAGCGCATCAGCGGAGTACTCGACGTCGGCACCGTAAAGATCAAGCAGCACGTCCTTGCAGTCCGACACATAGCCCTGCTGCATCCGGGCCCTGCGCCGCTGAAGGCGGAACACCGGTAGTTCTTCGTTACGCACCGAAAACAGGATCTCGCCATGCAGCACAAACGCCACCGGCACGCTGCGGGAGTTGCCTTCGCGATCTAGCAGGAAGTTCGAATGCAGGTGAATTTCACCCGTTTCTTCAACATGAAAGCGCGAACTGACTTCAAGGTCGGTGGTGTCGCCTGAATCGGGCAGTACCAAGCCGAAGTGGGCCCCCACATAAGCACGCTCGGCGTCGCTGGCGTGGAAAAGATCAATCCAGATCGGCTGAATGCCTTCCAGATCCGCGCGGCATGTGATCGCCCGCTGGCGCAAGCGGCCATCGATCAGCTCGAATGCGTTGATCTGGCTCTCGGCAACCTCTACCGCGCGGACGAGACTGAGGCGGTCTCTCAGTTCGTCCGAAATCTCCCACAGCACTTCGCCGCGGCGCTCTTCCGGCAACTGTTGCCACAGGAATGCCGCATCCTCGAATCGCACGGAATCAAGTACCACACCGATGTCGGCCGCGGGCGTGCTTTCAAGGCGTTGCAGCACCTCGTTTAGGTGCTTGCGGTGAACGATCGCCTCAACAAGCGCCTGCCGGGCCATCGGCTGACTATGCACCAGCCCCTCGACGAGCTTGTGTTTGTTGAGCAGGCTGGTGATGTGTGCGAGGGACATTGCTACGTATCCGGGTAAATCGTCAGCGCCTCCAGGCGCTGATGTTGCAGGGTCGTCGGGAATCATGGGTTGGGCGTGCATCAGGCCAGATCATTGCTCGACGTATGCGCCCGCCAGGGCAAAGCCGCCAGGCACCAAACCCGCATGAAGCTGCACCCGAGCACCATACTCTGACCGGGAGCACGGCATGCAGACGTCCGTCAAATCAAATGCCGGTCAGTATTTCGCCGGCCGCCCGCCGGCAACTCAACGTGTTGGCGGCTGCACAACGGCCTAGTGCATCAGACCGATCACCCCGTGCAGCCCAAAATAGAGGCCAACAAGCAGGGTCGGCGTCCGTGGCTCGCCAACCTAGTCCTCGGCGCTCGTTGCACTGGCGCAGCGCGGGCACAGGCAGGCCTTGTTGCGCAGCTCGGCGGGCACACGAGCAAGCGCCTCGGGGCTGATCGCAGCCTTGGTGCACCAACACTCGACGTCGAGTCGCCCCGCCTGCGCCGGAGCGCAGGAATTTGCGCCGCCGCAGAGCGGGCATATCGCGTTAGGAAGGGCTTGCATGGCGACCTCTTTCAAAGAAACCGTGGCCGATTCCAGCCCGGACGGCCAATCCGATCAGACCTCGCCGACCGGCCCAGCGATTGCCAGCAACCCGAGCCAGGCAAGCACGCTGCGCGCTGCGGCCCGCCCGGTTGCAAAACACCCGGTCAGCAGATAGCCGCCCGTTGGTGCTTCCCAATCGAGCATTTCGCCGGCACAAAACACACCAGGCAGCGCTTCGAGCATCAACCCCTGGGTCATCGCCTCGAAACGCACACCACCGGCGCTACTGATCGCTTCGTCGATCGGCCGCGGTGCCAGCAGGCGAATCGGCAAGGCCTTGATCGCCGCTGCGAGCGCGTCGGCGTTATCGTAGGTTTCGCGCGGCGTGCATTCGCGCAGCAGGCCGGCCTTCACGCCGGCGATGCCGACGCGGCTTTGCAGATGGCTCGCCATCGAGCGCGAACCGCGCGGGTGGGCCACCTCTGCCCTGACCCGCTCAAGGCTTTTGCCGGGCGCCAGATCGAGGTGCAACGTGGCACTGCCAAGCTGAGCAATCGCGTCGCGCAAAGGCGCCGACAGAGCGTAGATCAGGCTGCCTTCCAGCCCGCTCGCGCTGACGACGAGCTCGCCCTGCCGCTGCCATTCACGCCCGGCCGCATCGCGAAAATGAGCGATAACCGCCTTCACCGGCTCGCCGGCAAAGCGCTCGCGGAAATGTTCGCTCCAGCCCGCTTCAAATCCGCAGTTGGCCGGCACCAGCGGCGCCACGTCGACACCGCGCGCCTGCAGCCATGGCACCCAGGCGCCGTCGGAACCCAACCGTGCCCAGCTGCCACCGCCCAGCGCGAGCACCACGGCGTCGGCATGCTGGCTGCGCTCGCCGTCCGGCGTCGTAAGGCGCAGCGTGCCGTCGGCGCCCCAGCCCGTCCAGCGATGCCGCACATGGATGCGCACGCCTTGCTCGCGCAGCCGATGCAGCCACGCGCGCAGCAGCGGCGCGGCCTTCATGTCGGTCGGAAATACACGGCCCGAGCTGCCGACGAAGGTATCAACGCCAAGCTGGTGGATCCAGCTGCGCAGCGCGTCGGGCGCGAAGGCATCGATGATCGGCGTCATCGCCTCGCGCCGCGCACCGTAACGACCAAGGAAAGGCTCACGCGGCTCGGAATGCGTGATGTTCATGCCGCCCTTGCCTGCCATCAGGAACTTGCGGCCGACCGAGGGCATTGCCTCGAAGAGATCGACGTTCACGCCCGCCTGCGACAGCACTTCGGCCGCCATCAATCCGGCCGGGCCGCCGCCGATGATGGCGACTTGCGGGCGCATGCCCGCGATTTCGGTCATCACACCGCGCCGTTCAGCCGTCGGCTTCTTCGCCGAGGCCCAGCCGGCTCGCGAGAATCTTGTCGATGCGCTTGCCGTCCATATCGACCACCTCAAAGCGCCAGCCGCCCCACTCGATCGCGTCCGCCGTATGCGGCAGGCGGCCCAGCAGCAGCATCACCATGCCCGAGAGGGTGTGGTAACGGCCCTTGTCTTCCTCAGGCACTTCCTTGAGTTCAAGGCGATCCTTGAGCTCAGGCACCGGAATCAGGCCATCGAGCAACCAGCTGCCGTCGTCACGCTGCACCGCCCAGGCGTCATCCACATCGCGCGGCTTGAATTCGCCGGTCACGGCTTCGAGCAAGTCCTGCAGCGTGACGATACCCTGCACTTCGCCGTACTCATCGATCAGGAACACCATCTGCGAGGCCGAGGCCTTGAAGTGCTCCAGCAACTCCATGCCCGTAAGCGTTTCGGGCACGAACACGCAGGGCTGCAGATGTTTCTCGAAATCCGGCTTCTCGCCGCGCAAGGTCTGGCCGAGGATCTGCTTTGCGTGCACTACACCGACAAGGTGATCGAGGCCGCCACGACAGACCGGGAAGCGCGTGTATTCCGAGCCCGCGACATGGTGCAGATTCTGTTCGAGCGGCTGCTCAAGGTCGATGTAGACGATGTCAGCCCGAGGCACCATCAGCGAGCCGATCTCGCGCTCATCGAGCCGGAACACGTTGCGCACCATCTCATGCTCGCGCGTCTCGATCACGCCGGACTCGGAGCCCTCTTCCAGCATCAGGTGGATTTCTTCTTCGGTCAGCGCCGGGCCGCCGTTGCGGTCGATACCAAACAGGCGCAGCAGGGCATCGGTGGAAAAGGTCAGCAGGCGCACGAAGGGGCGCGTCAGCAGCGCGAGGCCTTCCATCGGCCGCGCGACGATGCGGGCGATCAGCTCGGGGTTGCTCTGGCCGATGCGCTTGGGCACCAGTTCGCCAACCACGATGGAGATGTAGGTCACAACCAGCACGACCAGCGCCGTGGAGCCGATTTCCGCAATGCGGTCCTGCAGGCCGAGGGTTTCGAGCCACTTGGCAAGCGGCGCCGCGAATACCGATTCACCGACGATACCGTTGAGGATGCCGATCGAAGTGATACCGATCTGGATCGTCGAGAGGAAGCGCGTTGGCTCCTCGCCCAGCCGCACCGCCGCCTCTGCGTTTGCATCACCGTCCGCCGCCAGCTTGGCAAGGCGCGCCTTGCGGGCCGTGACCAGTGCGATTTCGGACATCGCAAACAAGCCGTTGATAACGATCAGGCCAATCAGCAGGAAGAATTCCATCGAGTCGTGACAACTCCAAAGCGGCGTTTACAGCAGCCGCGAAGCCTGCATTTTAGCCGGCCCGGCGCGAACGCGCTCCGTTCATGCGGTTCAGCGCGCTAATCGTCGAGGATTTCGTAGCGTTCCATCGTTGTCGGCAAGCTCAGCACGAAGGTACTGCCCTGCCCCGGAACGCTGGTCACCGTGATGTCGCCGCCCATCAGGTTGGCGAGCTTGCGTGAGTGCGCAAGCCCGAGCCCGGTGCCTTCCACCTCGTTGCGACTCGCGCCGACGCGGGTGAAGGGTTCGAAGATGCGCGCCAGATCGCCGGCCTCGATACCGACGCCGGTATCGGCGAAATGCAGCTTCAGCAAGGCGGCGTCCGGCTGGGCGCTAACCGTCAGCGTGCCGCCCGGCCGGTTGTACTTGCAGCCGTTCGAGATCAGGTTGATCACAATCTGGCGAGTGCGCCGGCGATCGGCGCAGACAGTCGCCTCCGCGCTCAGGGCGTGAGAGAGCGTCACGCCGTAACGCGCGGCGACTGGCGCAGTCATCGTGAAACACTCGTCGAGCAAGGCGTCGAGCGCCAGCACTTCCGGGTGCAGGTCGACGCGGCCAGCCTCCACCTGTGCGAGGTCGAGCACATCGCCGATCAGCTCCAGCAGATGCTGGCCGGCGCTGTAGATGTGTTGCGCGAACTCCGCCTCGGCTGGCGGCAGATCGGCCCGCAAAAAATCGGCGAAACCAAGGATTGCATTGAGCGGTGTCTTCAGCTCGTGGTTCATCGACGCGATGAACGCAGATTTGGCTTGATTCGCGCGATCCGACGCCTCGCGCGCCGCCACCAGCGCGGCTTCGTAACGCTTGGAGTCCGTCACATCCGAGAACGTGTACAGACGCCCGACCGGGCGTTTGCGCAGCCACTGTGGGCGTGCCGCGCATTCGATGAAGCGGCCGTCGGTCAACACCAGCGTGAGCACGCTATCCGCCTGCGGGTCATCCGCCACCGCGGCGAGCAAGGCGCGCCACGCGATCGGGTCGGATAGCTGTTCGCTGACTGCGGCCATCACGCCGGGGCCGTCGACCTCGCGCCCCGCAATGCCGAACATGTTCGCGAATCGGCGATTGAAGTTACGCAGCGCACCGGAGAGATCCGTCACCAGCACGCCATCGGCAATTGATTCAAGCGTGGCGGCGAGCAACGAAGCAAGCTCGGCTGCCTCATCAACCCGCGCGACCTCGGCCGACACATCGCTGAGGTTCAACGCGATCAGAGGGGATTCATACCCCCCCAGCACGCGGATCTGTTTCTCAACGTGCACCGTGGTGCCGCTCGCATGCCGGTAGGCACCGGGCACCCGGTCGGCGTCGCGCACCTGGCCCGATGCGACCTCCTCCCAGAAAAACATGTCTTCCAGACTGACCTCGAAGTCGCTGATCGATCGCCCGAGCAAACTGCCGTGGTCCACCCCAAGCAAACGGCCTGCGGCAGCGTTGGCAAAGACGATACAGCGCGCAGCGGCCGAGACAAGCAGCATCGGCGTGCCACCAGCACGCGCCACGCAGTCGAGCATCAACGCATCGGGAACCGCAGGCTGCACGCTCATGTTCCGCCCGTTCCGCCGGGTTCGGCATCGAAGTAGTAGGTCACGCGGCGGCGTGGCGAGAGGTAATCGAACACCGGGCGGGGCAACTGCTGCGGCTTGAGTGTGCGCGCAACCGTGACATCGGGCTCCTGCTCCAGATCGACGAGGATTGCCTCCTCTTTCGGCACTGCGGGGTCATACACCAGCAGCGTAGGTTTGAGGGGGCGCGTGCTGTTCACCGACACGACGATACCGATGGTTTCGTTCGACAACACCACGATCGACCCCGGCGGATACACGCCCATGCAGCGGATGAACACCGACAGCGCGTTGGCATCGAAGTGCGCGCGCTGCTGGGCGTACATCACCGACAGCGCCTCGTGCGGGGTCATCGCCTTGGCCGGGTTCGGCGGGTTGCACAGGTTGTCGTAGGCATTGACGATCGTGACGATGCGCGCCAGCAGCGAGATCTGGTTGCCCTGCAGCCCCCGCGGATAGCCGCTGCCGTCTGCGTGCTCGTGATGCTGCGCGACCACCGTCATGACTGCGCCGCTGAGTTCGAGCTTTTTGCCGATCTCCAGCCCGTAGATCACATGCTGCTGCATCAACTGCTGTTCGGCATGCGTCAGCGGATCGGTCTTGCGCACCACTTTGTCCGGGATCTCGACCTTGCCGATGTCGTGGAACAGCGCACCCACGCCCAGCGATTTGATCGCCTCGGCCGGCGCCTTGAGTTCCTTCGCCAGCATCATTGCCAGCACGGCAACGTTGAGCGAGTGGAAGTACACGTCCTCGTTGCCGGCCTTGTCGTTCATCAGCGTGATCGCGACATCCGCCTCGGTCAGCATCGAATCGACCATCGTCTCGGCCAGGCCGCGCGCCGCTTCGTATGACTCTTTCGGGCGTGCAAACAGGTTCTGCGTGATCGACTTGATCGCCTTGGCGGCGCTCTGGAATTCCCGCTCGCAGGCGTTCACCCGCGTGCGCTGTTCGCTCAGCCGCTGCATGCGCTCGCGCTTGGCCTTGTATGCCGGGTCATCCTCCTTCGACAGCGCGGGCGGTGGCGGCGGCGAGATTGCACCTGTCGGCTGCGCGAGCGGTTCCGACTCGCTCTTCGATGGCGAGTAGCGGATGCGTTCAAGCCCGAGCGACTGCAGCGTCGCGATCTGGTCGAGGCTCTTGATCTTGAAGCTGGAGAAAGTGAACGGGTGGTCCATCCACGACAGGTCGAGGTGGATGTGCAACCCGATGCACAGTTGCTGCGGGGTAATGAAGTGGTCCTTCGATTGGTCGTCGCGCTCCAACGCCATCATCCGTCATCCGGGTTACTGGGGTACGGAGGTACTTACGGCACGCAGGCGCCAGAACTGAAGCCCGATGCGGCGCAGAGGGGCCCTCAGCGCGTGCTGCGCTGGCGCCGGATGAGGCGCAGATCGGTGATGAATTCGAGCGGCGCTCCGACCTGGATCTGATTGAACGCGGGGTGCTGCGGATTGAGCAGGTAATTGGTCTCGGACGGGATCACCGCGCTCGGCACGGCCAGCACCGGGCTGCGCGCGCTGCGTGCCCACTCGGTGCCGATCTGCTGCAGGTGTTCGCGTGCGCTCAATTCACGCCAGCCCTCGGGCAGGCTGTTCGCCGCCAGCCGTTCGATCGGCAGGTCAGCGGGAACGAAGGCCGGGATCATCACGTAGCGGGCGCGCAGCGGATCGTCCTGCACCAGCAGTTCGAGCATCGCGAGCGATTGCGTCGCCGCCGTGTAGACCATCGGCACATGCTTGCGATTCCAGCGCCCGCCGTACAACCGCGCGCCCTCGCCGCTGAAGGCCGTATCCGCGAAACGCGCGGTGACCAGCCGCCAGACGGTGAGCGTCATCGGTCAGGCAAACACGCCGTGTTCGATCCGCCCCAGCGTATCCAGCACGCTCTCGGCACCGATGTCGGTATCCAGCAGCGACATCGGCGTGGCACCACACAGCGCGGCGTTGGGCGACTTGAGCCAATCGAGCGCGACGTCGAGATCCTCGAAGACCTCCTCCGCCCGCTCCACCACCCGCGCCAGCCGCACCACCTTGGCGGATTCTTCGCTGTTGAGCAGGCCTTCACGTTTGCGTCGAGCCAGCGTGCGCTCAGGGATACCGAGCGAACCCGCCAGTTCCGCCTGCGTCAGCTGGATCATGCGGGCGAGCGATTCCACCGCCTGCGCCGGAATGCCGTGGCGGATCAGGCTCACCCACTCCAGCGGTGTGCGCGGCACGCTCTGCAAGACGCCATGCCCACCAAGCAGGCCTTGAATCGACAGGTCTTCTCGCTGCAACGCGGCTGAACTCATGCTGCACCACCTTTCGCCATATGGCATTCAATATAGTCAAAAATGGCACAAACAACAAGATGGAGGCGGCCGGTATGATCGCCCGGGTCAGCCCGCGTGCCGATGCGATGTGATGCCGATGCACCGCCCGCGGAACGTTTTCCAGCACACCCGATCGAATCGACGCCTCTTTCGCAACCCACACCCGCGAGCCAAGCATGTCCAGCCTACGTTGCATTTCGCTCCGCCGTTTACTTCTGCCGCTCGTCGCCGTGGTACTGGCCGGGTGCGCCACCTCGCCGCCGGAAGGCATTTCGTCGATCGCGCCCTTCGACGCGGCCCGCTACACCGGCAAGTGGTACGAAATCGCACGCCTTGACCATTCATTCGAGCGCGGGCTCTCCGACGTGAGCGCTCGCTACCGCCAGCAAGCCGATGGCAGCATTGAAGTGATCAACCGCGGTTTCGACTCCGACAAGAACGACTGGCGCGAAGCGGTGGGGCGCGCGCTGTTCATCGGCGACACCAACCGGGCCTCGCTCAAAGTGTCGTTCTTCGGCCCTTTTTACGGCGGCTACCACGTCGTCCGGCTTGATACGGATTACCGCTGGGCGATGGTGGTCGGGCCCAGCCGCGATTACCTGTGGATTCTGGCGCGCGACAAACAGCTGGCACCGGAGATCCGCGAACAGCTGCTCCGCGACGCCCGTACGCTTGGCTTATCGACCGATCAGCTCGTCTGGGTCACGCACACCCGCAGCGACGGCTGACGGCTGCGCCGTTCAAGCCGCTGCGGGCATCCAGCGCCAGCTGTCCATCGCCAGCGCCGGGCCGTCGAATACCGAGAGAAAGCGCTCCACGCGCGCGTTCTCGCCCGCCGCACCCAGCGCCACGAACAAGGGCAGGAAGTGCTCCGGGCTTGGGTGGGCACGCAGCGCATCCGGCGCGCGTTGGGTCCAGTCGAGCAGATCGTCGACGCGGCGCGCCTCGATCGCGTCGGCAACCCAGTCGTCGAATGCCTTCACGTAAGGCATCGGTTCGACCGACTGCCCCAGCAGATCCGGGCGACGGAAGGCGTCGCGCAGATTGTGCGTGGTATGGCCGGAGGCGACGATCAGCACGTTGTCGGCCGTCAGCGGCGCGAGCGCCTTGCCCACCGCGAAGTGGTGCCGTGCGCACAGCTCCGGCTGCACCGACAACTGGATCACCGGCACATCGGCCTTAGGGAACATGTGCAGCAAAGGCACCCAGGCACCGTGGTCGAGCCCACGCGCACCGTCGATGCCAGCCGTGAGCCCGGCCTCGCGCAGCAGCCCCCGCGCCTGCTCGGCCAGTGCCGGTGCGCCCGCGGCCGGGTAGCGCAAGCGGTAGAGCGCGTCCGGGAACCCGCCGAAATCGTGAATCGTCGGCGGCGCCTCGGCCCCGGTCAGCATCGGGATGCCGGTGTTCCAGTGCGCCGATACCGCGACGATCGCGCGCGGCCGCGGCAAGGTTTCACCGAGCTTCGCCCAGGCGCGCGCCGCATCGCTGTCGAGCATTGCGTGCAGGGGCGAACCATGCGAGAGGAAGAGGACGGACTGGGCGGCTGCGGTGTTCATGATCGTTTCCTGAATGATTGGGCGCAGGCCGACCCGACCCGCGCCTCGATTGCAACGGCTTACTTCAGCAGGCCTTCGGCGCGCAGCGCCGCCTGCACCGCCGGGCGAGCCGCCACGCGGGCATGGAACGCGGCCAGCGCCGGCCACTGTGCGAGGTCGATGCCAACCCACTGGCACCAGTTGATGACGGTGAAGAGGTAGCCGTCCGCCACGGTGAACTGCGCGCCGGTCAGGTAATCCTTACCCTGCAGCTGGCTCGCCAAATAGTCGAAGCGCTTGGCGAGCAGCGCCTTGGCGCCGTCCTTGGTTTCGGCCGGCGCGTTCGGGTTGAACAGCGCGCCGAAGGTCTTGTGCAGTTCGGAGTTGATGAAGGTCAGCCACTCCTGCAGGCGATAGCGCGCCATCGTGCCGTTGGCCGGCGCGAGGCCGCTTTCCGGCTTCTGGTCGGCGATGTACTGCACGATCGCCGGGCCTTCGGTGAGGATCTCGCCATCGTCGAGCTGAACCGTCGGCACATAGCCCTTCGGGTTGATCGCGGTGAAGTCGCCGCCGTCGGCCAACTGCTTGGTCTTCAGATCCACCTTCACCAGTTCCACCGGCAGGCCGGCTTCGCGCAAGGCGATATGCGGTGACAGGGAGCAGGCGCCAGGCGAGAAGAACAGTTTCATTTGAGTCTCTCCGTTGAGTTGGGGTTGGGGCTTGGGGTCTGGAGCCGGGCGGCATTACCGCCCGGGTGGTTCAAATTCAGGCAAAAGCAGGGGTGCTGACCGGCTTGCGGGCATCCAGCGCAAAGGCACCGGCACCAAGTAGCGCCTGCACAAAGGTCGCCACCGTCAGGAAGGCCGGATATTCCCAGCCGCCGTTAGGCGCGGTAAAGGCCCAACCGTTCCCTGCATGGGCCCAGGTGGCACCGAGCAAGACCGGGATCAGCGCCGTCGCGACCAGCCGGGTACGCCAGCCGAGCAACAACGCGATGCCGCCGAACAATTCCGCCGCGAACACCGGGTAGGCAAGGAAGCCCGGCAGGCCCAGCGAAGCGAAGAAGGCCGCGGTACCCGGCAGCGTGAACACGAGCAGCTTGAGCAGCGCATGCGCGATGAACATCAGGCCGAGGCTGATGCGTAGAACAAAGCTTCCGATCTGGGTGGTCTGTTGGTTTTCCATGATGACTCTCCTGTGTGGGGTTCGCGTGATGCGATGGAGTGAAGTCTGCCGCCAACACAAATCGGGATAAAGTATCTGAACTGCAATTGTTTATTGCGCTAAACGGGATAGTTGGCATGGACCGTATCGAAGCGATGACGATCTTCACGAAGGTGGTGGAGCAAGGCAGTTTCGCCGCCGCGGCTGAAAGCCTGAACCGCTCGACCTCGGCCGTGTCGCGCCAGGTGGCGCAGCTTGAAGCCTTGCTTGATGCCCGCTTGCTGCACCGGACCACCCGCCGCCTCTCGCTGACCGAAAACGGCCGCGCCTACTACGAGCGTTGCGTGCAATTGCTGGCCGACATCGCCGAGGCCGAAGAACTCGCCGGCGCGCGCGACCCGACGCCGCGCGGCACCCTGCGGCTGACCGCACCGATCAGCTTCGGCGTGAGCCACCTGGCACCCGCCATTGCCGCCTATCTGGCGCGCTACCCGGCAGTGCGCGTCGACGTGGCGCTGTCAGACCGTCAGGTGGATCTGGTGGAAGAAGGGCTGGATCTCGCGATCCGCGTCGGCGAGGTGGGCAGCCAGACCCTGGTCGCACGGCCGATCGGCGAGGCGCGGCTGATGATCGCGGCCGCCCCCGCCTATCTTGCAGCGAATGGCGAACCCCGCCATCCGGACGATCTGGCGCAGCACGCCTGCCTGACTTACGCCTACGCCTCGGAGGGCTTGAACTGGGTATTTCGCAGCGCCGCCGGCGAACGCATCAAGGTGCCGGTGCGCGGCCCGGCGCACGCCAACAACGGCCCGCTGCTGGCCGAGCTGGCAGCCCAGGGGCTGGGCCTCACCTCGGCGCCGGATTTCATACTGCAACCGCTGATCGACAGCGGCCGCCTGCTCGAAGTGCTGGGCGACTGGCGCCCCCAGCCGCTGACGATCTACGCGGTGTATCCGACACGGCGCCACCTGTCGGCCGCGGTGCGCGGCTTCGTCGGCCACCTGCGCGACTGGCTCTCAAACGCGTGCCCGGAAAGCAAACGGACGCCCCGGCTCACACCGGAACGCCCGCCAATTTGAGGCCAGCAGCGCTCAGTTACCGCAACCGCAACCACCGGCACCGTTACCGCCGCAACCACCGCCAGCGCTCTGCTGCGCGGCCGCTTCGGCGTAAGCGCCGAGTTGCACACGGAAGTCGATCACGATGTTGCCCGGCTCACGCGCGACGTAGTCGATCTTGATCTGGTCGCCATAGCGGTGGCGGATCTGATCCAGCAGGGGCAGCGGGTCGTGGTCGTTCTGGAAGCGCATCACGTCGCCATCGTTGAGCGACTCGAGCGCGCCGAAGATCGCGGCATGGCGGAAACGCTTGGAAATGGCACGCGCATCAAAACCGAAAACGCCGTTTTCTTGCGCAAGGGTGTCGGAGCACGACATGGATCACCTCTTGGGGTTCGTTGGGGTGGCGCCAGTTTCGCGGCGCGCCGGCTTTGTTTCCTTGAGCCGGAACAAGCGGCCGGACGCGCTGTCAGGGATAATGCACACCCAGTTTCCCCGGCAAGCGTCTATACCCAGAAGAGCGCGCACGCCAAGCAAGGACGACCCCCGATGCCAACACAAGCCCCCCCGCGCCTCTCCGCAGACGCCCTCGCCTTCTTTCTCGATTTCGACGGCACGCTGGTTCCGTTCGATAAACCGGACGAGACCGTACCGCTGGTCGACGACGGCCTGCGCTCGCTGCTGACCGAGCTGCGCAATCGCGCCGACGGCGCGCTCGCCATGGTCAGCGGCCGCAGCATTGAAGTGATCGACAGCCTGTTCGAACCGCTGCGCCTGGCCGCTGCCGGCGAGCACGGCGCCGAATGGCGCTTCACCCCGCACGCCACGCGCGAACAGCTGGTGCCGCCGCCGGGCCTGGTCACCGCCCACGCGGCTTGCGAACAGTTCGCCAACCACACGCTGGGGGTGCGCTTCGAACGCAAAGCCCTGTCGATGGTGCTGCACTTCCATCGCCACCCGGAACTGCGCGAGGCTGCAGCCAAAGCCGCCGAATCGGGCTGCCTGCCCGGCAGCGGCGTGCGCGTCATGCACGCCCGCGGCATGGTCGAGGTCAAACCGGTGGAAGCGAGCAAGGGCGTTGCGATCAACCGTTTCATGCAGGCCTTCCCCTTTGCCGGGCGCAAGCCGGTGTTCATCGGCGACGACATCACTGACGAGGATGGCTTCCTCGCCGTCAATGCGCTCGACGGTGTATCGATCAAGGTCGGCGCCGGCAACTCGCACGCGCGCTACCGCCTGCCGGACGAAGACGCGGTGCGCGACTGGCTGGAGCAACTGCTCGATTGAGCGTGACGCAAGCGGGCGCGCCGGAATCCCGCCTGCTCATCTGGCGCGGGGACATCACCACGCTGGCCGTTGACGCCATCGTGAATGCCGCCAACAGCAGCCTGCTCGGCGGCGGTGGCGTAGATGGCGCGATCCACCGCGCCGCCGGGCCGCAGCTGCGCCAGCACTGCGCGGGCCTCGGCGGCTGCCGCACCGGTGAAGCACGCATAACCCCCGGCTTCGCGCTAGCCGCACGCCATGTGCTACATACCGTCGGCCCGGTGTGGCGCGGCGGGCGGGAGGGTGAGGTCGATCAGCTGACAGCCTGCTACCGTGCCTGCTTCGCGCTGGCTGAAGCACATCAGCTCAACACCCTCGCCTTCCCGGCAATCAGCTGCGGCATCTACGGCTTTCCGCCCGAACTCGCGGCCCCCATCGCGGTACGCGAATCGCTCACCGCACTCGCGAGCCGCGATACGCTCCGTGTCACGCTGGTCGCCTTCGATGCCGGGATGGCGGCGCTCTTCGCCCAAGCCCTCTCGGGCCAGCACCGGTAGACAAACTCAGCGAGCACCAAAAACCATGCCGCAGCTCCCACGCCTGCTCTTCACCCACACGATCTACAACGGTATCGGTTGTGCAGCCGGCGTTCTGCTGGTGGCACTGTGCGGCTACATGGCGGGCGGCTTCACGCTGGCAGCGGTGCTGTCCAGCGGTGCGATGGCAGTCAGCATTGCAGACGTGCCAGCGCCAGAAGGCCATAAGCTGCGGCAACTGCTGCCGGCGTGGCTGGGGACTTCCCTGGTCACGCTGCTGGTCAGTGCCAGCCACACGAATGCCGTGCTGCTCGGGCTGGAGATCACCGTAGTCGGCTTCGTCGCCGGTCTGCTCAGCGCATGGGGTCGCCTCCTGCTGCCGATGGGCTTCAGCCTCGTACTGGCAACCGTGTTCGCCATGGCATTCCCGCTGCCGCCCGGCACTTCACCGTGGGGTCACGCGGTTCTGTTCATGCTCGGCGGGCTCGCCTATCTGGTGTGGGGCTGGAGCCTGTCGATCGCGCTGGCGGTACGGACTCGCCAGCAGGTGCTGGCCGACGCGCTCGACGCCTTCTCGCGCTACCTGCGGCACAAGGCGCGCTACTACGACCCCGCCAGCTCCCTTGATGCGGTGTACCTCGATCTGATCCGCGAGCACGCCGCGCTCGCCGAGAAGCTGCAGGCCGCGCGGGACTTCTGCTTCTACCGTATCCGCCCAGGTCGCCGTGCCGAACTCGCACGGGTGCTCTACGCCTTGCTCGACGCCTACGAGCACGCGCTGGCTTCGCAGACCGACCGCGAGCTGATGCGCGCACGCTATGGCGACAGCGCAGTCATGCGCGAAATGGGCCAGCGTGTCGTGGAAGCGGCGGACGACATCGAAGCCGTAGCAGGGGCGATCGTGCGTGCGCGGCCGGTGCCGGTATTGCCCGATCGCAGCCAAGCCTGCGCCGCAACGCAGGCAGCCGCCTACGCGCTCGCCGAGCCTGATCTCGCGGTGCCGGAGCACGCCCGCGCCGCCGCCCTCTTGCGCGGCCTCGCCGCAAAGCTGTTTCACTCGCTGCACAGCGCACGCACGCTGATCGAGGCCGCGCGCCAGCGCAGCGAGGGTTCGCCGCTACCGAGCGAGCGCGAACTGCGCGCTTTCGTATCGGTGCGAAAGATCCGAATCGCGGTGCTGCGCCGACACCTCAACACCGATTCACCGGTTCTGCGCTACGCACT
Organism: Niveibacterium sp.; assembly: GCF_041909475.1. Classification (NCBI taxonomy): domain Bacteria; kingdom Pseudomonadati; phylum Pseudomonadota; class Betaproteobacteria; order Rhodocyclales; family Rhodocyclaceae; genus Niveibacterium; species Niveibacterium sp. The sequence continues at coordinate 163,810 of NZ_JAYRDJ010000001.1, read as the reverse complement.
GCGCCTGGCGATGGCCATGCTCACTGGCTTCGTACTGGCGCGCAATCTGCCTTATGCGGCGCATGGACACTGGATCCTGCTCACCACCGCAGTGGTGTTGCGGCCAAGCTTCAGCCAGACACGCCAGCGCCACAACGACCGCGTCATCGGCAACCTCATCGGTTGCGTGATCGCGGGCCTGCTCTTGCATGTCATCCACAGCCCGCTTGGCATCCTGCCGCTGCTGTTCCTGTCGATTGCGATCGCGCACGCCTTCGTCACCGTGCAGTACCGCGTCACCTCGATTGCCGCTTGCGTGATGGGCCTGCTGCAGCTTCAGCTGCTGGTGCCGAATTCACCGTTTGTGCTGACCGAACGTGTGATCGACACGATCATCGGCGCGCTGATCGCGCTCGGTTTTGCCTTCGTGCTGCCGGCCTGGGAGCGCCGCAGCCTGCCGCAGCTGATGAAGCGCGTGCGCGAAACGGCGGCGAACTATGCCGACGCGGCGCTCGATCCGCAGCTCGGGCCCTTGGCCTACCGCCTCGCGCGAAAGCAGGCCCAGGACGCGCTCGCCGCGCTCAGCCAGGCCACCGCGCGCATGCTCGACGAACCGGCCAGCCACCAGACAGCGCTGCCGCCGCTGCACGGCACCGTGTCGTCTGCCTATCTGCTCGGCGCGCAACTGGCTTCGGTGCGCTTCATGCTCGACCAGCGCACTACGGATTTCGACCCACCGCGGCGTGATGCGCTGCTGATGGAAGGCCGCCGCGAGCTGGCGCGTATTCTTGCCCAGCCCGCCGCGCACGACGCGCCGCCGCACGATCCGGTGGCGGTTGATTCGAGCCCGGACGACATGCGGGAGCTGGATGTACATATCCTGCTGCAACGCAGGCTCGCCGCCGCGCGGGAGGATGCGCAGCGGCTGGCTGGCTTCGCTGCCGCCTGATCAGTCTTCCAGTTCGGCCTTGGCAGCCTCGACGTCGAGCCGCTCCATCGCCTCGACCGCTTCGCACGCAGCCGCCTCGGAGTAAAGATCCTCCGCCCGCTTCATCTTGCTCTTGCCAAAGAGCATGACGAGGCCATTGGCCATCTCCATGCGGGCAATCGCGGAGAACGGAATCAGCTCAAGCGCGGTCTCGAAATGTTCGACGGCGTTGTCCTTCTTGGCGCCATAGGTCAGGTTGCCGACCAGCGAACCAACCTTGTCGATGACTTCGGCCTGGAAGGCACCGAGCGCGATATGCGCCTCCGCGTGATCCGGCTCGAGCTCAAGCGTCTTCTCGAGGCTGGCGCGGATCTTCCCGCCAAGGCCCTTGGCCAGCGCTTCGCCGACCGAGATCAGCTGGCTGTAGCGACCCAGCGCGTAAGCATGGAAGTACCAAGCGTTAGCGGCCTCAGGCATGGCTTTTTGCTGAAGCTCGGCGCGATCGATGATCTGCTGGAACAGCTCGCTCTTCTCGTCGTCGTCATCAACGAGATAGGTGGCGTAGATCATCGCGGCCTTGTTGGCGGCAGAGATGCCGGCGCCGCCCGCCTTGAGGCCCAGTTCAACCGCCTTGGCGAAATCGCCAGCGTGGTAGGCACGCCAGGCGTCCTGTACCTCGGCGGATTCCGGCCAGGGCTCGCGGTCGCCCTGATGCAGGCGGGCCCAGTTCTTCTTCAGGGCATCGCCTGCGTAGCTGTACTGTTTTTCGGGATGCGGAAACTTGCGCCAGCCTTGCGTACTCATGGTGGTCTCCTCCTCAGTTTTTCAGGTACTCGCGCGACAGGGCCTCGAAATGCTCGCGCGACAGCCCCCTTAGATACGGCGCCACCAGAGCCATCACCTGGTAGGCGCCGCGTGTAAATCCTGCCCCTTCGATCTTTCCGCGCGGATCACGCGCGTACTCAAAACTCAGCCAGAAGGTCGAAAGCACGACCATGTTCACGGCAAGCGTCTGGATCTCGGCCTTGGTGGCCTCCATCTCGCCATTGCTGACGAGGCCCTCGCACAAGGCTGCGGCGGTACGGCCCTTGTGGGCGAGGATCGCGCGCAAGTGGGTTTCGAGCAGTCGGTTGCGCGACAGCAGATCGGCCAGGTCGCGATAGAGAAAGCGGTACTTCCAGATCAGCTCGAACAGCAGGTGCAGGAAGAGCCAGATGTCCTCCACCGTGCTGCGGCCGCCCGCCGGTGCGGCAAGCGTTGCAGTGATCTCGCGCTCGAACTGGCCGAAGAGTTCTTCGAGCAGTTCATCCTTGCTATGGAAGTGGTAGTAGAGGTTGCCCGGCGAGATATCGAGCTCGTCAGCGATCGTGGTGGTGCTGACGTTGTGCTCACCGAAGTCGTTGAAGAGCCGCAGGCTGGCCTCAAGAATCCGCTCGCGAGTGCGCCGTTTCGGCTTGCGCTCCATACCCCTCCTCCCCCAAGTCAGGAACCCAAGCGTATCACCGCGCCATCGGCGCTGCGTTTGCGTGACAACAAAAGGCCGCGGTCAAGCCGCGGCCTCGCGATGTGCGAATGGTGCTCAAACCTTCTTCGCCTTGAGCCAGGCATCCAGTTCGTCGAGCGTGTGCCGCAGCGTCACCGTGACACGCGCCAGCCCCCGCACCGGCTCGAGCGAAGGTAGCTTGTCGTCGAGCAAGCTGCGATGCGGGTCGCGCAATACCTCGGTGCGCAGCCGGATGCCGTGCCGGGCGAGAATCGGACGCAGCATGTGGCGCCGCCGCCAAAGGTCGCGCCGCGTCATCTGATATGCGTGTTCGCACAGTGTGTGGCGATCGCGATAGCTGAAGACGTTAGTGAAGAACATCGCGGCGTCATCCGCATGCGGCTCGAACAGCAGCACATCGGCATCCGGATACTGGTGCTGGTAGCGGTCCATGCCGGTACGCATTCGCGAATGGATGATGGCGCGGAAGGTCTGCGACAACACCACCGGAAGGCCACCTTCGACCAGTTTATGGCGCTCCTTGCCACCGCGCTTTTCAGCCAGCTGCGCATCGAACGGCACCAGCGGGTTGATGCACAACACCAGCTTCGCGCCATGCTTGAGGGCGACCGAGGCATGCAGCGTCTTGATCAGCGCGCCGTCCACGAAATAGCGGCCACGCACCCGCACCGGCGGGAACAGGCCTGGCAGTGCCGAGCTTGCCTGCACCGCACGGGAGATTGGCACGTCTTCCCAACCCTCGGCACCGAAGGGCACCGATTCGCCCGAATCGAGATCGGTCGCGACAAGGAAAAGCAGGTTCCGCAGCTTGCGAAAGTCATTCGTGCGACCGGGCGCGCGGAACAGTTGCGCGAGAAAGCGCCCGATGCCGGCGTTGTTGAAAACGCCCGTGGGCAATGCGCGGCCGAGTCGCGCGAAGGATTCGTAGAGACCGCGATCGAACGGGTCGGCGAGAAACTGCTTGAGCGACTTCCAAAGCAACGGCGGTACGCTGCTCGCGCGATTCCAGTACTCGCGGAAGGCGGGCTTGAGCAGCAGCTCCGGATCGAAGATCTCCTCGCTCTTGCCGTTATCGATCAGCATGTGCGTCAAGCGTGCAGGCGAGATGCCGTTGGCCAGCGCCGCAGCGATGAAGCTGCCAGAGCTGACCCCCACGTAGATATCCGCCGCGTTGAAATCCAGGCCTTCCATCGACTCGGCCAGCGCGGCAATCGCGCCCACCTCGTAGATGCCGCCCAGCGGCCCGCCTCCGGCCAGGGCGATGCCAATCTTGCTGGTCGTCGCGTTGTTATCGGCGTTCATGTTGTCCCCTCCGCCTTGTTGCCGCAGCCGATGTGCGCAGGCTTGCTGCGCAAACACGGCTGCAAGCGTGACGAGGCCGTGGCTCCATCCAGGCAGCCACGGCCTCGGCCGGATCCGGCGACGACACTGCCGTCACCGGACTTCCGGCAGGAGCCGCGCCAGCTGCGGCTCCGAAACTGACCCGGATTACTCGGCAGCCTTGGCGGCGGCGCGGCGACGTGCCGGTTTTTCTTCGCCAGCGACTTCAACGGCCTCGGCTTCTTCGGTGAGCTTCTGAACCAGCGCGGTCAGTTCGGCAACCCGCTTGGTCAGCTTGTCGATGTCCTTCTTGGTCGGCACGCCGAGGCTCGACAGTGCGCGCGAGACGCGCTCTTCGAACACGTTCTCGAGCTTGTCCCAAGCGCCGGCCATCTTGCCCGCCGCGTCGGCGATCTTCGCGTCGGCTTCCTTCTTGGTGCGAGCCTGGATGACTTCGCCTTCCTTCACGAGTGCTTCAAATACCTTGTTGCCCTCTTCCTGCGCTTTTGCGAAGGCGCCAAGGCCGGCCAACCAGATCTGGCTGGCGGAATCCTTGATGGTTTGCGCGAGTTGGCTATCAGCACCGGAGAGCGACTTGAGTTTCTTGACCATGGTGAACTCCTTCTGGATCGGTTTGCCTGTCATGCCGCCCCTTGAGTCCGAAGGCTTGTGTTGAGCGGCCAGTTCTTGTTACGGGTTCCAGTGTAGGGAGTCGCTCTAGAGGGCACACACTAATCCCCTAGGGTGGGCAGTCTAAAAACCGAGCAGCCGATCCGCATAAACAGGGTGTCGCCCCCCGAAAGCGCGGATCAGTTGATCCAGATCCGACAACCATGTCCAGACAGTGAAGTCTTGCGCTTGCACCTTCACGCGCCTCGGTTAGCATCACGAAATTCCGGCCCTCGGGGGATGGCCGGCAGAAGAATTCTGAAAACAGCGGAGGGAAACATGAATTACTTCATCACCGGCGCGACCGGCTTCATCGGACGCCGACTGGTCCGCAAGCTGCTCGAGCGCCCGGAAGGCACGATTTTCTTCCTCGCACGCAAGGAAGAAGCGGAGCTGATCGAAACCTTGCGTAGCGAATACTGGTCTGCCGGCGGCGACCGGGTCGTGGCGGTCTTCGGTGACCTGCGCGAAGACGGCCTCGGTGTCACGAAAACCGACCTGCGCAAGCTCAAGAACAAGATCACGCATTTCTTCCACCTCGCCGCGATCTACGACCTGAAGGCAAGCGCCGAGATCCAGCAGAAGGTGAACGTCGAAGGCACCCGCCGCGTCGTGCAATTCGCCGAGGCGCTCGGCGCCAAGCACTTTCACCTGTTCAGCTCGATCGCCTCCGCGGGGATGTTCGAGGGGCTCTTCCGCGAAGACATGTTCGAAGAGGCCGAGGGGCTCGATCACCCCTACTTCTCGACCAAGCACGAGTCCGAGCGCATCGTGCGCGAGGAATGCAAGGTGCCGTTCCGCATCTACCGCCCGGGCATCGTGGTGGGCGATTCGCGCACCGGCGAAATGGACAAGATCGACGGCCCGTACTACTTCTTCAAGCTGATCCAGCGCCTGCGCAACCTGCTGCCGCCCTGGATGCCAGCGGTCGGGCTCGAAGGCGGCCGTATCAACATCGTGCCGGTGAACTTCATCGTCGACGCGGTGGATCACATTTCCCACGCCAAGGGTGAGGACGGCAAGTGCTTCCACCTTGTCGATCCCACGCCCTACCGTGTTGGCGACATCCTCAACATCTTCGCGCGTGCGGGCCATGCGCCACAGATGTCGATCCGCATCAACGCGGCGCTGTTCTATTTCATCCCGAAGGGCATCCGCAAGGCGATCCTGTCGCTCACGCCGGTCAAACGCGTGATCAACGCCGTGATGAAGGATCTTGGTCTGCCCGACGAAGTATTCACCTTCGTCAATTACCCGACCCGCTTCGACGCGCGTGAAACGCAGCGCGTACTGCGCGGCAGCGGCATCGAAGTGCCGCGCCTCGAAGATTACGCATGGCGTCTGTGGGATTACTGGGAGCGCCACCTCGACCCGGATCTGTTCGTCGACCGCACGCTGCGCGGCAATGTGAAGAACAAGGTCGTGCTGGTCACCGGCGGCTCGTCGGGCATCGGCAAAGCCACCGCCTACAAGCTTACAGAAGCCGGCGCGACCACCGCGATCTGCGGTCGTGATGTCGAGAAACTGGAAGAAACCCGCAAGGAATTCCAGGCAGCCGGGCTAACGGTGCACACCTACCAGGCGGACGTGTCCGACGAGAAGTCCTGTGCCGATCTCGTCGCCGCGCTGAACGAGCAATTCGGCGGCGTCGACATCCTCGTCAACAACGCGGGCCGTTCGATCCGCCGCGCGATCGAGAACAGCTTCGATCGCTTCCATGACTTCGAACGCACGATGCAGACCAACTACTTCGGTGCGCTGCGGATCACGATGGGCGTGCTGCCGAAGATGATCGAAAAACGCCGTGGCCACGTAATCAACATCTCTTCGATCGGCGTGCTGACGAATGCGCCGCGCTTCTCGGCCTACGTTGCGTCGAAGTCGGCACTCGATTCGTGGACTCGTTGCGCAGCATCGGAATTCGCCGACCGCGGCATCGAGTTCACCACGATCAACATGCCGCTGGTGCGCACGCCGATGATCGCGCCGACCGAGATGTACAAGGATGTGCCGACGCTGGCACCGGAGGACGCGGCCGATCTGGTGATCGAAGCGATCATCCACAAGCCGGTGCGAATCGCGACCCGCCTCGGCATCTTTGGTCAGGTCATCCACGCACTGCTGCCGAAAGCCGCGCAGGCGATCATGAACACAACTTTCCGCATGTTCCCGGATTCCACCGCGGCTCAGGGCGGCACCGGCAGCGGTGAAAAGAAGTCGCTGTCGAGCCCCACGGCGGATCAAGTGGCGTTCAGCCAGTTGATGCGTGGCATCCACTTCTGAGCTTGGTACGATCAAGCAAAACGGCCACCGCAAGGTGGCCGTTTTCATTTGCAGCCAGCGCTGCTCAAACGCCCGCCAGCTCCCGCAGCACATGATTGATGACGCGCCGGGAATACGTCATATGGATGTGGCCGACGCCAGCCATCGCCACGTTTCGCGCGCCGGTCACGCCACACGGCCCTTGCGGCATGATGAAGTTGTCGTGAGCGCTGTAGATCGACACCAGCGGCACGGCAATCGAGCCCGGCAGTTCGCGGAGGAAGGAACTACCCGGCAACATCTCCTGCGCGCAGACCCCCACGCCGAGCCGTGCAATTTCGGTGCCGTGATGTGGCGTCCCAAGGGTTATGACAGCCCTGACGGCACCATCGCCGAAGCGCGCAACGTAGTGTCGCGCGACCAGCCCACCCATTGAATGCCCGATCAGGATCACACGCTCGGCACCGGATTCCAGCAAGGCTTCGTCAATGCGACGCGCCAGTTGCTTTGCAAAGCTGGCAATGCTCGCGCCAGCCGGTTCCAGGTTAACCGTGAGTACCGGCCAACCGGCCCGGCGCAAGGCCGCATGCAGGCGCACCCAGGTACCGCGGTTGCAACGGTAGCCGTGAATCAACACGATGGGCGTACGCGCCTGCCTGCGACCTTCGATTCGATCATGTGGAATCCAGCGGCGTTCGAATGGCATGAAAACCACCGACGTCAGCACGAAGGCCACGACTTCCTTGAACACCAGCTTCAGCGTCGCCAGCGGACTAAGCCTTAGCCCCTCGGGCGGCGCGGCGCCCCATAAGATCGAGCAGACGAAGGTGACGCCGATGATCAACGTACGCACGGCCAGCATGCCACCCAACAGCAGACCGGGAACACTCAAGTAGCCCCAGCCCCAGAACGCCATGCCGTAGACGGCAATACCCAGCCAGATGAGGACTTCAACCAACAGCGCAAAACGAAGCTGCAACGCAATCATTCGGGCGAAACCCCAAGCGGGAGGAGAACACCCGCATGGTACCTTCCTCGCGTGCCCGCCGATTAGGGCTTCCGCCCTACAGCGGCGAAAGGCCATTGCTATCATTCATGGCATGGACGGCGACAAACACGACATCTCCGAACGCCTCATCCAGCACATGACCGCCGCCAGTGCGCTGCGCGCGCGCGAGCAAGACGACGAGGCCTGGCGGCACGACCGACATGCGCTGCGTGCCTGGCAAGCTGAACGGCTCGCCCACACGCACGCCGATCTGCTGCAGAGCGAACGCTACCGACCCGCGGCGGAGTTCTTCCTGAACGAACTCTACGGGCCCAAGGATTTCGCCGAGCGCGACGCTGCGCTGGCCCGCGTGCAACCGATGCTGTCGCGCTTTCTGCCGCGTTCGGCGCTCGAAACGATCTGCCGCGCCGTCGAACTCGACGCCTTGTCGGAAACGCTCGACGCTGCGATGGTCGACGCCCTGCGTGCTGGCGCACCAGGGGCGGCAATCGAGGACGAAACCTACGCCGCGGCCTATCGCAAGGTTGGCCGCCGTGCCGAGCGTGATCGCCAGATCGCGCTGATCCGCGATGTGGGCGAAGCGCTGGACGAACTGACGCATCACCCGATGATCCGCGGCATGCTGCGTCTGATGGGCGGGCCGGCCCGCGCGGTGGGCCTCGGCGCGCTGCATACCTTCCTTGTGCGCGGATTTGAGGCCTTCGCACACATGGATGGCGCGGGGCATTTCCTCGACTGCATCATCGAGCGCGAACAGGCTTTGTCAGACCAGTTCTTCGACGGGGCGGCGAAACGCAGCCGGTAAACGAAAACACCCCGCCGCCGCGGGGTGTCGCGCACGCAGATCGCGTCAGAGGCGCTCGATCACACCAGCGATGCCCTGACCGCCACCGATGCACATCGTGATCAAGCCGTAGCGCTTGCCGGTGCGGATCAGTTCGTAGATCGCCTTGACGGTCAGGATCGCGCCGGTCGCACCGATCGGATGCCCCAACGCGACTGCACCGCCGTTGACGTTCACCTTTGCCGGATCGAGCCCGAGGCCGCGGGTGACGCACAGCGCCTGCGCCGCAAACGCTTCATTCGACTCAACTACGTCCAGATCAGCGGCCGACAACCCCGCGCGTTTAAGCGCGAGCTCGACGGCCGGAATCGGGCCGGAGCCCATCAGCGCCGGATCAACGCCGGCATGCCCGTACGAAACCAGCCGCGCAAGCGGCTTCAGGCCCGCGCGCGCCGCCGCCTCGGCCTCCATCATCACCAGCGCCGCGGCGCCGTCGTTGATGCCGGAGGCGTTGCCCGCCGTCACCGAGCCATCCTTCTTGAACACCGCCTTGAGCCTCGCCATGCCTTCAAGCGTGACGTCGCGCCGGAAGTGCTCATCGGTGTCAAAGAAGGTCGAACCTTTCTTCGACACCAGTTCGATCGGCAGGATCTGGTCGCGGAAGTGACCCGCGTCGGTCGCGGCGGCGGCGCGACGATGCGACTCGACGGCAAATGCGTCTTGATCCTCGCGCGAGATGCCGAATTTCTCGGCAACGTTCTCCGCGGTAATGCCCATGTGGGTTGCCTCGAAGGGGTCCGTCAGCGCCCCGACCATCATGTCGAGCACCTTGGCGTCGCCCATCCGAGCACCCCAGCGGGCAGCCGGCATCAGGTAGCCACCGCGGCTCATGACCTCAGCACCACCGGCGATCGCGACGTCGCAGTCGCCAAGCTGGATGGCGTTTGCCGCGCTGACCACCGCCTGGAAGCCGGAACCGCAAAGGCGGTTGAGCGTGAGCGACACGCTTTCCTTCGGTACGCCACCGTTGATCGTGGCAACACGCGACAGGTACATGTCCTTCGGCTCGGTGTGCACCACGTTGCCGAACACCACATGCCCCACCTGCGCCGGGTCAACCTTGGCACGGACAATTGCCTCGCGCAGCACTCGCGCGGCGAGCTCAGTCGGCGCGAAATCCTTCAGCGTGCCGCCGTAGGTTCCGATTGGCGTGCGTACGCCACTGACGAATACAACTTCCCGCTTCCCCATTTCGATTTCCCCCCGGAAATGAACGCATCAACCCCCAGCCCAGCCCGCGATCCCGACCAGCAGGATCACGACCAGGAACAAAACCAGCGTGCGCCGGATCAGGCCCACCGCGCTGTACATGAAATCCACGTCCGCATCGTCGCCCGTGCCAAGTTCCGGCCGTTCGACGACTTCCCCTGCGGTGTGGATCGGGTTGCCAAGCCGCACGCCGATTGCGCCGGCTCCGGCGGCCAGCAGCACGCCCTCAACCTTGTCGTGCCACAGCGCGGCCTGCGTGCGCCAGCAGTAGATGGCGTCCTCGAAGTCACCCATGATCGAAAACGCCACGGCGGTAATCCGCGCCGGCAGCCAATCCATCAGCTCGAAGGCGCGGCGCGCGAAGCGCCCGAACTCGGTGAAGCCCGGCTCACGCCCCTCGGCCCACAGGTAGGCAAAGCGCTCCGAAAGCCGATACAGCACCACGCCACTCGGCCCCGGAAACAGCAGGAACATCGGGAACAGCGCGAACACCTGACGGTGCCCGACGATCAGCCCCTTCTCGATCGCCAGCCGGGCAACCTCGGAAGGCGGCGTGCGGTCGTGGCGACCACCACGCCAGTCCGCCAGCAGGCTTCGGGCCCGCTCGGTATCCTGCGCACGCAGCGAGGCGTGGATTCGACCGTAGAAGTGACTGTGCTGGCGATAGCCCATGCCGAAATACAGCACGACCACGTTAAAGACGATCGCGGCAATCGGCTGCACGAAGAACAGTGCGGCGTAGATCAGCGCGCTGGCGACGGTGGGGACCAGCACCGCGATACACCAGGCAATCGTGCCGTGGCGCGCCTGACCGTCGTTGAGACGGTCTTCGAGCAGATGGGCGAGTGCCTCGACCGGCTCCTCGACGAAACGGCGCCAAGGCAGGGGGCGAAGCTGTTCCAGCAGGATGGCAACAAGGAGCGAAAGCAGCGTCATGTGGGGTATTTGAGCGCGGTGGAGCCCGCATCCGGGCGGACTTCTTAGTGCACCGCAAGATACCACATCCGCCCAGCCCGATTGACTTCAAAGCCTTGCCTGACGCGGCTCGGCAACAATCTGCCGAGGCAGGGCCAGGTCAGCCTTCGAGCACCTCGACGAGGTTGCGGATGATGCCCGCGGTGGCGCCCCAGACGTAGTAGTCGCCCCAAGGCATCGCCCAGTACTGCCGCATGCGGCCGCGCCAGAAGACCTCATGGCGTTGGTGATTGGCGCGATTGAGGAAGAAGCCGAGCGGCACCTCGAAGACTTCTGCGACCTCGAACGGGTCAGGTGACAAGGTCAACGGCGGGCGAATCGTTGCAACCAGCGGCGTAATGCGAAAGCCGGTACTGGTGTCGAACTCAGGCAGTTCGCCCAGCAACTCGATCACATCGGGCTGCAAACCCGTTTCCTCTGCGGTTTCGCGCAAGGCTGCATCGGTGGGCGAGGCATCGCTGGCCTCGATCCGCCCGCCGGGAAAGCTGATCTGACCGGGGTGGTGGTGCAGATGCGCGGTGCGCCGCGTCAGCAGCACCTGCAGGCCGTATTCGCGCTGCACCAGCAGCACCAGTACGGCCGCAGCCATCAGTTGCGCATCGAACGCGCTCGATGGCGGCCGCGGCGCAGAAGCGAGCCGCGCGCGGATCAGTTCTACATCGAAGCGCAAATCGCGATCCGGCTTGTCTGCGCTATCTCGCCGCATACGCAAGCCGGGCGGGGATCAAGCGTAGGTGTTGACGAGCGCTCCGGGTTGCCCGGCTTGCACGGCCGGCGGCTGCGGCAGAGCCTGCACCAGTTGCAGCGCAGACTGGCCTTGCATTTCCAGACTCTTCTTCAACACGGCCACCTGTGCCGCACCCTTGACGGTGCCGAGCGCCTGCTCCGACACCGTTGCCGAAATACCTGCCGTATCCATGTCCTGCCTCCTGCTGGGGCAACAACGCCCATACCCCGGTTAACGGCAGCCGCCGCCCAAGCTTGAACAGGTCGGCAGGTCGCGCAATCACTCGCGGAAATTGCCGAACTGCAAAGGGAAGTCAGTGACCGACTTCTTCAGCATGGCAATCGTTTCCTGCAGCACATCGCGCTTGGCGCCACTGACTCGCACCGTATCGCCCTGGATGCTGCCCTGCACCTTGAGCTTGCTGTCCTTGATCAGCCGCACGATGCGCTTGGCGAGATCCGAGTCGATGCCGGCCTTTACGGTAACCGCGCGCTTGACCTTGTTGCCACTGACTTTCTCGATCTCACCCTCGTCCATGCAGCGCACGTCGACACCGCGCTTGGCGAATTTGCCGACCACGATGTCCCACACCTGCGAGAGCTGGAAATCGTTATCGGCGAACAGCGTCATCGCCTTGTCGTTAAGCTCGATGCGGGCGTCGGAGCCCTTGAAATCGAAACGATTGGTGATTTCCTTGTTGGCCTGGTCGATCGCGTTGCGCACTTCAACCCAGTTGACCTCGTTCATGACGTCGAAGGACGGCATATTCCTGTCGCTCCAAAACACTGCGGGAAAGCCGGGGATTATACGGCGCAGCCCTATAATCGGCGTTTTTCTGCCGCTGCTCACAATGTCACCCGCGATCCAGACGGACGTCGATCTTGCCCCGCTCACAACGCTCGGCGTGCCAGTTCGTGCGGCGTACTACTGCGCCGCGGGGTCCGAAGACGAGATCCGCGGCGCCCTCCGCTGGGCGCGTGCGCGCAGTCTTCAAGTGCTGGTGCTCGGCGGCGGCAGCAACATGGTGTTCGTCAGCGACTTTGCGGGGCTGGTGCTGCAACCCATGCTGCGAGGACGCTCGCTGGTCGGTGAGACCGATGCGCACTACCTCGTGCGCGTGGGTGCGGGCGAGCGCTGGCACGACATGGTCGAGTGGACACTGTCGCAAGGCTGGCCCGGGCTGGAGAACCTCGCGCTGATCCCCGGCAATGTCGGTGCCGCGCCGATCCAGAACATCGGCGCTTACGGGCTTGAGCTCACCGATCGCTTTCACAGCCTCGAAGCGCTTGATCGCAACACCGGCGAGGTGCAAACGCTGGACCGCGCCGCGTGTCGCTTCGGCTACCGCGACAGCGTATTCAAGCATCCAGACGGACGTGACCTGATCGTACTGGCCGTTGTGTTCGCTCTGCCGAAAGTCTGGGCGCCGATGACCGGCTACCGTGATCTGACCGAAGCGCTCGGTGCGCGCGGCGTCGCCACGCCCTCGCCGCGCGACATCTTCGAAGCCGTGATCGCAGTTAGGCAGCGCAAGCTGCCAGACCCCGCCGTGGTGGGCAACGTCGGCAGCTTCTTCAAGAACCCGGTGGTAGACGCAGCGACGCACTCAAGCTTGCAGGCACGGTACCCCCACCTCGTCAGCTATCCGCAAGCGGACGGTCGCTACAAGCTCGCGGCAGGTTGGTTGATCGACCAGGCGGGCTGGAAGGGGCGCGCGCTCGGCCCCGCGCGGGTGCACGCTGCACAGGCGCTGGTACTGACCAACCCGGGCGACGCACGCGGGGCAGACATTCTGGCGCTGGCCCGGGCAATCCAGCGCGACGTTCAGGCGCGATTCAACGTGGCCCTCGATCCAGAGCCGATCGTGGTCGGCGCATCGGGCGAGCAATGACCAGGCTGGGCGCTTTAGACACGCTCCGGCTCGTAGCGCGTCGCGCCCTGCCCGCCTTATTCTTTGGCGTTGTGCTGCTGGCATTTGCCATGCAGGCCAATGCCGAAGTGCCCACACTGGATGCGCTGACGCGCATCGAGATCCTCGCCAACGACCATCCGGATCGCGCCCTGCAACAACTGCGCGCGCTTGAACGCGATGCGCGTAAAGCACCGCTGACGACGCGCGCAGCCTTTCTAAGCGTGCTCGGCTACACACAAGCGCTAGCTGGCGACGCCGACGCGGCACAGCGCACGAGCAGCGAACTGGAGGCGCTCGCGGGCGGCAATCGCGAGATTGCCGCCGAAGCGATGCTGGTGCGCGCCAACGCGTTGTTTGTGCGTGGCTCGCTGGATACCGCTGCCGCCTCTGCAAAAAACGCGCTGGAGAGTTTCGACGCCCACTCGCCAGCGCGACTGCGCTACTGGGCCCGCCATGTTCTCGGCTCAATCCTCTTCGAGCAGGCGCGCTACGATCAGGCGCTGACGCACCTGCAGGAGGCTGCGCGCCTTGCAGACGACAATGGCTGGGCGCGCCGCCGCGGCATGGTGCTCAACAGCCTGGCCACCCTCTATCTGAACCTGCGCCAGTACGACAACGCATTGCGGACGGTGGGCGAAGCCTGCGATATCGCGCGTCGCAACAACGATTCCGCCGCCCTCGCGAACTACAAGCTCACCGAGGCCAACATCCACAGCGCCACGGATACGCGGCCAGCTCAGCATGCGGCGCTGACCGAGTCGCTCGCGCTGGCGCACAGCGTTGGGGCGCGGGCGGTCGAGTCCGCAGCCCTGATCAACCTCTCCGACTACTACCTCAGCACCGGCAACTACGCCGCGGCAATCGAACATGCTGAACAGGCAACACCGATTGCGCGTGACTTTCAGGACTGGTCGGGTGAAGCCACGATTCAGACCAACATCGGCCTCGCCCGGATTCTGAGTGGCAACACGGATCTCGGGAAACCCTTGATCGAATCGGCGCTGGCTACCTACAAGCGCCACGGCGCCCGCAATGACGAGGTTGCAGTCCTGCGGGAGTACGGTGACGCGCTGCGCAAGACCGGCCAGAGTGCAGCCGCGCTCGATACGCTGCTGCGGGAGCGGGCGTTATCCGAGGAGTTGCTGCAATCGGAGAAGCAACGCGTGGTACTGGAATTACAGGCGCGCTATGAAGCGGACAAACGCGAACGTGAAATCACGCTGCTGAACCGCGAAAACGCATTGAAAGACGCTCAGATCGAGAACCATCGGCTCGCGCGCCGCGTCTGGTGGCTGCTGCTGCTGGTTTCGGCGCTCGCTGCGTTAATCGTGGGCCTGCTTTACCGGCGCGTACGCTCAACCAACCGGCAACTGGAGGAGCGCAACGAGGAACTCGCGATCCAGAGCAGCCGCGATCCGCTGACGGGCCTTTACAACCGCCGCTACTTCCAGCAGCGCATGGCCCAGTTCGACGCGAACCCGGCACCGCTTGCCACCAATACCGTCCGCGCTACGTACCTGATCGATATTGATCACTTCAAGCGGATCAACGACCGGCGCGGCCACCCTGCTGGCGATGCGGTACTGATTGCGGTCGCTGAACGGCTGCGCGAGGCGCTGCGCGAGGCCGACATGATCGTGCGCTGGGGTGGCGAGGAGTTTCTGATCTTTGTGCCGCGCATCCGCCCGGAACAGATGTCTGAACTCGCCCAGCGCATCATCAATGCGATCTCGGAGCACCCTGTTGCCTACAACGGCGACCTGATCCCGGTAACGGCCTCGATCGGCTACGCGCCGTTCCCGCTACCGCCAGCAGGCATCCGTCTGCCATGGGAGCGTGAGATCAACCTGATCGACATGGCGCTCTATCTTGCAAAGGCCCATGGCCGCAGCCGCGCTTACGGCGTGGCCCGACTGCTCACCGATGGCGACGGTGGCATCGAGCGCGTCGAACATGATCTCGAACAGGCCTGGACAAGCGGGCTCGTCGAACTCGCCATCATCGAAGGGCCACCGCCCAGTCCGGTTGATTAAGGCAGGCGAGCGAATTGCAGTGGCGCGCAGCGTCAAGGGGCAGCTGAGGCTAGGCCGCGCACACGGTAGATGTGAACAAGACCCCGCCGCACCCAAACCTGTCGCCCCACGATCAAGTTACCGCCACGGGCGCCGCTAACGTCAACATCTGCGGAGAAGCCGCGTCCGTAAGCGATACCAATGCCCGGAGCCCCGATTCGCCACCCGATTTTCAGCGCCTTGCGCGGCCTGCTCGCGACGTCGGCGATTGCGCTCTCCGCCTTCGCCGCCGGCGCAGCAGAGTTGGACGCCGCAGCCGGCGCCCGTATCGACGCAGTGGACGCTCAAGCACGGAGCAACCCGTCGGGCGCAATCGCAAGCATCGACACGCTACTCAAGTCCGAACACGACGAGGGCGCCCGTATCGCCTTGCTGACGATGCGAGGTGTGTATCAGGCCAGCGCAAATCAACCCGACGCGGCACTCGCAACCGCAGCAACGCTGGACGCGCTGGCCAGCCAGGACGCCAAGACGGCGGCACTGATCATTCGAGCGAACGAGGTACGTCTGAAGGGCGACCTCAGCCGGGCGCTAGAACTGGCGGATCAGGCACGTGCCACCCTCAGTGCCAAGGGTGATTCGCGCCAGAGCTACCGCCTCGAAATGATGCGCGGCGCGCTGCTGCTTGAATTGGGCCGCCAAGCCGATGCGCTGGCGGCCTACCAGAACGCCCTCTCCCTGGCCGAGCGCCTGAACAGCGCCGTGCGACAATTCCGCGCCCTTGACAGCATGGCCACCCTCTTCGTCGATGCGGGCGAGATCGACAAGGCCGTCGAGGCCAACCTCAGAGCCAACCACTACGCCCAGGCGATTACCGAGCCGGCGATCCTCGCCCAATCATGGGATACACGCGCCCGCATCGCGGCGTTCCAGCAGGATCGCGATAGCGAGCTGAAAGCAGCCAGATCGGCGTTGGAATATGCGCGCAAAGCTGGAGAGCCAGAACGCATCGAAACCATGTTGATCAATCTGGGCGATACGTATCTCAAGCTCGGCCGCTATGCCGATGCACTGGAGGTGACCAGCGAAGCGGTCAGAATCGCCCGGCAGATCGATGACCCGCACGGCCTGATCGTCGCGCTGGCCAACGCTGGGCAGGCTCAGATCAGGCTGGGTCGGCTCGAAGAAGGCAGGAAGAACGTCGAGGAAGCGCTATCGACGGCACTCAAACTCGACTCTCGCGCTCACTACGCGAGCCTGCTCACGGAGTACGGGGAAGCACTCGAAGCCGCTGGCGATTACAAGAACGCCATTAACGCCTACCACCGCGAACGGCGGGCTTCGAAGGCGCTCGCCGAGAACAGCCGCAAGAGCGTCCTGCTCGAACTCGACGCGCGTTATCAAACCGAACGAAAACAGCGTGAAATCGAACTGTTGAACCGCGACAACGCGCTCAAAAGCGCCCAACTGCACAACCGCACGCTGCAGCAGCGTGTGTGGCTGCTCGCCGCGGGGCTATTGACGACGGGCCTGCTCGCGGTTGCTCTGCTCTATCGACGGGTGCGCGACGCCAACCAGCAACTGTCCGAGAGCAATCGCATGCTCAAGGTGCGCAGCGAGCGGGATGCGCTGACCGGCCTCTTCAACCGGCGCTATTTCCAGGAAGCGATGCGCACGCGATCCGCAAGCGGCGGCTTTGTCGGCGGCCTGGTCCTACTCGATATCGACCACTTCAAGCGAATTAACGACACCCATGGCCATGCGGCCGGCGACGCCGTGATCACTGCCGTCGCGCGGCGTCTGCAAGACACCATGCGAGAAAGCGATCTGGTTGTGCGCTGGGGCGGTGAAGAGTTCCTGATTGCAGTCGGACCGATGCCGGACGAGCAATTTGACCGTCTCGCAGAGCGTCTTCTGCACGCCGTAAGTCGCGAGCCTATTCACTACGGCGAGCAGCAACTGAGCGTCACCATCTCAATCGGCTACGCCAGCTTCCCGCTCGCGCCGGGACATTTGCCGCTGGAATGGGAGCGCGGCATCAACCAGGTTGATATGGCGCTCTACATCGCCAAGGCGCAGGGGCGAAACCGCGCTTGCGGCATCCGTGCGGTGACCGCATCGAATGAAGCGGAACTGGATGAAATCGAGCGCAGCTTCGAATCAGCCTGGCGCGATGGGCGGGTGGAACTCGGCCTGATCGCCGGTGCGCCCGCCGCCTGATGCTTGTCGATTAAGCCAATACCAGCGGCCGGATGTGCGTGCTGCGCTCGCCGTCCGACAGCCAGTATTCACCGTCCTGAACGCTGCACTGAATCTGCATCGTGCGAACCGCCATTGCCGTGAGCGCCTCGGCCGCATCATCCGGGATCCGCAGCACGGTCAGCGCGGGCAGCTTCAGGCAAGCAGCCCGATTCTTCTGCCACCACACATCCACTGCACGCCCACCGTAGGTGAGCAGTATCACGCGCGTCGCGCGGCCACTGGCCTGACGCAGTCGTCTTTCGTCCGGCAAGCCGACTTCGATCCAGTTTTCGATCGCGCCGGTCAGGTCCTTGTGCCAGAGATCAGGCTCGTCGTCGGACGACAGCCCCTTGCAGAACGAGAGCCCCTCGTCGGCGAACATTGCGAACGCGAAAAGGCGGATCATCATCCGCTCGTCCGTTTCCGACGGGTGCCGAGCGAGCGTCAGCGAGTGGCTCGCGTAGTAGCCGCGATCCATATCCGAAATCTGCAGCTCGGCCTTGAAAATGGTGGATTTCAGTGCCATCGCGTTCAGACGATCTGGCGCTCGCCGCCCAACGCTTCAATCACATGCGGAATGAAACGGGCCAACTCGGCTGACATCAGCGCGAAATCCGCCTCGAACTGCGGATCGCCCTCCGTGGCAGCTTTCTCCGCCTGCTCCTGGATGATGTCGAGGAAAGCGAGACGCTTGATTTCCATGCGCTCGGTCAGCACGAAGGAAATCCGGTCGTCGAAGGTCAATGCCAGACGCGTCGGCACCTTGCCCGAGGCAAGGTGATTCGGAATCTCATCACCTTCCAGCGGATGCCGAACATAGCGCACAGCGGCCTTCTCGTCGGTGATCGCGCGCAGCTCGCAGTCGCGATCGATCGTGAAGTTGACCGGCGCCTCGCCTGAGGCCAGCCAGTCCGACATCGCCGATTGCGGCGAGCGCTCGGTGTCGAGTAGCTTCAGCGGCAAGTCATCCAGCGTGTCGTGCAGCTGCTCGATCACCTCGTCCGCCTTCGCAGCACTCGATGCATCGACCACCAGCCAACCATTGGCCGGGTCGATCCAAACGTAGGTGGTACGGCGTCGAGTGAAGGCGCGCGGCAACAACTCCTGCGTCACCGCCTCCTTGATCTCCTTCATCTGCTTGCGCCCCGGCTTGAAGCCCTGCTGCGCCTCAAGCTCCTCGGCCCTATCCTGCGCAACCTGGTTCACCACCGACGAAGGCAACAAGCGTTGCTCGCTGCGCAGCGCCAGCAACCACTGCCCACCGACCGCAAGCACCATCACATCCGACCCGGTCGGCGACACCCACCCACGGCTAGCCATGTCCTGCGACCCACAACGCACAAACGGCTTGGCCGCGAGCTTGTCTTCGAGTGTAGAAAGATCAATCGCCCAAGGCGTGGGCAAACGGAAAAGCTGGAGATTCTTGAACCACATGAAAGGATCCGATAGGCAGTGGGGCGGGCATTGTAGCCGGACGAACGGGCAAAAGCGCCGGCCGCGGCCAGCGAGCCCAATCGCCGCAGAATCAGTGACTCACGCCATGCGCGGTGAACACCCGATGCACCGTGAGGAAGAGAATCTTCAGGTCGAAGCAGAATGACTGGCGCTGCAAGTACTCAAGGTCATAAGCGACCTTGTCCGGAATCGCTAGCTCGTCCCTGCCGTTAACTTGCGCCCAGCCTGTGATACCGGGACGCAGGCAATCGACCCCGGCCGCTGCGCGCAGTTCATTCAGATCGCGCTGATTGAATAGCGCAGGTCTCGGGCCCACCAGGCTCATATCGCCCTTCAGCACACTAAACAGCTGCGGAAGCTCATCAAGGCTGGTTCTGCGCAGAAACTTCCCGACACGAGTCAGATACAGATCCGGATCTTCCAGCAGATGTGTTGCAACGACGGGCGTGTCAGTACGCATTGATCGAAATTTCGGCATCAGGAAAATGACACCATACCGCCCAATACGCTTTGACCAATACAGCGCCGGTCCTCGCGACTCCGCCCGAATCGCGATCGAAATTGCCACCATCGCAGGAGCAGCGAATAGAAGACCGACTCCAGAACAGACAAGATCGAAAAACCGCTTCAAAGGCAACACACCAGCGTTAAGCAACGGTCTTAGGCTCGCGTACCGTGCGCTGCACGAGCGTTAAGGATGGCCTAACCGCCGGCTCGTATTCAGGGACCCAACGGCGAAGATCTCTTCGGATCTGATCGTCAGACGGAATCGTACGCTGGGTGAGCCACGCCAGTACCTCATCCAGCCACTCCCGCTCGACGTCTCTCGCGCGAGCAATACGCAGCTTGGGATGATGTGTCGGCAGCGTTTCTTCTTGTGCCGCCAGCAACTCCTCGTACAACTTCTCGCCGGGTCGTAAGCCAGTGAAGACGATATCAATCTTGTCTTCAGCGTAGCCAGACAGACGAATCAGGTCGCGAGCCAAGTCAGCGATCCGTACCGGCTCCCCCATGTCCATTACAAACACATTACTACCCGTGCCCATCGCCGCCGCCTGCAGGACAAGTTGCGCTGCCTCTGGAATAGACATGAAGTAGCGGGTGACTTCCGGATGAGTCACAGTAACCGGGCCCCCGCGAGCGATCTGTTCCTGAAATTTCGGGATCACGCTTCCGGCACTACCAAGGACGTTACCGAACCGCACAATATCAAAGCGCGTCGCAGCACCTTGCTGCATGATTTGGCAGACCATTTCGGCCATGCGCTTACTCGCGCCCATCACGTTGGTCGGGTTGACAGCCTTGTCGCTAGACACCAATACAAATCGCTCAACCCGGTTTGCCACAGATACCGCGGCAATCTTGTATGTGCCATAGACATTGTTGCGAACTGCCTGCCAAGCGTTGCGCTCCTCCATTAGCGGCACGTGCTTATATGCCGCTGCGTGGAACACTATTGTCGGGCTGTACTGCCGGAAAATCGCCTCAAGCCACAACCCGTCTCGCACATCACCAGCAATCGGCACAAGTTCAACATCGGGGAACCTCAGCCCCAGCTCTTCGTGGATCGCATAGAGCGCAAACTCGCTCATTTCGAGCAGGATCAGCTGGGCTGGTGCGAAACGCGCGAGCTGCCGGCAAAGCTCTGAGCCGATCGAGCCTCCTGCACCGGTGACCATGATCGCCCGTCCGCTAACCATCTGACTGACGGCCGACGAGTCAACTTCCACAGGTGCTCGGCCGATCAAGTCATGAAGATTAACGTCACGAAACCGTTGCTCAGTTGCACCGCCACGAACTACATCCTCAATTGAAGGCAGCGTCAGCGCGCGAACGCCCGCCCGCAAACACGCGGTGGCGGCGCGCTGACGCGCCTCACGGGTCATCGCAGGCATCGCGATGATCGCATTCTGGGCCTTCAGGCGCACAGCCCAATGTGACAAGTCCTTGATACGTCCGTACACCTTGAAGCCTGAAATCTCTCGACCAAGCTTGTTGGGGTCATCGTCCAGCAAACCGACGACGCGCCACTCAGGTGAGCGCGCCAACTCCGCAACAAGGTTTGCACCGGCACGACCAGCGCCAAGAATGACAACGGGTTGACCGCGGGCGAAGAGGTCGCCGTAACGCCTGTGCTCCTTCCAGAACCGATACGCCGCCCTGCTCCCGCCCATCCACATCAGCAAGAAGATCGGGTGCAGCACGAAGATGGTGCGGGGAACGGGCGGTTGCAACCCGATGTAAACGAATGCGACGATGCTGACGATCGACGCCGCAGCCACGGCACGAACGATTCTCACGAGGTCGGGCAAACTCGCGAACACCCACATACCGCGATAGAGGCCAAAGCCTCGGAAAAACGCGGCATGAATCGGGACGGTAAGCATGCAGGCATACAGACCCGACCGGACGACCTCTGGCGGCACGGCGCCGTTGAACCGGATCAGATACGCCAATCCCCAAGCCAACGAGACAGCAAACAAATCTCCGGCAAATACTGCCATCTGCCGCCAGTTGGTTACCAAAATCGATTTTTTCATTGAACGCGCAAGAACCATCACAAAGAAGCCGTCATGGCATCAAGCGAATAGCCCAGTATATTCTTTGCATAGACGCACCTTAGCACGCGGCCACGTGGTTAACCTTGTCCTGGTGCCAGTCGTTACACATTGGTACAGACGTGCGTGTTAGGCGCGCCAGCCGTGCAAGCGAAAAAAAGTCAGCGCCGAACGTCCAAACATCAGGATGTGACGAAGTCCCTTCCTTGATGCGCCACCGCCAGCGTGAGAAATGCGGACATGCGGAACATATGCAAGACGCCCCTGACTCGCCGCGCGCAGGCTCAAGTCGTAGTCTTCAAAGTAAAGGAAGTACCGACGGTCAAATCCTTCGAGCGCTCTGTAGACCGTCGACCGAAACAACATGAAACACCCGCTCACCATCGGCGGGTCCCATACGACATGCTCGCCGTCAACAACATCTCGCATTTCGTGCCAAGCAAGCGAACGCCGGAACACACGTGCGACTGACCGAGGCGCAAACCCACGCAGAAACAGAACGAACACGCTAGGCATGCGGCGACAGAGGAAACTCCGCTCCCCCGCAAGGTTACATACATCGGGTGCCAGCAGCACTGCCGAAGGATTGGCGTCCATCCATCGAATGGCATTCCGAATGGCGTCAACGCCTACGAAGACATCCGGATTAAGTACCAAGTGGTAGTCTGACTGGACGCCCTCGAACGCAAGGTTCTGCCCACCACCATACCCTAGGTTCTGTTGGGCCAGAACAAGCTTCGCCGGAATCTCTTTGCGTTTCAGCGGTAACAGCGTCGCGTCACGCAAGCTGGCAGCGTTATCGACTATAACCACCTCCGCACCGGACAATGCGCCGGTACGGATGGCGTGCTCAATCGCCTCGGCCAACGAATCCAAAGTCGTATAGAGGGCGGATTCGTCTGAACGATAAGTCACAACACCTACGCTCAGCGTCGGCCGACAATGCTGCATCCCATCTATTCGCGCAGTAGGCTCGCAGCCACCAGCATCAATATTCATCAGGTCAGACACGAAAACCAATCGCAAAGCGCCGCATCGAAGCGAGCACACCAATCGTTCTCAGCCCGAAATTGCAGCGTCGATTGATGAGCAGCATCGAAATGAAGCGCCGCGTCGGCAAGCGCCCCCAAATCATCGACCGCTCTACCCAGCCAAACGCCCGCCACATTCTGGCGCAAGCGCATCTCGCCAAAAGGCGTTGACAACACCGGCAATCCGGCCCCTCGATACTCGTAGTACTTGATCGGATCAACAGACTCCGTCAATACGTTGTTACGAAATGGAATTAGTCCCACAGAAAAATCGATTAGGGCCGACATCGCAGCGGAATGGTCAATGGGAGGCAGAATCTCAACATTCTCAGGCAAGGCGCACGACGGCTGCACAAATAAAGGCCCTATTAAACGCACCCGATACCCCGGACGCGCCTCAGCAAGACGACGCACCCAACTCCAGTCAAACCAACCACCCATGGTGCCCAAGTAGCCAAAAACCGGCACGCAGGATTGACGGTGGGGCACAGGCATGTCCGGCAGACTGGAGGCCTCGCACGCATTCAAAGCGCGCGTTACATCACCTCGGACTGCACTCAGTCGAGTCTCAAGCGCAGTCGACGAAGCCAATACTCGCCCCGCACGTCGCATCACACAGGCCTCTCGACGCGCCATCGACACCCTCGATAGCCCACGATAGAACGCAGGAAAATCGTCCATCGCGTCGTAAACGCTCTGGCCTACCGGCACTGATTCGATGACCGACAGCGCCAGCAGCGACGGCTTTCCGACCACCACTCTGACAGCCGTATCCCCCAATACCAATCGGACAATGTCGTCTCGCAGACTACGCCATAGCATTCCGTTAATTCGGTTAAGTCCCGGAAACGGCTCCAAAGGAAAAGCCCGCACCCGACGGACGGATAGCCACGCCGGCGGCTCGGTGCCGGGGGCGCCCTGCACAACGGCTGGCCGCTTCCAATCCGACCATGTGGGCAATCGAGTTGGATACGGATCAACCCACAAGACATCGCCGCCCGTTCGGCGGTGATACCAACGAACGAAATGATGCGGCCGCTGCGCAAAGCTGTCCCAAGGAACGGGGGAAAAGTAGACCAAGCTCATTCGATTGCGGACGATGCAGAGGCGCCGACCTCAGATCAAAGCAACGAGCGCTGCAGGATTTCAACGATGCGCGCAGCAGCATGCCCATCACCGTACGGTGAAACGCCCCGCGCCATGCTTCGGTATGCAACCGGATCGTCCATCAGCACGCTTAACTCACGAACAATCGTCGCCCGATCCGTCCCGACCAAGCGTACGACCCCGGCATCCACGGCCTCCGGCCGCTCAGTCTCGGCGCGCATCACGAGTACCGGCTTGCCGAGCGCAGGAGCTTCCTCCTGCACACCACCCGAATCGGTGAGGATGATGTCGGCGCGCTTCATCATTTGCACAAACGGCAGATATTCAAGGGGCGAGATCAGGCGAACGTTCGGCATAGTCACGAGGCGCTCACGCACCACCTCACGCACATTCGGGTTCGGATGCACCGGTAGAACAAACACGGCGTCCTGATACCGCGCAGCCAACTCCTGAACTGCGTCGCAGATTGCCACCAGCGGAGCACCGAAGTTCTCACGGCGATGCGTCGTGATCAGAACCACACGCGCGCCATCCGCAACCTCAGCCTCGGCCGGTGCGGCCGGCCCCACGCGACTCGACACATCCAGCAATGCGTCGATAACGGTGTTCCCCGTCACATAAATAGACGTCGAGTCGAGCCCCTCGCGCAATAAGTTGCTCCTCGCACTCTCGGTGGGCGCAAAGTGCCAATGCGAAAGACGGCCCGCCAGTGCTCGGTTCATCTCTTCTGGGAAAGGGTTAGCCATATCACCGGTGCGCAAGCCTGCTTCGACGTGCCCCACAGGAATTCGCTTATAGAAACACGCTAACGCGGTCGCCATCACGGTCGTTGTATCACCCTGCACCAAAACCGCGTCCGGCCGCTCATCTTCGAGCACACCATCAACGGCGGTCAGCAACCGCGCCGTCAGATCGGGCAGAGACTGATTCGGGCGCATGATGTCGAGGTCGACGTCTGGAACGATTCCGAACAGCGCCAGCACCTGATCAAGCATCTGACGATGCTGCGCAGTCGCCACGACTCGGCAATCGCACCAGTCAGTAGCTTTCAGCGCCAAGATCACCGGCGCCATCTTGATCGCCTCAGGTCGGGTTCCGACAACACAAACGATACGAACCGTAGCCTTCACCATCCCACCCTTCTCGTACCATCAAAAAGAATTACGCGAGCCACTGTGAGTGCCGAACACCGCCCAGCGAACCAACAGAAAATTGATAACCAAACTGGCCCCAGTGCTCGCAAGAACACCCAAAACATAATGCCAACCCAGTGATTGAAAGGCCTGAACAATCCCCGTTGACACCGCCATCGCCACCAACGACAGGCTCAAGAATCTCGGATATTTGGTCCAGACAACCGCCGCCCTGAATGTAAGAACAGAATTCGCGATAAACGACCAGACATTCGCAGCCAGGAAGGCCGGGATGTTCGCCGCCACAGGCACAAGCCCCACCACCTCAACCAGCAACAACATTCCAAGCAGGTGAACGATCGTATTGCTCGCGCCTACGGCAGCGAACTGCAGAAATCGATGAATATCACCTCTGATTGTCAACATCGCCGGCCCGCCCATGGGCAACGAGACCATCTCCGACGACCTCCGATACGAAGTAACGCGGTCGTCTTTTGACCTCAAAATACGTTTTCCCGACGTACTCGCCGACCACTCCAATGCCAATCAGCTGCACACCACCCAACACGTAGATCGGAATCACCGTAGACGCCCAGCCCGGCACGGTATGTCCTGGCAACAACGCCATAATCAGAGCCCAGGCGCCCAGAGCGAAAGACACGCAAGAGATAATCGTTCCAATGCCGGTGATAAAACGCAGAGGCGTAACCGAAAATGACGTCACGCCCTGCCATGCGAGTGCCAGCATCTTCTTGAGCGGGTACTTTGATTCGCCGGCAAATCGCTCCGCTCGCGCATACTCCACCACTCCACTTTCAAACCCGATTTGCGGCACCACCCCGCGGAGGAAGAGGTTAACTTCGCTGAACTCCGACAGCGCGGCCAGCGCACGGCGTGACATCAAACGATAGTCTGCGTGGTTGAAAATAATCTCGACGCCGAACAATGCCAAAACGCGGTAATAGCTCTCCGCCGTCCAACGTTTGAAAAAGGTATCACTGCTACGACTGCTTCTGACCCCGTAAACGACATCCTTTCCATCGCGATAGGCGTTCACCATCTTTTCAATGGCTTCAACATCGTCCTGGAGATCCGCATCAATCGTCACGACGGCATCACCGCTTGCGCTGAACATTCCAGCCAACACAGCATTCTGGTGGCCACGGTTACGCGAAAGACGCAAACCACGCATGCGGACATCTCTACTCGCATAGTCCAAGATGAGCGGCCAGGTTCGGTCCCTGCTCCCGTCGTCCACAAAAATCACATGCGAGTCCGGCGAGACGACACAAGCCTTCTCCAGTCGATCCAGCAGTGCGCCCAAGCGAAGCACTGTCTCCGACAGTACCGCACCCTCGTTGTAGCAAGGCACCACAATTGAAATGACGGGAGGAGTTTTCATATTAGGAGTTATGAATTGATCGCTGACTGAATACTGAGATAACCGCGTCGACACTATCGCTGCAGAAACGCGGTCATGCCATGGCCCCTCAAATATTCCACGGTTGGAGCACAGTACCCCCCCGTACAACGTTCAATAACTGAACTGAGTTCAGTGCCGCCTGGGTTGGAAAGAAGCAAAGCTCTTACGTTCTCAAAATACGACAGAACATAAGGCGCATTTCGGTACTGATATACAGCAGCGAGCACAAAACTGGTAGTCACAAAGGTCGAGAACGCGATGGCCATAGAGCGGGTGAGACGCGTCGGAGCCAACGACGCAAGAGCAAGACCCGCACCGACATAAACGAATGCTAGATTTCTCACATAGCGCTGCGCATCCATCAAATATGGCCCTCCGTCAAGGTAACGAGATGTAATAATGAGCAGCCACATGAGCAAACCAAACAACACGAACAGCACCGGAAGATGCGTTATCTTTGCGTTCTTTTGTCGCCACCATGCGACCAGTACCATCGCCGTCAACCCCAGTCCGACTGCCCCCAAGACCGCCTGCGCCAAACGCAAGTGACGCTGCCCAACGAGCGACTCAAGCACCACGCGATCGAGAAGCGGCTGAGCAAACGCATGGAGCAACGAAGCCAATAAGTCACATGGGTTCGCAAACAGGGCCGCGAGCGTCTCTGAACGCGAGTGAACGCCGACCGGAACTCCAGTTCCCAGCGTCCCAAGCGCAAGCGCTGCAAGGACTAAGCACACCAGCATGATCAGGATGGCAGCCTTTAACAGCCTCGGCTGCCTCACGCCGCCAACAACGAAGACCGCAACCGACAAAATCACGGCAGCCAGCCCAACGGTATCCCCGCACAATATCGTTATAGCCGTCAGAATAAGTAGCGATGGCAGCGGGAGGCGAGCATGTAGATAACGATCAACAAAGCACAGGTAGCAGATCGCCACCAGCGAATAAACGTACTCGAACACCACCAACAACCACGGAAAATCATTCGTAATGCAAAAACATCCTGCTGCGAGAACCGTTAGGCCGCACAGCAACATTGCAATCGAACGTTGGCCGGCACGGACCGCCTGCAATGTGAGCACGCCTCCGCCAATAAGCATTGCGGCAAGGCCAACGTACGTAAACACCGCGAGGCTGCAGGACCAACGTGCGCATGTCAGATACAACAAGCCCAGTGCCGGAAAATGCGTGTGAGACAACAACGAATACTCCCCCGTCAGATACCGTACGAACGAAATTTCGCCCTTAAAGTACGGGATCAACAAGTCAGCAAACCACCGCCACTCGTCCGCCAACGGAATGCCACTAGTAACGCGCAACGCGTGCATCATTGTCGCGACCGCGAATGGCAATACAACAAACCCGAAAATATAACGCTTAGCGCCCAAATTCGACGCGTAAGAAGTCTGCATGCCGAAAGGTTCCGAACCCAATAAATTGAACGATGAATCACATCTAAGGTGATGCCTATCGGCAGCCTCGTCCTTCAACGGCGGTCCCAATGCGCACCAAACGATTCGAGGTGGGGTATTAGTCCATTCATAGTCAGTCGCTTGCCATAGCGGGCGTTGCAGCAAATCGCCCTCATCGGTAGATGCCTTGATCTTACGCGACCGCAGGGACAACGCCCATCTACGAACTCACGCCGACAGGTGATTCAACCAAACGCACGATAGATGCCATGCAGCTCGGTGAGCCGCAACCCATGCGCCGCTGCAGCAAGATCTGCATCAACCAATTGCTCGAGCAAACGTTGATGATCGGCCCTGGCAAGATCGTAGTTCAGCACATAGTCTGGCCCCACGATGCGCCAAAGAAAAACGTTGCGACGGCACAGTTCGATCGGTAGAAAATAGCGAGCGAGCACAGGCTCAATGTCGTCGCTGCGGATCCCTTCAAAGGTTGCCTCGGCGCAATCTTGGTTCGGTAGCGTCAAATCAGTGATGCCAGTGCGTTGATTCCGCCGAAACTCCTCGGGAAGCGTTGCAAACACCGCGTTGGCCGCAGCCAGCGCGGCGTTGTCGAGGCGATTTCCGTTTGGGCCCACCTGCTCGCCAATAAGCCAGAGCTCGCCCCCCGGCGCGAGGGCAGTGCGAATCTGCGCAAACACATGCTCCAGCTCAACGAGATGATGAGCGCCGGACACGCAGATCACCAGATCGACGGACGCTTCGGCAACGTCGAGTTTATTGACATCCTGGACAAGTACGCTGATTCGCGCCCCTGACCAGTCTCTCTCGCATGCCGCCGCCAAAAGTGACTCGTCGATATCAACGAGACACAACTCAACCGTCACATTCGCGCCACGCAAGAGCGCCGCCTCTGTGGCTGCGGTTCCCGCGCAAAGCGATAGAACACGAGGCGGCCGCCCCAAACGTTTAGCCAATTCTTGCAGGCGAAGCGAAAAGTCTGGTACGTCATTAGCGCCTCGCTGACCAAGCAGGGCGTGGGCGAGATCGAAAGCGTTGGCACAGGCACCCGACAAGCTCAGCGAACGCGCCGACGGGATTAATGCATCAATATGGCTAGCCCGCAGGAAGCGCTCCTGATACATCGGGTGACGATATGCATACGCAAAGTGCGCACGTTCATTTTCCGCCCGCAGGGCGCCAAAGCTGCGTGCCCTGGCCAACCCGTGCAGTTCAGGCGGTGCAACGATGAACTCGTGAACAGCCAGCCAGTCTGCCGCCGGGTCATTCAACGGTCCGGGAAGGCAGCGCAGCGACAGGCGCGCGCCCGCGATTGCCCGAGGCAATTCAACCGACACGCACCCAACGCGTGCCTCCTCTCCTCTACGGATCGGCATGCGAACCAAAACGCGCTCGCCATCGCCCGGAAGAATCAGCGCCAGTTCACCTTCAAGACCATCGGCCGAAATCTCCGGCAACCCGGCGGAATAGCGCAATCGGCAAAGCAAGCCCTCCTCCGCCGAAAGACCGAGGCTGAGGGTCTCTCCGGCGAGAAGTATCAAAGCAGGCTTCACCGCACCAGTGTGCGGCGCGGCCTGCCAGCGACATACCTCGGGGTGCCCTTCAGGCGTCGCAACGTCGTACGAACTCGACGCATCAAGTGCGAAATTCATACACAACAACGCGTCACTTACCGGCCTTGGAAACTGCCTCTGCGGCCCTTTCGCCGATCGCAGCGTTAATTGCAGCCTCGATCTTGTCTTTAGTAACGAAACCGGTGATGCGCTTACCGTTCTCGAAGAAAATCGTCGGCGTGCCCGAGATTCTGACGTGAGCACCAAGCTTCTGATTTTCGTCAATCACGTCGTCGCACTTACGTTCGGCGGGCAGCTTGCCCTCTTTCATCCATAGCGCCCAGGCTGCATTGCGGTCGTCCGCACACCAGAGACGCTTGGCCTTTCCGATCGAATCCTCGTTGATCACCGCAATTATGAAGGTGTAAATCGTGGTATTCGGCAGTGCATCAAGCTCAGCGCGCAGTTTCTTGCAATAGCTGCAATTTGGGTCTTCAAACGTCGCAATGACGCGCTGACCATTACCGTTAACACGCTTGAGCGCACGTCCAAAAGGTAGCGCTTGAAAATCAATCTTGGAGAGCCGCTCGTTGGTCTCGTCCGTGAGATTGCGCTTATCGGCGGTCGAAATCAGTTCGCCACCGACAAAGAAATACGTAAATGCGTCGTCGGAATAGAGAATTTGCCCGTTCGACAACACGATCTCGTTCAACTCGCCAACGGGTAATTTGGTGACCGACTGAATAGTACCGCCCTGCTTCAGAAAGGCCTGTGCCTTCTGTCGAAGCGCCGCCTCGTCAGCCGCAACGGAAAGCGGAATCAAACAAATCGCCAGCAACGCACAGCGGCGGCTCACTGCAATCAGAGAATCGAGGAGTTTCATAGTTCGTCAACCACTTGCGATATGTATCTTGAATACCGTACTGCAAAAAAAGAAAAGGGGGGTTGCCCCCCCTTTTCAGGACCTACCTGACTTCAACAAGTATTACTTGTTGTCGCCGTCAGCCTTACGGGCGTAGTCCGGGCCATCATCACCCTGAGCAGCCGACACTTCGTTGACAGCGCCGGTGACCGGGTTCAGGTGGTAGTTCTGAACGCGGAGCGAGCTGCCAGCAGCCGTGAGGCGCAGGCGGGCGTTGTTGTCCGAAGCAGCAACCGTTTCCGGCAGCAGCGCTTCGATTTCAGCAGCGGTCATGTACTTGAACGCGCGCGGAGCCAGGGTAACGATCTTGCCTGCGTTCAGCAGGGTACCGTCGTCCTTGATCAGCTGGGCATTCACGTCAACAGTCTGCGACTCATCGGTGTTGATGATACGCAGAACCGAGACCCAACCCGTTGCGTCCGTCTGGGCCTTCTGGATGTAGTTACGGACATCCAGTTGAACGCCATTCGAGACCAGGTTGTACATGTTGGCCGGGCAAACCGGGTTCGCCAGCTCCTTCGACGAGCCGAGCTTGGTCAGCGAACCGCTAGCCAGCTTGAACTGCGAGGTCGGGATGACTTGAGTACCAGGCACCGTGTAGCAAACATAGGCGCCACGGGTGGTTGCGCCAACCGTCGGCCACTCAGCATCAGCGATGGTCGTCGAGAAGGTCGCGGTATCCAGCCCCGAACTCAGCGTAGCCGTGCCACCAGCAGCGAAGGCACCGCCAACGCAATTGGCGTTGGTCGAGAAGAACACGGTACCGTTCTTCACGAACTTGCCGCTGATCACAGCGTTCAGCTTGTCGCCCGAAACGTTGCCAACGGCGTCAACACCGAAGACGCCAGCCATCGTGTACTTGGCCAGACCATTGGTATCGAACAGCGATGCGCGATCCTTGATGGTGATCTTGCCGAGGTTGATAGTCTTGTCCAGCGCAACGGTGACGTCGTCCGCAGCTTGGGTCGACGGAATCGACGCCGTGCTGGTGAAGATCTTGCCCAGACCGGTGGTCAGCACGTCGATCTTCGACACTTCGTTGTCGGTCACAGCCGGGCCGAACGAAGCCGACGACGACGCGGTGATGTTCAGCGCAACGTTGGAAGCCAGCACCGGGGTGGTGATGATGGCGCCCGGATCGTTGGTGTCCACTTCGACGTCCGAAGCGTTGGTCATCTTGGCGGTAACCGAGATCGAAGCCTGCTCAGGCGCGCAAGCGGCGTCCAGCGGGGTCTTCAGAACCGAATCAACGGCCAGCGTGAACAGCGAGGGGTCAGGAGAAACCGCAGCTGCAGCTGCGGAAGCCGGAGCCTCAGGAGAGAAATCGCCGAAGGTGATCGTCGAGTTGACCGGGTAGGTCGTGTTATCTTGGTCGGCAACGAACGTGAAGGTCACGGTCTTGTCGTCGTTGCTGAGCACAGCACCAGCGATGGTGTTGGGCAGCGCGTTGGCCGACGAGGGATCACGCAGCACAGCGCGGGCGTTCGCGATCCCTACAGCGTTCCACTTGCCACCGCTCAGGGTCAGCGCGATCTTGAAGGTGTTCGGGTTGGTGGAGCTGCCCGACACCGGACGGCTAAGGTTATACGAGATAACCGGAGCCTTGAGCGACAGTGCGCTATCACCGAAGATCTCCGCAGCGAAAATCTTGTAGGTAGCCTGGATAACACCAGCGTTAGCGGTAGGGGCCGCGAGGCCTGCGATCGCACTGGTAACCAGGGCAGCGATCAGTTTTTGCTTCATGCGAAAGTTCCTTTATGAAGGAAGATTGACGACGTTTCTCTAAGCTTAGAGGGCATGTCGTGAGGGCTTCGACACCTTCTTATTGTCAGTGCGATCCTCCCACACCCGCTGTGAGTATAACAGCACTGACGACTATATACGGCTTGTTGCATTTTCGCAATCGCAGCATTGGCGCAGGTTTCCGACGAACGGTAAGCGGCAACCCGCACCGAAATTGCGCTTTCTCAACGCGACTTGCGAAGATGGTCCAGTAGCTCTTGACGGAGCTTTTCGTCAAGGACCGGTTTTGGTCCCGATTCGGGCTGCGGCACGACCTCGGTTTGCGCTTCGACTGGTGCGGCCGCAGGCTTCTGGGCCGAGCTGGCTGCGGGTTTGCTGCCGGGCGGCGGCAACACATAGGGCTTGGATCGTTCCAGCGACGGCGCTTGCGGCGCGGGCGGTTGAGTCGGCACGGGCGCCGTTGACCGCGAAGACGCAGCAGCTGCACCAGGCGCGGGGGCTACCGCCGAGGACGCGGGTGATGGCGTAGCGACAGGAAGCGCCCCCTCACCCTGCGTCACCTGGGCAGGCGTTGATGAGAGGTCGATATCGGGCCGCGGCATGGGAATGTCGCCGCGAATGGCGGCGCCCATTGTTCCTTCCCACCGCGCTCGGGTCTTAGGCGCGGCCCACGACATCCGGGCACGGAACGCATCAGTGACCGCCTGGGCATCGAAATCGTCCTGAATCACGTTCGGCGTGATGAGGACAATCAGCTCAGTGCGATCCAGCTTATCGGTGTTGTTCTTGAACATGACGCCGGCAACCGGGATGTCTTTCAGCAAAGGAACGCCGGTATCAGTGGCGTCGGTAGACTGTTGCATCAGACCGCCCAGCAATACCGTGTTGCCATCGAGGACCGTGAGCTTCGTGTCGATCTTGCGGGTCGAAAACGTCGGGGAAGCACTTACACCAGTCAGGGTGTTGGCTGCGCTGCTGACCTCTTGAGATACATCAAGCTCGAGGCGGCCGCTTGCATGAATGACCGGGCGAACTTTGAGGATGACACCAGTTTGACGGTATTGCACGGTTTGGAGGACGCCTGCTTGAATCCCCCCCGTGTTCGTTGATTGGGTGCTCTGGATCACCGGCACCTCCTGACCGACCTGAATTGTGGCCGTTTCGCCGTTTCGGGTGACGAGGCTGGGGTTGGAGAGCACCTTCACGCGCGAAGTAGACGCTAGTGCATTGATCAGAACGCGTGGGTCACCAAAGGTATTCGATATGGTCGCTGCAAGACCACCGATCGTTGAGACGTTGAGCTTACCCATGGTGCCGACATTCACGTTGTAACCATTCTGTCGGTAGGTGTTGAGCATCCACTCGACACCGAGTTGTTCGGTGTCGGTCAGGCGCACTTCGGCGATCGTGACGGAGATCAGTGCGCTCTTGGCGGGTTTATCCAGTTCCTGCAGCAAACCAAGCCATTGCTGGTATTCGCTTGAGTTGCCCTGAATGATCAGGCTGTTGGTGGCGGCATTAACCACCACACGGCTCTTCAGTTGTGTTGCCGCCTGGCCGCCGGCAACCGTGGCGGCGGCGGCGGGATTCATGACCTCTTGCAAGGTTTTGGCCAGACCAGCCGCATCCGTATTCTTCACCGGATAAGTGAAGTAGCCGGCGGTGCCACGACCCTGCCCTGGCTGATCAAGCTCCCGCGCCCAGTGCAGCACATGGTTCAGCACGTCTTCGCCAGCGCTGAAGACGATGATGGAATTGAGCGGCGCCACGGGCAAAAGAATGGTGGGCGACTGCCCGTTTGGCTGCGTTGAAACTGAATAGCCCTCAGCCTGAAGCACATCGGACAGGCGCTTGGCGAATTCGTCGGCAGACCAGAACACCGGTGCAATGCGGGCCGAAATGCGGCCCCGCATCGCGGGCTGGTCGAGCATCTGGATCGCTTCCATCGCGGCCTGCACATCATCGCGCTGGCCGCTGAGCAGGACTGCCTGGCGGGCGAGGTCGTCCTGCGCCTGGACCTTGCTGCCGAAGATGGTTTTAAGCCAATTGGAGATCCCAGCTGGAGACACCGCTTCGAGTTCAACAAGCTGGAAAACCGGGCGAAGCGCGAGCGGGGTGTCCGGCATGGCGCGGCCGCGGCGAATTTCGGGCAAGTAACCGGTTTGCGCAGTATCGAGCGTGACGCGAACCAAGCTGCCATAGTCAGACACCGCGATGCCGTATGACTTGAGCACTCCGCGCGCGAGTTCTGCAACCTGACTGGGTGTCTGGGGCGAGCCGGTGCGCAGGCTGACGAGGTCTTTCTTAGCCTCGACAGCCGGATCCACTGATACGTTCTTTTTCAGAATGGCCCCGTAGACCGTCTGAATGAACGCTGTAAGCGAGACCTGCTCAAACATCAAGGATGTGTCGGCTTTTTCGTTCCCAAGCTTGGGCGCAGCGGCAGAACGCGCGCCGGCACTATCGCGCTGAGGGGCGGGTGGCACGGGCGTTTGATAGAGGCCAGTCTCGTTTGCAAGCTGCGTGTTGCCCCCAGCCGCGCCCACGACATCCGACTCGCCGGGTGCTGCAGCGCCACGTTTGAGCGGGTTGATGGGGTTAGGGATGAACGGCGAGCCAGTGGTACAGCCGACAAGCGTTGCAACCAATGCGGGCATGAGGCGCCACGGGCGTGCGCGACGGACGGGGTGCTTCATTCGGGATAGATCCTCAAAATCCGTTTCTTGCCATTTACGACGAGGTACAGGCGATCAGCCTCGATACGTTCGAGCTTGCTGCCATCAGGCAGCCTCTCGCCAGCCGCGATATTGACTGGCGGTTGCTTGCCGACCTGAATAACGACAAATCGATCCGCTCCAGCGTTGACGGCGGCCAGGATGCGCCAGTCGGGCGGTGTGAGCGGCGGCTCTTCAACTTTGCCAGCGTTGGCCACACCCGGAGGCGGCGGCGGAGCGCCCCAGATGAAGCGCGATTTGAGGTCATCCCAGGCGACGTTGGCATCAGGAAATTCGG
Source organism: Niveibacterium sp. (assembly GCF_041909475.1). Taxonomy (NCBI): domain Bacteria; kingdom Pseudomonadati; phylum Pseudomonadota; class Betaproteobacteria; order Rhodocyclales; family Rhodocyclaceae; genus Niveibacterium; species Niveibacterium sp. The sequence goes on along the minus strand of NZ_JAYRDJ010000001.1, from coordinate 128,852 downwards.
GCTGAGCCAATTGCCAGTCGTCGCCACCAGGGTGGAAGGACGTTGCATGCGGCGCACGCGGCCCTACAAGCCAGTAGGCGAACGCAACGAGCGACCAAAGAACCGCGAACAGCAGCGCGAGCCGACGAATCATTGCGGGAGACTCTTACGGATGAGGGCGTCGAGCGCACCTGCCCCCTGCGGCGCAGACTGATCGGCAGTAACAGGCAGCGGGTCGGGCTCTACTGTTTCACCGAGGGTCGTCCAGGTGAGCAGCGTCATTTCGAGCTTGCGCTTCGACTGGCTCGCAAAGATTGACTCGACGCGTACGTTGCGCCCCGACATGTAGAGCGCCCCAAGGAAATCCTCTAGCTGCCGAGCCGAGAACGGAAACTCGACTCTCAGGCGCACAGGGTAAGGGTGATCGGCCTCCGAAACGTTGGCTGCCGCATCACGATCTTCAACAATATTGAGCTTTGGTGCGATAACGTTGAGCACCTTGAGGCGAGCGGCAACCCAATCCTGAAAGCTGGCTTGTGCTTGCGCGACGGAGGGGGCACGCCACAAACGCGCTTCGTAGGCGGCTCGCGCGCGGGCCGCCTCACCACGACGTGCCGTCCATTGCGGGCCGCTGCCGTTGAGCGCCTCAAGTCGCGCCACATCGCGCCGAACCCGCGTAACTTCTTTCAGTCGGGCTTGGATGTACTCATGCCAGCCAAGCAGTCCATAGGCAATGACAATGGCGACGATCACAGACAAGCCAATACGAAGCCGCAAATTGCCGGCAAACTCTCGCCGCATCTCAGCAAGCTGGGGCGCGAGCGCAGCGCGCGCCCTCGCAAGGACATGCGCCACGCTCATGCTCCGCTCCCGCCACCATCGGCGCGAAGCTCGGCGGTAACTACAAGCATGCGTGGATCATTGCCGACCTGGATGCGAACATTGCGTACCCCTTCGATCGCTTCAATCGCCCGCAACAGCGCGACGCGCGAGGCATCACCCGCCTCAATTCTGACAACGGCACGCAGCTTACCGTTGCGCACATCCCACTCGTCCAGTGTGAACTTCTGACCGACCCCGACGCCGGCCTGAGCGACAGCAAGGAGCAGCCGAACTTGCTCCGGGCCGGCCTCGTTGCCCGCCAATTCTGCTACGGCACCTGCATCGATCTCAGCAGCCTCGCGATCACGCAACACGCCCTCCAACCGACTGGATAGGGTCGTGCGACTGGCTTGGGCGTCTTTCAGCGCTTGAATCAAGGTCAGCTGCCAGAGTGCGAACCATAGCGCCATAGCGCCAGCAGAGAAAACGAGCGCTGCATAAAAAACGTACTCAGCGATTTGCCCGTCCCTGACCCGAGTCCGCACAACATGAACCGGTTGCGCGGGTTTCTCCAGCCAAGGAAGTGATACCGGGTGCGGCCGACGGAGATCCGACGACAAACCAGCGTCGCGGAGGAATTCGACCCATTCCGCGTCATCGGGCTGACGGGGCCACCAACAGGTAATCGGCGCCATTCCCGGCGAGAGCCGCACGCCTTCGTAGCCGTCGAGGCATGAGAGCAGAAGCACCCCCTCGTCGGGCAAGGCTCGCAACAGCGGTTCGGGGCAAACAGGGTTGGCAGGGCCAAGCCCGTACGCCTCGAAACGCTGATCAGACTGCGCTTCGTCCCAATACCACGCGCAAAGCATGCCACCTCGCTCGAACCACGCAAACGCGGTGCGAGCAAATGGACTGGCTTGGAGGAGACGCAGCCGGAGCGCCTGTGGCCGAGCGTGAGCAGGAATCCGATCCCCTTGCATCGAAAACCAGTGGACCGATCCGCGGGGCATTACAGCAAGGGGGCGGAGCAATCCTTTACGTGGCTCAGGGGACGCCGCCGCCACCAGGAAGCAGCGTGGCCGCTGGAGCGTCCGCGTCGCCCCCGCGAGGCGGAAGATTCGGGAAGCCATTCTTTGCAGGCGCAGCCGGAGGGGACTCGACCCGGTCGATATAGAGTATACGCCAAGGGCCATAAAGACTCGCGGGGGTAATCGTGATCGCCATCCGCACGCCCCATGCCTGCCCTGGCGGCCAGTGGGTGACGAATAGCGTGTCAGATGGAAACGTCGAAACCGGCGAGTATAACGCATTGATGCTCGCCCCCCCGATGGACTCCAGTTCGGAAAGGCCGATCTGCCGCCCCGCCTTGCGAAGCTCCATCAAGACTGCCGCGCTCTCGGGCGTAACGCTGGGAACCGCGCGCAAAGCGCCAGGGGGCGAAGTGTTGGGGTTGAACAACTGGGATGGCACCACGGCCACAAGATCTGCGAGACCATTCTTCCAGATGGCAGGGTGATCCATCCAGCGCGGGAGCCTGCGTAGCTCTGATGCAGTAATCAGCGCCCTGTTCGCTGGTGGCGGCAGGCCCAAGGCTGCGTATTCGTCCGCCTCTGCCCCATTCACCCGCCGCAGGTTATCGGCATCAGTGTAATCGTTCAACACGTCCAGCAACGGATCGATTTCGTTGGGTGCCGCACCCACTGAGAGCAGCAACTGACGAAGCCACGCAGGCGGCGCACCGGCGAGGCTGATCAGGCCGCGCGCATCTTGATAGGCAACAACGACGTCGTCTGCCTCGCGGTAGGGCGTACCGTCAAGCTTGACCGGGTTAGCGGCAGACCCCATGCCATAGCTTCCGCGACGCTGAGTTGACATGCGATACAGGGCCTCAGCGCGAGCGGAGAACAACAGCTCTTCAGCGCGGGCATGGTCGCTTTCAATCTGAGCAGTCTGCAGCGAGAGGCTGAGGCTTTCTGCCAGGTAGGCAGCAACGAACATGACCGCTGCCAGCACGCCAAGCGTGAGGGCGAGCACGAAGCCCTGTTGGCGCGAATGAGCAGGTACAGAACGACGGAGTGGCCTGCTCATTGGACACCCCCAACACCGAAAATCCCTGCCGCCGCCGGCAACGGAACTACGGGGCCAGAGGGCCGGGCAACCAACTCACCCCAATCGGTGCCGGACCTGCCCCAAACGACGCGGACAAGCGCTGGTATCTGCGGAGGATCGTTACGATTGGGCGGCCACTGTTCAAATTCGGCGCCATCGTCGTCCTGATAGACGAAATGGGCTTCCGTGCTCGGGAATGCATGCAGTTCAGCCTCCATCGTTGCGTCACGGTAGCGTAGGCGAACCACCTCCTTCTCATGGTCAACGACCAAGGATAGGGTGAACTGGGTGGGCATGCCTTCGTTGACGACACTCACGGGGCGTAGCGTCAGGCCCGACAGAGAAGCGGACTCTCCTTTAAATACCTGGGGGCTCAGGCGTTCCCCCGGCTGCAAACCTTCGATGAGATCGCGGAACCACGCATCAGCCAAGGCACTACCGGTCGAATCCGAACTCACCTCATTCAACTTGAGCTGAATGCGGAACGCTTGCTGAAGCGACTCCATCAGCAACGCGAAAACCATGCTAGTGATTGCAAGCACCACCAGCATTTCCAACAGAGTAAAGCCAGCTCTGCGCTTCATTCCGCGGCAGGCCATCCCGGCAGAAGCGATTGCCTGACGCGCAGATAGCCAACTTGGTCGAGCTCAAGCAAGAACCAAGGCGCCCCTGCCCTGAACGCCTGGACTTTCAGGTCGTAAAATCCGATTTGAAAGTTCCCCCGCCCCGCCGGATAGCCAATGGCATCAGTCACTGGCTCCTTGAGTTGGCTTTTCCACTCGATTCGGTAGGCGCCAAAATCATGCCCGCCCTCGGGCCGATTCATTGGGTTGATCCCCTTGCAGTACTCAATAATGTTGAGTCGAGCCGAGCGCTCAATGCTGGCGTCGCGTACTCGGTTGAGCGAAGAGAGGCTGCTGTTCATCCAAGCAAACAGGCCTGCCCCCAGTGTGGCGACCAAGGTCAGCGCAACAATGGCTTCAAGCAGCGAGAAGCCTTGCTGGTTACAACGCACGCGGGGAGCCATGACTACTGAACCTGACGCGGCAGGCAGAACGGCGGATCCAGCCTAAGCCGGCGCTGTTGGCCGCCCGGTGCGATAAGAACGATATCGCCACCTGAACACGCGCCGTTGGCGCCAAACTGTATCTCACGGTCGATCGTTACACCAAAGCCCTCTGGCGGCGAAAATGGTGTGCGACCGTCATTCAACGGCCGCTCCAACACTTCTTGAGTGAGCTTAAGTGGAGCCCCCGAGGCGATGAGCCGCTGCCTCAACAGCGAGACCTGACGCTCCAGCAGCCGGAATCCGTTATCGATACGCTTGCGATCAAGAGCATCCACTACACGCGGAGCGGCAAGCCCCGCCAAAAGGGACGTAATCAACAGAACAACCAGCAACTCGAGCAATGTGAAGCCTGTCGCACTCGGGACGGCGAAGTCACTCCGCCTTGCGAGAAGGTGCGATTCCGACATCTGCATCAATGCCCTCGCCGCCTTCCTTACCATCGGCGCCGAGCGAGTATAGATAGAACGGACGCCCTTCTGGCCCGGGGGTACGGTATACATATGCGTTGCCCCATGGGTCCACGGGGATATCTTCGTCTAGGTAAGGGCCTTTCCACTTGGGCTTCGCCTTCGCGTCATCCGGTGACTTGTTCAGCGCAGCTAGCCCTTGTTCGGTCGTCGGGAAGGTGCCCGTGTCAAGGCGCATCGTTTCAAGCGCCCCTTTGAGCATCTTGACTTGCGTCTCGGCCGTCTGAACTTTGGACGAGTCGACTTTGGTGAAGAGCTTTGGCCCGACCAGGCTTGCGAGGAGGCCAATGATCACCAGCACCACCAACATTTCGAGCAGTGTGAAGCCGCGAGAAGCGCGTACGCGCATGAATAAACCTCTAGATCGTCAAATTACTCAGGCTCGCGATCGCAAGCATGATCCCAACCATGATGATACCAATGGCAGCGCCAATGATTAGAATGGTCACCGGTTCGATCAGTGCAAGCAATCGTTTCATACGGTTGCGATTGACACCGGTCCAGTAGCTGGCGACGCCCTTAAGCATGCGACCGAGCTCACCAGAACGCTCACCGACTCTAACCATACTCACACCAGTTGGGTCCACAACACGGTGCAACTCCAGGGCGTCGGCCAAGCGTTTTCCTGCTTTGACATCTCGCTGCGCCAAATCGAGTCTGTGCGAGAAGTTCGTTAGGACGGATGAAGCGCGGGCTTGTTCGAGCGCATCGATAATCGGCACTCGATTCTCGACGAGTACGGCCAGAATCGAGCTCCAGCGCGCGACTGTCATGGACTCAACCCACGGCCCGAGGAAAGGTAGTGAGGCGGCAAGGTTCAACATGCGATTGCGACTGTCGCGCTGCTTGAGCGCACGGGCAAGAAGGACTCCGAGCACAACCAAGGCCGCGAAGATTGGCAGCATGTGCTCGCGAAAGAAAACACCTCCCTGCAGCACCCAGACCGAGATGGTCGGCAAATCGGCCTTCGGGTTCTTCAGCATGCCGGCAAATCGCGGCACGACGACTGCAAAAATCAACATCACGGCACCAATGCCTGTCGCGATCAATATCACCGGATAAACTAGGGCGTTTCGTGCCTCTTGCCGCGTCTGCTCATCGTAATCCATCTGGTCCGCCGCATCGTGTAACGACGAGCCAAGCTTTCCCGTCAACTCGCCTGTACGCGCGAGAACGTAGACATAATCAGGAAACTCCACAGGCAGAGCCGCTAGAGAGGAAGAAAAACTCTCACCAGCGAGCAAGCGCCCCTTTAACTCGGAAAATGCCGCACCAATACTGTCGTTACGGTGCGCATGCGCGAGGTTCTCGATTGCTTCCACTAGACCAACCCCCGAAGTCAGAAGCGTAGCAACCTCTCTGATAGCCAAGGCGCGCTGAGCAGACGTTGCGGCCCGACTGCTGGCGCGACGAACTGAGCGCTCCCGCACCATGCCGACACTCAAGGGCACGAGGCCACGTTCGCTCAGAAGGTCAATTGCTTGCGACTCAGAATCGGCCGTGAGCTGCCCGGACACCTCGGCGCCCGCACCATCGACCGCGCGATACTTGATTTCCACCCCTCAGCCCCCTTCGCTACCCGCGACACGCATGACTTCGGAGAAGGTGGTGACGCCGCGCCAGACCTTGATCAGCCCATCGCCGGAAAGCGTCCGCCATTGCGCGCGCTCTCCTTGCGTAAGCGCATCCAAGGAAACGCTGCGAGCGGCGATCGCCGCTCGCATACTGTCTGACACTGGCAGAAACTCATAGATTCCGATACGTCCACGATAGCCACTACCAAGACAACTATCGCAGCCGACGGGACGCTTGAAATTCGCGGCACCAATCAACGCACGTTGCTTGATCGAAAGCACTCGCTCAAACAACGCTATTTGCTCAGGCGCGGCGTCGCCGCGCTCCGAACACGCGGGGCAGAGTCGCCGTACGAGGCGCTGAGCAAGCACACCGCGCAATGATGATGCAACCAGAAACGGCTCGACGCCCATATCAATCAACCGATTGAAGGCCGACAACGCATCGTTCGTGTGCAAGGTAGAAAAGACCATATGGCCGGTCAACGATGCTTGCACTGCAATCTGTGCGGTCTCGAGATCGCGGATTTCGCCGATCATGACGATATCCGGGTCGTGGCGCAGAATCGCCCGCAGCGCACTCGCGAAGGTGTAGCCAATCTCCGGCTGAACCTGAATCTGCGTTACACCATCGAGATGAAACTCCACCGGGTCTTCAACCGTAATAATCTTGTTTGTACGGTCGTTGGCAAGAGTCAGAGCGGTGTAGAGCGAGGTGCTTTTGCCCGAACCGGTAGGGCCCGTAACAAGGACGATGCCGTGAGGCTCGGCAATCCAGTGTTCAAAGATCGCGCGGTGGTCGGGCTCCATGCCCAATGCGTCGAGCGAGAAATCGCCACCTCGCTCCTTCGGGAGCAAGCGCATGACGATAGACTCCCCCCACACACCAGGGATCACCGAAACGCGCACATCCGATTCGATGCCGCCAGCGCGGATTGTGAAGCGGCCATCCTGAGGCAGGCGACGTTCAGCAATATCAAGCTCCGAGATGAGCTTGATACGTGACACCACAGCGTCAAACTTCTCCCGCGAATAAGCTTCGATAGTCTTCAGAACACCGTCAACCCGCGCCCTCACACTGAACCCGAACTCTTCGGGCTCCACGTGAATATCCGATGCACGGGCATCGGTCGCTCTTGCAAAAAGACTATTCACGAGTTCGACGATTGGCGCCTCTTCCGCGAGCTCTTTCAGATGGTGAAACTCGTTCAGGTTGATGTTCCGCGCCCCCCCGCTGCGCTCGATCTCGTCGAACAGCCGTTCGAGGTCGCGCGTACGACACAAGCACCACGTATAAGAAGGTGCATTCGGAAACTGCGCACGAACAATCTCGCGGATCGACGACTTGATCGGATCCTTGGCGGCGACATGCAACGTCTTATCGTCCGCTTGCCAGACTGCAACCATGTGCTGACGCCCCCAACGAAGCGGCAGACACGCGCCGGTCATCGTAACGCGCACAGCTTCCTTACAATCTATAAGGGTAGCGGGCTCGAGCAGCACGATGCCGAGTTGCTCGGCCAAAACGGGCAGAAAGGCATCTTCCGAGATCGCGCCGCGCTTAACCAGTAGCGCGCCGATGCGCTCACCCGGAGCCCGCAGTTGCATCGCCAGTGCCTGCGCCAACTCCTCCCCCGAGATGAGTTCAGCCTTAAGCAATAACTCGCCGATACGCGGGCGAGGCGACTTTTCAGAAGCGCCTACTTCCACGATTCAGTTGCCAAACGCAAAGTTTTTTGAGCGAAGAGCCATTTGCCTTCCGACTTAACAAGAGCCCTGAGCACGCCGGTCTTCTTCGCCGAGATGGCAAAAGCAAACTCGGCATCCTGTACTGGCCGCATCGCAAACCCCACCAGCACAGGCTTGCTCTCTCGCTCATGAAGTAGGACTACAGCCTCTACGGACGGTAACGCGGCCTTGACGCGCACTGGAATCGCTGCCGTCCGGTCATAAATATCGGGAACTTCAAGCAGGATTCTCGGACTCTCCTGCGCAGAGGATGCTCCCAACAGAGACATGGCAGCCTGAACGCCAATCACATCGAAAAGTCCTTTCGGCAGGGTCGGCAGGGTCGGATCCAGCTCCACCGGGGATTTGGCTGCCGATTCGGAGGGAGAGAGTACCTTTGCCTCAGCCTTAGTCGTCGGCTTAGCAGGCGCTGACGGCGAAACGCCAAACGCCGCCGGACACCACAGCATAACAACAAGAGCAAAGCTCAGAGCATTGCGAATCATTCCATTGGACTTCCGAATTTGAACTGGCCACATTGTATGTGGCTCATCGGTATTCGTGCGGCGCCCAAGGGCCCCACTTCTCCTCGTAAATCTGCCTGTTACGGTCAAACAGCGCCCTGCGCTCGCCTTCCGGCAGGCGCCCAAAAGACGCCGAGTGCTCATGGTGGACAAACACATCTTCGGCGAGGCGTAGCGTAAACCCCGCACTCTCGACACGACGACAATAGTCGTCGTCTTCAAACCAGCCAAGGCCATAGTCCTCGCACAAAGCGCCACACTTATCAATAGCCGCTCTCGGGATCATCACGCAAAAAAAGGCAAGCGTACGCATCGGACGTGAACGTCCGGCATGGGCGAGGGTGTAGCACTGACTCATGCCCTCCATGTGCTCGAGACTGTCGTAAGCGATGTCGATCTTGGCCTCGTTTCCGATGTTGTTGGTGACTGGACCGAGCAGACCGATTCCAGGCGTTCGCTCGAAATGGCGAAGCAGCGTACGCAACCAACCAGTGGTAACAACGGTGTCGTTGTTCAGCAAAACAATGTAGTCACCCGTCGCCGCAGCAATGCCAACATTGTTGCCTGCGGCATAGCCAAGGTTCTTCTCATTCAGAATGAGAATGGCGCTTGGGTGCTGACTTGAAAAGGCTCGCAGGAAAGCAGGCGTACCGTCCGTCGATGCGTTATCAACTACAATCAGTTCGAGGTTCGGGTAGTCACTGCGTTCAAGCACGCTGGCAAGACAGGCCTTCGTCAGGGCAAGGTTGTTGTAACAAAGCACGATTACGCTGACGCGCGGCACCGGGATGGCCTCAGTCGCCTCTATCAGCGCACGAGCCCGCTCAGCCCAGGTGTTCGATGCGGCAAACGCGATACGACGATCAATCAGCTCGGATGTCTCACCCTCGCCACTCAACGCCTCTCTCAGTGCCGCCTCAAACGCTTCTGCCGAGTCTGCGCAATAAGCCAGACTTGAGAACTGTGACATTTCGGGAAGCTGCGTTGCAACGACTGGCTTTCCGGCTGCAAGGTACTCGTAGACCTTAACCGGATTCGTGGCAAGGGTGAGGGGAATGACCTTGAAGGGCAGTAAGCAAACATCGAACCCGTGCAGATGACGAGGCAATTCGGCATAGGGACGCTCGCCGAGCATCATGACGTTCTCGTAACGTTTCAGTCGTCTTCCGGCGCCAACAGTGTCGTTGCCGATCAGAACAAACAAACATTGAGGAAACGCGAGAACGAGCCGTTCGACGAGGTCGACATCGAACCACTCCGCAATAGCGCCAAAGTATCCAACTGTCCGGCGACCTGCGGCATCACGAATGACGTTCTCGGGAACAGCAGAAAAATGATCGAAATCGCCGGCGTTGCGGATAGTGACGTTTTGCCGCGCACGAGCACCAACCTCATGCTCGAGCCACGCACTGGATGTGACGACCAAATCGGCCTCGCGGACCAAACGACGTTCGAGCTCGATAACGCCGTCTGGAACACCTCCGAACCCTTCATGGTGATCCATACAGTCGTACACAGTCTTTGTATTGGGCAGCGCTGCGGCTAACGCCCCCCAGAAGGCGTGCTCCACTATGCCGATCGTGGCGGTGGACCGAGTTTCAAGCATCCACCGCGCAAGACCGTTCCGCAACGTATCCAGCAAAGGTTCCGACGGTACATCGCCGTAAATTGCCGGCCTACCAACAGCATGAAGACGCACTTGGTAGAGCGGCAAGTCCGGGTCAAGCTGCTCAAGCGCAAAACCAGGCTCCTGACTATCAACAAAGGCTGGCGAAATAAAAAAGACACGGTGGCCGCGCCGCGCGAGCTGGAGAGCGATGTGCTGAGGCCGCTGAATGCGGAAGTGCCAATCAATAATGCCAAATACGAATACGTCGCACCCCGAAGCCACAGGCAGCAGAATCTGAGGCAACAAGGTTGGCACCACCGCTGGAACAGCAGCAACAGGAGCCTGGTAGCGTTGACGCATGCGCCCATACAAGCCACGCAAGCCCGCCTTCAGCGCAGGCGGGGCGGGCAAAGCCCGGAACGCCGCGCGCGCAACCTTGACTACATTTCGCTTGAAGAAAAAGCGCAAGGGATGCGCCTCCAAGCCCTTTGCCCACTTTGACACATCCTCGATCTGAGCTTGCATCGCACCAATGCGTGCCCGCGCCTCAGACAGTGCATCCAACGCTACACGATGGGCCTCGGATTGATGCGCGAGTACAGCCTCATGAGACAACGATAACGACTCCAGACTCGACCGAACACGTTGCAACTCTCCATCAAGTCTCTCGGCTTGAATACGGCTATCCGCCAATAACTTTGATAGCTCAACGACTTCGCTCACGAGTTTCGAGTTCTCGCCTCCAAGTCGCAACACGCTATCTCGATGCGCCAACTCTTCCTTCCTCTTCGAATTATCGGCAGAGAGCCGGGCGGCTAGCGCATCCCCCAATGTTGCCAATACCTCGGTCACATCCGGCCCTTGACCAAACAAGTCACTGCGCCACGGAGAGGAAAGCTCGCGAGAGTCATAGCTCTGCACGCAGCCCAGAGCGGCAAACAGATAGCCACGTGAGAAGTCCGGGATAACACCGCTACGGTGAATCTCGCTCAATAGCTCGCGAGTAGCCGGCTCACAGTCAGGAAGCGCGCGTATAAAGCTCTCTGTCCAAGACTCACCCATGAAGGCATGGCCTAAGTACTTTAGGCCCGCCAAGCGGAAGGCTTCGGAAAGATCAGCGGTAGGCACCTCTCTGCCGAACGGCCAACCCTCGCGGGAGGTCTTGATAATCCTCCAAACCCAGTACCAATAGCAGGCGCGATTGGGAACGAGAACCAGAACATACTTGCGACTTCTGCTGGCCATCCCCCGCAGAAAACGCGCCTGCTCTTCTACCGTGTAATGCTCCAAAACACCGGAGTTAAAAACGAGGTCATAGTCTGGGCTGCGCAAGGCGAAAGCATCATCCTCGATCAGTTCACCGACGACCCCCGCGCGCGCGAACTGGCGGGACGCGTGATTGAGCGCCGCCGGCGAGAAATCGAGTACCGCGACGTTGAACCCGCCATCGCGAGCCAATGCGACACTCTGATTGCCTCCGCCGCAACCAGCTTCCAACACTCGCGCGCCCTGCGGGAGCAAGCCTTTGATAGCACCGACCAGTTGTTGATTAAACTCTGCGGTCGGCGCGTCTATATCGTGGTCCGGCAAATCGCGGTAATAGGCCTCCCACTTGGACTTCTCTTTTTCTGACGCCTCCAGCGCCAGCAGCTCTCGATGGCATTGAGACGATCCATAAATCGCTAACAACTGCTTTCCACTTGGCCAAGCTGAAGTCGGCACATCGATCACTGCAATCCGAATACGTTCCAGCCTCTCCAGACGCGACGGCCAAGTGGCCTCGCTAAACGACGCGAGATGGAACTCCGACAGCGGCGCCTCAGCATAAGGGACAAGGATGGCAAGAAACTCCCCAGCCATTCCGGCAATACGCTCGGCCGCCTCGATTGGCGCCTCAAAATGCTCAAGGCAGTTGCTACAGAAGATCGCGTTCGCGGGGAGAAGTCGCTCGGGGCTACTGGCGAATTGGTAAGACGGGTACGATTCCGAGGCTCGCGCGACCGCGAGTTCGGCAACATCTAGCCCCATTACAAGGGCCGACGGGAAAGCTCTCGATATTTCATCGACGCCCTGCCCCAACGCGCAGCCCCAGTCAAGAATCCGCCGATCCGGTTCGCCGAGCCACCTCCGCTCCGCCGGGCTCAGCCCTTCGATCAAAGCGAGCATGAAGGCTCGCGTCTGCGAGCCACCATCATAGCGGTCCCATTCGCTCTCGAAATACTCATTCCACCATGCCGGTGTATTTACGAGGGATGCTTGCTCATTCATTCAATTTCTACTCGTGCTCATTGATTGCGCTGACCAGCGCATCAGTTTTCATGGCGCGCCGGGTTACCACTAAATGTCACCGTTGGCTTAACGAAGGAAAACACTCGCTCTTCTGAGACCACTTTTAGGGTCAGAGCGTGCTCGACAAAATCGAGGTAGCGAGGGGTTTCCGACGAACGATCCTCAACAGCAACAACTAGCACGTAATCATCTGGCGCGAGAATGTTCTCAAACTCGAAAATCGCCTCGAAGGCCTCGCCGCTATGCAAGGCCGGATACCGCCAGCCATGGCAGTAGGATGTATCAACGATGAGGTCCAGTCCCTTGCGATGCTTTAAAGAGAAGGCCAAGCCAAGATGATCCAGCGACAGAAAGACTTGAGCCCTTGCAACAATTCGGAGACTGATGCGCGCGCCGCGCTCGAAGACGTTCGCCGAAACGAAGCCCTCGGAATAGATTGACACAGCCTCGATAAGCGCTTCGCGGCTCCCCCAGCGCCCATCCACTAACGACAACAACGCGGCCGACAATCCCGGTAGTTCATCGCCGATGTCAGGCTTGGAGGATGCACCAACCGCTGCTGCGGTCGCAAGCGCTGGCGCCTCATCGGCAAATACAGACCGAAGATAGCGGGCGGTCACCTCCGGTGCGCCACCGTCGGCCCTCAACATGCCGCCCTCAATCCACAAGGCTCGACTACACAAACTTCGCACAGCCTGAACATCGTGCGAGACGAATAACAAAGTAGTGCCGCCTTCTTGGAGTTCTCGCAACTTGCGAAAGCACTTGGCCTGAAAAGGCGCATCGCCGACCGCAAGCGCCTCATCGACGATGAGCAGGTCGGGCGAGGCATGAACATTCACCGCGAAAGCGAGACGTACGAACATTCCGGATGAATAGGTGCGTACGGGTTCGTCAATGAAGTGGCCAATATCGGCAAAGCGCAGGATATCCTCCAACCGGTCTTCAACCTGCGCCTGAGTCAAACCCAATAGGGTCCCGGCAATAAGCACGTTCTCGCGCCCCGAGAAGTCAGGATCGAAACCGGCCCCCAACTCCAGCAAGGCGGCCATGCGACCGGCTACTCGCACTGAGCCCTCGGTCGGAGTCAGCACCCCCGCGAGCAACTGCAATAGAGTGGACTTGCCCGCACCGTTTCGACCGACAATTGCAACCGTTTCGCCTCGCGCCACTTCGAAACTCGCCCCCCGAAGCGCCCAATAGCCGCCCGGCTCTCTAGAGCGCCTCAAGAGAGTTCTTACGAACAAGCGCGCCGACGATTCTCCGCCATAGCACTTGCCCAAGTTGGTTGCTGTAATGATCGATTCTGGGGCTGAACTCATACCAGGTCCGCAAATGCCGGACTCAAACGTCGGAAAAGCCAGCAACTCATGGCAGCAAGAATCCAGGCGACAATGGTAATGACGGAGAAGGCACGCAAATCGAAGGCGTTTCCAGTGATCAGGGCTGACCGAAGGCCTTCGATCAGCCAAGCAAGTGGATTGGCATTCAGAATCGGCCGAAGCGGCTCCGGCACCGCATCCATGGAGTAAAACACCGGCGAGACGTAGAGAAGCGTCGTCGCCAAGAACGGGACGATCTGTCCTAGATCGCGAAAGAACGCTCCAAGCGCGGAAAAAAGAAAGCACACGCCCCCGCCGAGCAAAAGCACTGGCAGCAGCCAGAGAACTGCAAACGGGCTCGTGATGGGCAATCCCCCTTTGACGATTGATATAAACACTATCAATACGGCGAGATAGGCCAGCAAATGAAAGGCGGCGGAGAATACCGGCACCCAAACCAAGGCCTCAAGGGGAAAGACGACCCGCTTGACAAAGCTCGGATGCGACCTCACTACTGCATGCGCGCGCCCAAGAATATCTGCGATGAAACCATGCACCACCAAGCCTGAAAAGGCGAATACCGCGAAGCTTCCAACCCCGGTCTCAGTCGAAGACCAACGCGAACGAAAGATCAATCCGAAAAAAAACGCGAATACGGCCAACAACAGCAGGGGTAATAGCAAGCTCCAGGCGACCCCTAACACGGATCCCCGATAGCGCGCTGCGATATCGCGCGCCGTCAGCCGAAAAACCAGCCCACGGTGAAGTATCAACGTCCGCGCAGGCAGAAGCGCAAAACGCAGAAAACCCGATCCAACCCGAGTCAGCATCGGTAGTAGTCGCGATACCAAGTTACAAACCGCGAGACACCTTCCGCAATCAGCGTGTTCGGGCGATGTGCGGTCCATGCGGTTAGCGCCGAAACATCAGCAAATGTTGCGGGAACATCGCCAGGTTGAATCGGGAGCAGATTCTTCTCCGACGCCCTGCCAAGCGCCGTCTCAATCGCTTCGACGAAGGCCATTAATTCAACTGGGCCTTGGTTGCCAATATTGAAAACTCGATACGGCGCGCGGGCGGTCGCGGGGTCGGGGTTCTGCGGATCGAAATCGGCGTTGGGCTCTGCGGGGCGATCCAACGTACGGATGACACCTTCGACAATGTCATCGATGTAGGTGAAATCGCGCTGCATCTTGCCGTAGTTGAAGACGTCGATCGGGCGGCCTTCGAGGATGGCTTTGGTGAATAGGAACAAAGCCATGTCGGGGCGGCCCCAGGGGCCATACACGGTAAAGAAGCGCAGGCCAGTGGTGGGCAGGCCGTAGAGATGGCTGTAGGTGTGAGCCATCAGTTCGTTGGCCTTCTTCGTTGCAGCGTAAAGGCTGACCGGGTGGTCGACGCTGTCGGACTCGGAGAACGGCATCTTCTCGTTGCCACCGTAAACGCTGGAGCTGCTGGCATAGACCAGGTGCTGCACTTGCGTGTGACGGCAGCCTTCGAGAATATTGGTGAAGCCAACGATGTTGGATTCAATGTAAGCGTGCGGGTTGATCAAGGAGTAGCGCACGCCGGCCTGTGCCGCCAGATGCACCACGCGATCAAACTTTTCTTCTGCGAACAGCTTTTCGATCGCGGGGCGATCGGCGACGTCCATCAGGACGAAGCGGAAATTCGGGTGTGGAGTCAGTCGCGCGAGGCGATCGCGCTTGAGCTGGGGATCGTAGTAGTCGTTGAGGTTATCAAGGCCAACGACGGTGTCGCCGCGCTCGAGCAAGCGCAGGCTGGTGTGCATGCCGATGAAGCCGGCTGCACCGGTAACAAGTACTTTCATTGCGGGTCACCTGATCCCTCAATGGCGTACCGGTTCCGTGACGAAGTCACGAAACAGTCGGCCTCGGGGAGAGAAGTTGAACGGTTGATATCTCTAACGGATACCTGCCGAATTGTTGCATCACCCCGACCAGGCTCCGACCAGTGTGCTGCAGTGCGGCGCGGATTATCTCACAGGGCATGTGGCGGGCAAAACCGCGTCGGCAGCGTGGCTGTTGCAGATCAAGAAGCCGTGTTGACGGGGCTGCGGCGGCATGCCATGGCATTATTGGTTGGATGTGGAAACGCATCCGGATCACGATTCTTCTACTCATTCTGGCGACCATCGCCTTGGAAACCTGGCGCGCACAGCGCGCTGCAACCAGCTGGCGCGACACACTGCAAGTCGCGGTCTATCCAGTAAGCGGGGACGGCAGCCCGGCCGCGGCACAGCGTATCGCGACGCTCGAACGGGACAGCTTTGCCGAGATCGAACAATTCCTGGCAGACGAGGTGAAGCGCTATGGTGTGGCGACCCTGCAACCGGTTCGCCTCAACCTCCAACCGCCCTTGAACACTGCACCGCCCTCTCCGCCCCAACGTGCCGGCGTACTGGATTCGGTGCTATGGAGCCTGAAGCTGAGGTGGTGGGCGTGGCGCTTGCCAACACCAGCAATACGCCCGAACGTACGCCTATTCGTGATCTACCACGACGGAAAAACCGGCAAAGTGCCGGCCTCTCACGGACTACAACGCGGGCACATTGCCATCGCCCATGTGTTTGCGGACCGCGCGATGCAACAGGCAAACGCTGTGGTGATCGCGCACGAGCTGCTACACACACTGGGCGCAACGGACAAATACGACCCGGCATCACTGGAGCCCGTTTATCCGCAGGGCTATGCACAGCCTCACGCTTCACCGCGGTTGCCTCAGCACTTCTGCGAGCTGATGGCGGGACGACTACCAAGTGTCAGCGGGCCGCCGGAGCAGCCGCGAAGCCTCTCGCAATGCCTGATCGGCGAGCAGACTGCGAGCGAGATCGGGCTGCTGCGCCGCTGACCCCCTTGGGCCACCGTCAGCGCATTGAGGTTGGCGCAGGCGGCTCATGCAGGCGTTCGAGCAAACGTTCCACGGCAAGCACCGCGGCTGACGGCAGGCCAATCCGCACGCTCGCCGCGCGCCCATGGCCAATCAACAGGCAAAGCTCGGATCCGTATTCGACGCTACTGAGGGTCCACGCGACGGGGAAGCCGCGGTTCACATAAGTGACCACCTTGCCCCAGCGATCAAAGCTGCCATGCGGCTGCCCCTCCCGCGGCGGGAGCGCGTCAAGTATCGCAAACAGGCATCGCGCAGTAGCCGCCAGCAAACCGGCCGGCGCCGGGTCGCGCGCACGCCGGCCCGATTCGGCAGCCTGCCAACTCGCCAGCCCGAGCAGCGGCCCATTTGAGGGCGCAGACTCCTGAAGCGCACTGCGCAGCTTGAAGGACAGCGCGTCGACCGACTCCGCCATGACGTCGGCACGCGCCGCGGGCACGAAGGGTTCGGGGAAACCGTCGAGCACCATGCGAACGACGGCGCGAAATAGATCAGATACGACCATGTTGAAGGCAATCACACAGCTGGAGGCCGGATCGCCCGAGTCGAGGCGCAGTTCGCCATGAAGCAGCAGTTGGGAAAATGTCGCCAGACGGGTTTCTGAAAAGCGCGCTTCACATAGCCGAACGACGCCATCCGTCGCAAACGCGGCACACCAGAAATCATCCCCGATCGCCAACAGGTTCTCGTCAACGCAAAGGCCAAACGTATCAAACCGCGGTGTGTGGATGATCGCGCGGGGGGGCATTGCGCCGAAACGCGCCGCCAACTGGGCGCGAAACACGGGCGGTACATCCTCGATCCGGTCCAACCCCTCGGAAAACGGAAGTTGCCGACCTGCACTACGCCCGAACGCAGCCTGGGTAACCTGCGATCCCATGATGTTGCCTCCCCGATTGACCTGAACGCCCGACCGAACGACCGTCCGGCCCGAGAGCACCCTTGGTGCCACTGTTTCAGTCTAGATCGTGCGATCGCAGTCGCCACCTGTCGGTGCAGACATGCCTCTGAACAGTGCATCGCGCCCCGTCGCTGCGCGGCACGCCCCGTTCCAGTGCCGCCATAAGAGGTATCTGGACACCGCTGCGCGCTGGTTCGCTCCTTGCTAGTCAGCTTGTGCGAATCCCCGCACGAGAAGGAAATCGAGCGATGTCGATCCACGTAGCCCTGCACCACGTCACCACATACGACTACGACCGCCCGATCAACCTTGGCCCCCAGGTCATTCGCCTGCGCCCTGCGCCACACAGCCGCACGCGGATCCTGTCGTACTCGTTGAAGGTGCAGCCCGAGAAGCACTTCATCAACTGGCAGCAGGACCCGCAGTCGAACTACCTCGCACGCCTGGTTTTTCCGGAGAAGACCATCCAACTGCGGGTGGAGGTGGATCTGGTGGCCGAAATGTCGGTCATCAATCCGTTCGACTTCTTTCTCGAACCGCGGGCAGAGAAGATTCCGTTCGAATACGACACGGCACAGCAGATCGAACTCGCGCCGTATCTCGCCAAGCGAGACTGCGGCGCGCGCTTTGCGCAGTACCTCGCGAAGATCTCGCGCGAACCAACGCCCAGCGTTGATTTCCTCGTCGCCGTCAATCAACAGCTGCAGCAGGACATCAGCTACCTGATCCGCCTTGAGCCAGGCGTGCAGACACCGGAAGAAACACTAACGAAGGCCAGCGGCTCTTGCCGGGACTCGGCCTGGCTGCTGGTTCAGCTGTTGCGCCACCTCGGGCTTGCCGCACGCTTTGTCTCGGGTTACCTGATCCAGCTAGCCGCTGATCAGAAGTCACTCGACGGCCCTTCCGGCACCGAAGTGGATTTCACCGACCTGCACGCCTGGTGCGAGGTATACCTGCCCGGCGCCGGCTGGATCGGACTTGACCCGACCTCAGGGCTCTTCGCGGGCGAAGGCCACATCCCGCTCGCCTGCACGCCGGAGCCGTCTTCTGCCGCACCGATCACCGGCGCACTCGACAAGTGCGAAGTGACTTTCGGGCACGAGATGAAAGTCACGCGCATCTGGGAAGCCCCCCGGGTGACCAAGCCCTACACGGATGACCAGTGGGCGGCCATCGAAGCGCTGGGACACGATGTCGACGCCAAGCTCAAGGCGATGGACGTCCGCCTTACGATGGGCGGCGAGCCAACCTTCGTATCGATCGACGACCCGGATGGTGCCGAATGGAACACCGCCGCGATGGGGCCGGACAAGAAACGCCTCGCAGCCAACCTTTACCACCGTATGCGCGAGCGCTATGCGGCACAGGGGCTGGTGCATTTCGGCCAGGGCAAGTGGTACCCCGGCGAACAATTGCCGCGTTGGTCACTCAACTGTTTCTGGCGCAAGGACGGTGAGCCGATCTGGCGCGACCCTGCGTTGATCGCGGACGAGTCCAAACCGGGCAACGCCGATGACATCCTCGCCGGCCGCTTCCTTCGCGGCATCGCAGAGCGCCTTGCGCTGGATCCGGAGTTTGTCTTCCCCGCGTTTGAGGACAGCTTCTACTACATGTGGCGCGAGCGCCGCCTGCCGGGCAACGTCGATCCGCTCGATTCTCGGCTGGACGATCCGCTTGAGCGCGATCGCCTGATGCGCGTGTTTACCCAGGGCCTCAAGAAGGTGGCGGGCTACGCCTTGCCCGTCGCCCGCGCAACGGGGGGCAACCGTTGGCAAAGCGGGCCATGGTTCCTGCGCTCGGAACGCTGCTACCTGATCCCCGGTGATTCGCCGCTCGGCTATCGCCTGCCGCTCGACTCACAGCCCTGGGCCAGCGCAACCGACTATCCCTGGATTCACGCGGCGGACCCGGCGCAACGGCCCGCCCCGCTTCCCCCGCACGCAGCACTTCGGCAGCAGACGCGCCCCCCGGTGCCGCTGCAACCGGTGGCGGACGCCCTGCTCGGCCTCGCCGCTGCGAATGACCCACCCGCGGGCAACGCACGACGCCCTCAACCCAAGGAAAGCGCGGGCTGGATCACACGCACGGCCATGTGTGCAGAAGCCCGCAACGGCGTGCTCTACATCTTCATGCCACCCACCAGCGAGCTCGCGGACTACCTCGAACTCGTGGCGGTCGTCGAAGCCACGGCCGAAGCCTTGCATACGCCCGTTCTGCTCGAAGGCTATGAGCCTCCGCGCGACCCACAGCTCGCCCATTTCCGCGTAACGCCCGACCCGGGTGTCATCGAAGTCAACATCCATCCCGCCAACTCCTGGGATGAGCTGGTCGACCGCACCACCCATCTGTACGACACGGCGCGTGAGTACCGCCTGACCACCGAAAAGTTCATGATCGACGGCCGCCACACCGGCACCGGCGGCGGCAACCACTTCGTGCTGGGCGGCGAAACAGCGCTTGACTCGCCCTTCCTGCGCCGGCCCGATCTGCTGCGCAGTCTGATCAGTTACTGGCACAATCACCCGGCACTCTCCTACCTGTTCTCCGGTCTCTTCATCGGCCCGACCTCGCAGGCGCCGCGTATCGATGAAGCGCGCAACGATTCGGTCTACGAGATGGAGATCGCCTTCGGCGAAATCGAGCGCCTCGCACGCGGAGGTAGCTGCCCGCCGTGGCTTGCCGACCGCATCCTGCGCAACCTGCTGATCGACGTCACCGGCAACACGCACCGAGCCGAGTTCTGCATCGACAAGCTGTACTCGCCCGACGGGCCAACAGGGCGACTCGGTCTGTTGGAGCTGCGCGCCTTCGAAATGCCGCCGCACTCGCGCATGAGCCTCACACAGCAACTGCTGCTGCGCTCGATGATTGCGCGCTTCTGGCAGCAACCCTATGCGCCACCGCGCCTCGTACGCTGGGGTACCGAACTGCACGACCGCTTCCTGCTGCCGCACTTCGTCGAGCAGGACATTCGCGATGTGGTGGAAGACATGCAGCTTGCCGGCTACCCAATCCAGCCGGAATGGTTCGCGCCGCACATGGAATTCCGCTTTCCCAAGATCGGCGATCTCGCCGTCAAAGGCATGGAACTGGAGCTGCGCACCGCGCTGGAGCCCTGGCATGTCATGGGCGAAGAAGGCGCCGTCGGCGGCACGGTGCGCTATGTCGATTCCTCGGTCGAACGTCTGCAGGTCAAGCTTGCCGGCATGGCGCCCGATCGCTTCTGCCTCACGGTGAACGGCACGCCGGTTCCGCTGCACCCCACCGGCAAGGTCGGCGAATACGTTGCCGGCGTGCGCTATCGCGCATGGCAGCCGGCATCCTGCCTACACCCGACGATCGGCGTACATGGTCCACTAACCTTCGACCTTGTCGACACCTGGATGCAGCGTAGTCTTGGCGGCTGTCAGTATCACGTCGCCCACCCGGGCGGGCGCAATTACGAGACCTTCCCGGTCAACGCTTACGAGGCTGAAAGCCGGCGCCTGGCGCGCTTCTTCCGCATCGGCTACACGCCGGGTGAAATGCGCCTGGCGCCCGCCCCGGCACAGGGCGAGTTCCCGTTCACGCTGGACCTGCGGCGACGCTGAAACGGGTGAGGGCATCACCAATCGAGCACCCGGATTCCGCTTCGGGTACCCTGCCCTCACCGCCTTGCACTCCGGTTGATTGATGCCCGCAGCACCGTTTGCCCATTACCGCTGCCCGCCCCGCCATTTCGACGAAGCGTTCGAGGCGGACGGCCGACCGCGCGACGCGTGGCAAGCGTTGGTTGCCGCCCTCGATGCGGGCGGCGGCAAAGCGCTGTCGCGCCAGGCCGACGCGTTGCGCCGCATGGTCGAACTCGATGGGGTGACCTACAACGTCTACGCCGATCCGCAGGGCGCCGATCGCCCTTGGTCGCTCGATCCGATCCCCTTGGTGCTCAGCGCGGACGACTGGCAGACGATCTCGCTCGGCATCGCGCAGCGCGCCCAGTTGCTCGACCGCATCCTCGCAGACCTCTACGGCCCGCAGGATTTGATCCGCGAGGGGCTGCTGCCGCCCGCGCTGGCCTTCGGCCACCCGGGCTATCTCTGGCCCTGCCAGGGCATCTCGCCGGTCGGCGGGCGTTGGCTGCATCTTTACGCAGCCGATCTGGCACGCTCGGAAGACGGCCGCTGGTGGGTTGTGCACGACCGCACGCAAGGCCCATCCGGCGTGGGCTACGCGATGCAGAACCGCCGCCTCGTTGCGCGCGGACAACTCGATCTCTTCCGCAGCGCACATGTCGCCCACCTGGCAGACTTCCTGCGCAGTTTGCGCGATGCAATCAGCCAGATCGCACCCGTCGCCGCGGGCGAAACACCCCGCATCGTGCTGCTTACACCCGGCCCCTGGAACGAGACCTACTTCGAGCATTCGCTGCTCGCCCGCCATCTCGGCTTCGCACTGGTCGAGGGGCAGGATCTGACGGTGCGGCAAGACCGCGTCTACATGAAGACGCTGCAGGGCCTGCAACCGGTGCACGCGATCCTTCGCCGCCTGGATGACGACTACTGCGACCCGGCAGAACTGCGCGCCGATTCGGCGCTCGGCATCCCCGGCCTGCTTGCGGCGGTGCGCGCCGGCAATGTGTTGGTCGCCAACGCGCTCGGCAGTGGCGTGCTGGAAACCACCGGCATCCACGGCTTTCTGCCCGGCATCTGCGAACGCTTGCTCGGCGAGACCATGCGCCTGCCCTCGGTTGCCACCTGGTGGTGCGGCGAAGCGCCGGCCCTCGCGCATGTGCTGGAACACCTCGACGAGCTTGTAATCAAGCCCGCCTTCCCCGGCATGAGCCCCGAGCCTGTTTTCGGCCATCGGCTTGATTCAGCTGGCCGCGCGGCGCTTACCGAGCGCCTGCGCGCAACGCCGCACGCCTTCCTCGCACAAGAATGGGTACGGCTGTCGCAAGCGCCGTCGCTGCAGGCCGACGGCCGCGTGGCGCCGCGCTCGGTGGGTTTGCGCGTGTTCGCGCTGGCAACGCCCGACGGCTACCGTGTGATGCCCGGCGGTCTGGCGCGTGTCGCGCCCGAAGCCGATGACGACGTCGTGACCATGCAGCGTGGCGGCGCGAGCAAGGACATCTGGGTGCTGAGCAAGGCGCCCGTCGCTCGCGAGCCACTCGCCAGCGCGCCAATAACTCCCCCCGAGTTGCTGCGCGCCGAGGCGGTGATTCCGTCGCGCATCGCCGAAAACCTCTTCTGGCTCGGCCGCTACGCGGAGCGCTGCGAAGCACAGGTGCGCCTGCTGCGCGCGGCGATCAACCGCTTGTCGGACGGTGACGCCGACGCGCTGAGCGGTCTGCAGTCGCTCGCCGCGGTGGCGCGCGCGCAAGGCCTGCTCGGCAAACCCGACGACGAGGGCGAAGCACCCGACCAGCCTTCCGACGCGGACTGGCTCGATGCCATTCTGGACGCACAGGCGGTCGGCAGCCTGCACGCCAACGCCCGGCGCCTGCAGCGCGCCGGCAGCCAGGTCCGCGAACGCCTGTCGGCCGACAACTGGCATGCACTCAATCGCCTGCCGCAGGTGCTGGAGCATGCGGCCCCCGGCATTGCTGGCGCAGCGGAAGCGCTCGACCATGCGATGCTGCTCTGTGTGTCATTCGCCGGCTTCGCGATGGACGACATGGTGCGCGACGCCGGCTGGCGATTTCTGCTGCTCGGTCGCCGTATCGAGCGCCTCGCGGGCCTAGGTGGCCTGATCAGCCATTACCTGCAGAGTGATGCGCGGCAGCATGCCGACGGGCTCGAGTGGCTGCTGGAGGCAACAAACAGCATCGTCACCTACCGCAGCCGATACCAGCGCCAGCCGGAAATGCTGCCGGTGCTGGACCTGATCGTCTTCGACCGCGACAACCCGCATGCGCTGGGCTTCCAGCTGGATGTGCTCGCGCGCTACCTCAGCCGCCTCGGGCGAGACTTCGGCGCACGCTTCGACAACGACCCGGCTCCGCTGCTGGAAACCCTGAGACGCTTCGACCCGACGCGCTACCACAACCTCGCACTGCTGGGCGAAGCCGCACCGGGCAATCCGCAACTCGACGCGCTCGCCGCATTCGCGGCCCGCGCGCAGCTTACGGCCTGGGGTTTGTCCGACGAGCTTTCACTACGATTCTTCAGCCACGCGGAACAGGCCTTGCGCAGCGCGGAGGCGGCGTGAGCGCTGCAACCGAAAGCGGGAGCGGCGCCGTGGCACGCTACTTCGTCTCGCACCTCACGCGTTACGACTACGGGCGGCCGGTCGCGCTGGGGCGCCATGTGCTGCACGTGACGCCGCGCGCCCTGCCCTGGCAACGCGTGATATCGCACGAACTGGAAGCCACCCCCGAGCCGTCGGAACGGCTGGCCGGAATCGATGCCTTCGGCAACCCGATCGAAACGCTCGCCATCGCGCTCCAGCATCACGGCCTGGATGTACATGCAAGAAGCTGGGTCGAGCTTGGCGAACGTCCGCAAACGGCTGAATCCCCAAGCTGGGAGTCGGTGCGCGATCGCCTGGTTTTCCGCGCCGGCCATCGCCCGGATGCGGGCGAACGCGATGCAGCGCGCTTCCTGTTCGAATCGCGCCATGTGCGCGTCAAGCGCGAACTCGCCGAATGGGCCGCCCGTTCATTTGCGCCCGGCAAGTCGCTGCTCGACAGCGTGCGGGCGCTCAACAACCGCATCCACGCTGACTTTGCCTTCGATCCCGAAGCCACCCATGTTGCGACGCCCGTCATGGAAGTCCTGCGCAAGCGCCGCGGCGTTTGCCAGGATTTCGCGCACCTGATGCTATCGGCCTTGCGCTCCCTCGGGCTCTCGGCGCGTTACATGAGTGGCTACCTGCTGACCACGCCACCACCCGGCTCCCCTCGCCTGGTCGGCGCGGATGCGAGTCATGCGTGGATCGCAGTGTGGTGCCCGAACTCGGGATGGGTGGAATTTGACCCAACGAACGGCGTGCAGGCAGGCATTGGCCACATCACGCTCGGCTGGGGGCGCGACTTCGGCGACGTCACGCCGCTGCGCGGCGTGATCGTCGGCGGCGGCGAGCACACGCCGAGCATCGAAGTCAGCGTGGTGCCCGAGGCCGACTACCCCGCGCTGTTCGGCACAACGCGTTGCGCGTAATTCCTGACGCGCTGAGGCCTGACCGCTAGCGCCGGCGAGGCGCCTCAGCCTGCTTGCGGATCGCATCATCAAGGCGTTGCATCCACTGCTCCGGCACCTGGCGGCTGCAGAGAATATGTCGCGTCATGCCGGGCGGCATATCGGGGTAATCCACCCGAACGAGCTTCTGCTTCTTCAGATCCGGGGTGTTCGAAAGGTAGAAATCCAGATCATCCTGGTCGACGATCATGAAGTCGAAGCGGCCCGCCGCCAGCATCCAGATCGCTCGCACCGGCGCATCGAGTACGCGCGACACAGGCAAACGCGCACCAGCAATCAGGCGGTCTAGTTCAGGGCCGTACGAGACCGCATCAACCACACCAAAACGCTGATCCCCGGATTGCAACAGCGCCGAGAAGCTCGCGTACCGCCGCAGCCGCGGCACGATCTCCGCACGCGTCAGCACCACCTGCGGCCGGTCGGTATGGATCGGGAGCGAAAACCGTGCAAACGCCTCACGCTCGGGCAGCCGGTACCAACCGAAGGAACAAAACGGCGAGGTGTTTGCGCGCAACTCGGCCCACATGCGCGCCGGTGGCATCTCGTCGAACGTGGCGCGCAAACCCGCCGCCGCAAACAGCTGCCGCGCCCGATCGAGCAGAAAACCTTTCTGCACGCCATTTTCGACATAGCTGTACGGAGGCTTGTTGCGAAAGACCACCGTTACCGGCTCATCGGTCCCGCGAGCAACCGCAGAAAAACCGCCGGCCGCAAGCAGCGCGCAAATCAGGCGCAAGCCGCTGCGCAACATCGGCACACCCTTAGCCCCGGCCGGTGCTGCCGAAACCGCCCTCGCCGCGATGCGAAGCGTCGAAGTCGTCGACCACGTTGAAGCCCACCTGCAGCACCGGCACCACCACCAGCTGCGCGATACGCTCCATTGGCTCAATCACGAAGGTCTTGTTGCCACGATTCCAGACCGACACGAAGATCTGGCCTTGGTAGTCGGAATCGATCAAGCCGACGAGGTTGCCGAGCACGATGCCGTGCTTGTGGCCCAAGCCCGAGCGGGGCAGGATCATGGCCGCCAAACCGGGGTCGGCCAGGTGGATCGCCATGCCGGTCGGCACCAGGAAGGTGGCACCGGGCTCCAGCGTCACCGGCGCATCAAGGCACGCCCGCAAATCAAGGCCGGCCGAGCCATGCGTGGCGTAATGCGGCGGGCTTTCCTTCAGGCGCGGGTCGAGCAGCTTGACGTCGATGTGATGCATGGTCGGGCTCCAGTATCGGATTCAGGGAATTTCGGTTCAGGCGAGCATGCCGGCCATGTGTTTCACGATGGCTTCGGCAACCGCGTCCTTGGCGCCGTGCGGCACTTCGTGGCGACCGGCGTCGTCGAACAGCACGACGCGGTTGTCGTCGCCTCCCATGCCGTCCTGCACCAGGTTGCCAACCAGCAAGGGCACCTTCTTCTTCGCACGCTTGGTGGCGGCGTACTCGTCGAGATTCTGGCTTTCTGCCGCGAAACCCACGCAGAACGGCGGATTCGGCAGCGATGCGACTTCGGCGAGGATGTCCGGGTTCTGCACCAGTTCGATCGTCAGCCCTTCGCCACCCGTCTTCTTCATCTTGTGATCGGCAGCCGTCGCCGGCCGGTAGTCGGCCACCGCGGCAACGCCGATGAAAACATTGGCCGCCAGCACGTTGCGCATCACCGCATCACGCATCTGCAAAGCCGTCTGCACGTCGATACGCACAACGCCACGCGGTGTCGCTTGGGCGACCGGGCCCGCCACCAGCGTGACGTCGGCGCCGGCGTCCGCACAAGCTCGCGCCAACGCAAAGCCCATTTTGCCCGAGCTGATATTGGTGATGCCGCGCACCGGGTCGATCGGTTCGAACGTCGGCCCGGCGGTGATCAGCACGCGCTTGCCGGCCAGCCGCTTGGGCGTGAAGAAGGCCGCGACTTCGGCAACGATATCCAGCGGTTCAAGCATCCGCCCCATACCGACTTCGCCGCAGGCCTGCTCACCGGCCGCTGGGCCGAATACGGCGACGCCGTCAGCACGCAGTTGCGCGAGGTTGCGTTGCGTGGCGGGGTTCTCCCACATCTGCCGGTTCATCGCCGGGCACACCGCCAGCGGGCATTCACGCGCCAGCACCAGGGTGCTGAGCAGGTCGTCCGCCATGCCGTGCGCGAACTTCGCCATCACGTCGGCGGTGGCTGGCGCGACCAGCAGCAGATCGGCGCCGCGGGTCAAATCGATATGCGCCATGTTTCGGCTCTGGCGTGTATCCCATGCATCGACCCAGGCCGGGTTGCCGCTCAGCGCCTGGAAGGTGACTGGCGTAACAAAGTTCGCCGCCGCTTCGGTCAGCACGCAATGCACTTCGGCGCCCTGCTTGCCCAGCTGGCGCACGAGATCAGCCGCCTTGTAGGCCGCGATGCCGCCGGAGACGCCCAACACGATGCGCTTGCCCGTGAAAATGCTCATGACATGTAATCCAGATTACGCGGCAGGATGGAGGCCCGATTCTACCGCCCCACTGCAAGGACACGACATGGCGATCACCGACTGGCCCGAAGACGAACGCCCGCGCGAACGCCTGCTCGCACATGGCGCGGCGGTGCTGTCCGACGCCGAGCTGCTGGCGATCTTCCTGCGCGTGGGCATCAAGGGAAAAAGTGCGGTCGACCTTGCGCGTGAGCTGATCAGCCGCTTCGGCAGTCTGACGCGCCTGTTCGCGGCGCCGGTCGACGACTTCGCTGCGGTGCCCGGCATGGGCAGCGCGAAGTTCGCGCAGCTGCAGGCCGTGATCGAGATGGCACGCCGCGCATTGGGCGAAGAAATGCGCGAACGCGACCTGCTCAGCTCGCCCGGCGCAGTGCGCGACTGGCTACGACTGAAGCTCGCCGCCCTGCCCTACGAGGTCTTCATGGTGATGCTGCTTGACGCGCAGAATCGCCTGATCCATTCCGAAGAGCTGTTTCGCGGCACGCTCGACCAGACCAGCGTGTACCCACGCGAGGTCGTCAAGCTCACGCTCTCCCACAACGCCGCGGCCGTGATCTTCGCGCACAACCACCCCTCCGGCTGTGCCGAAGCCAGCCGCGCCGACGAACTGCTGACGAACAGCCTCAAACAGGCACTGGCGCTCGTCGATGTTCGCGTGCTGGATCACTTCATCGTGGCTGGCAACGCACGGCCGCTTTCCTTCGCCGAACGCGGCCTGCTGTGAGCCAACCTGTGAGCCAACACATGCTGTTTGGATCTTTCAGTACCGCGCCACCCAATCAATCCGCCGAAACTACTTGATTCGCCACCCCATTTCTGGATAGAATCGTGGGTTTCGAGCAAACAGGTTCATCGGAGCGTTTCATGTCCCGCGTCTGTCAAGTTACCGGTAAAGGCCCCATGGTGGGCAACAACGTCTCGCACGCAAACAACAAGACCAAGCGTCGCTTCCTGCCCAACCTGCAGTCGCGCCGTTTCTGGGTTGAGAGCGAGAACCGCTTCGTCCGTCTGCGTGTGTCCAACGCGGGTCTGCGCACGATCGACAAGAAGGGCATCGAGGTCGTCCTCGCCGAGCTTCGCGCTCGCGGCGAAGTCTGATCCCGCCCTCACTAGGAGAACATCATGGCCAAAGGCGGTCGCGAAAAGATCAAGCTGGAGTCCACTGCGGGCACCGGCCATTTCTACACCACGAACAAAAACAAGCGCACCACTCCCGGTAAGCTCGAGTTCATGAAATATGACCCGAAGGCCCGGAAGCATGTGCTCTACAAGGAAACCAAGCTCAAGTAATTTGAGCTGACCTGGTTTGCCTCGATGAGAAACCCGCCAACTGGCGGGTTTTTCTTTTTCTGCGTTCGCGCACGCGTTCGCAGCATCCTTCCCGCCCCACACAAGTCGGCACCAGCACGCCTCAGCTCACCCGCAAGGCCTGCGTCCGCCCGTACGGACCGCAAACTCCCCACCTGCGCCAACACCCACCTCGACGGCGCAGCACAAAAATCCATCGCCATCCCGCAATCGCCGCAAGAAGCAAGCTGGGAGCGCGACTTCGCGCCCTGCATACCGATTTCGTCAACCCCGACAAGCTTTGTGGGCAGAACCCCATAAGCGCTTCCTATGATGTAACTCAAGTCCTTGATCGAATTTGCGCACTAGGGTAAACCCTATGTTGGGGTTTACCCCTAGTTCGATGCGATGGGGAGTCGCGCCGGACCAGTCCAGATAATTCCGCCAGGAGACATCAATGCGTGCAAACGCACCCAGGTTGCAGCTAGTCGCCCCGTTGTCGGGCTTGATTGTTCCGATCGAAAGCGTGCCGGATCCCGTTTTTGCCCAGAAGATGGTGGGCGACGGGATTTCGATCGACCCCACCTCCAACGAACTGCTCGCGCCGGTCGCCGGCACGATCACCCAACTACACAGCGCCGGCCATGCACTGACGATCCGCTCGGTGGAAGGCATCGAGGTGCTGCTGCACATCGGCCTCGACACCGTGATGCTGAAAGGCGAAGGCTTTTCGCCGCAGGTTCGCGAGGGTGATCAGGTTACCGCCGGCCAGCTGCTGATCCGTTTCGACGCCGATCTCGTCGGCCGCAAGGCGCGCAGCCTGCTGACCCAGATGGTGATCGCCAACGGTGATCTGGTTGCGCGCATGAAGCCCGCAACCGGCAAGGCGGAAGCCGGCAAGACCGAAGTGCTGACGCTCGATCTCGCGGGTGCAACTCCTACTGTCGGCACCGGCGCAATCGACATCGTCGCGCCGCTGTCCGGCATCCTGTTCCCGCTCGACAAGGTGCCTGATCCGGTCTTCGCACAGAAGATGGTCGGCGACGGCATCTCGCTCGATCCGACGAGCCCGGAATTGCTGTCACCGGTCGCCGGCACGGTCACCAATCTGCACAGCGCCCACCATGCGCTCACGATTACCACGCCGGAAGGCCTGGAAGTGCTGGTGCACATTGGCATCGACACCGTCATGCTCAAGGGTGAAGGCTTTACGCCCAAGGTCAAACAGGGTGACACCGTAACGGTCGGCCAAACCTTGATCCGCTTCAACCCGGATCTGGTGGCACGCAAGGCCGCGAGCCTGCTGACGCAGATCATCATCGCTAACGGCGACAAGGTTGCCGCGATGCACGCGAAGAGCGGTGCGGTGGAAGCCGGCCGCGACGTGGTGCTGAGCGTCGAAATGGTCGGCGCCGCTGGCGTCGCCGCGGCCGTCGGCGGCAGCACCGAAACCGCCGGCCCGGTCAGCCTGCCGAATCCGTCCGGCCTGCACGCGCGCCCGGCTGCGGTACTCGCAGCAGAGGCGAAGAAGTTCAAGTCCGACGTGCGCATCGCACGCGGCAGCGACGAAGCGAATGCCAAGTCGGTCGTCGCGATCATGGGGTTGTCGACCCAGCAAGGTGACCAGATCGTCGTCAAGGCCACCGGCCCCGACGCACGTGACGCCGCTGCTGCCGTCGCCAAGCTGCTCGCTGAAGGCTGTGGTGAGAAGGCGGGGGATGCACCGGCCGCTGCCGCACCGAAGGCTGCCGCGCCGGCACGCGCAACGCCGACCGACGCCGACGAGCTGGGCGGCGTATCCGCCTCGCCCGGCCTCGCCGTTGGCCGCATCGTGCAATACCGTCAGCAGGTCATCGACGTAGCCGAGAAGGGCGAATCGCCGCAACGCGAGCGTGCCCGTCTGGACGCCGCCCTGCACGAAGGCCGCACCGCCATCGAAGCGCTCAAGGCCAACCTCAACGATCCGTCCAAGGCGCAGATCATGGACGCCCATATCGAGCTGCTGGAGGACCCGGAACTGGTCGACCTGGCGATCGAAGGCGTATCCGCCGGCAAGAGCGCCGGTTTCGCCTGGCGTGAAGCCTTCACTCGCTACGCCGCGCAACTTGAAAAGCTCGACAACGCGCTGCTGCGCGAACGCGCCAACGACATCCGCGATGTCGGCCGCCGCGTGCTGGCCACGCTTGCCGGCGTGACGCAGGCCAAGATCGATGTGCCGGCTGGCTCGATCCTGATTGCCGAGGAACTGACGCCGTCCGACACCGCACAGCTCGATCGCAGCAAGGTGCTGGGCTTCTGCACCACCACCGGTGGCGCAACCAGCCACGTCGCGATCCTCGCGCGCTCGCTCGGCATCCCGGCGGTGTGCGGTATCGATGAAGCGGTGCTGGCGCTGGCTGATGGCACGCAGGTCGTGCTGGACGGTTCGCGTGGCACGCTGCGCAAGAACCCGACCGAGGCGCAGCTTGCCGACGCCCAGGCCCGCATGGCCCGCCAGGCGGCCAAGCGCGAAGCCGAGCAAGCCGCCGCGCACAAGGCCGCGCATACCGCCGACGGCGTGCGCATCGAAGTCGTCGCCAACGTACGCAACGCGAAGGACGCCCAGGAAGGCGTGGCGAATGGCGCAGAAGGCGTTGGCCTGCTGCGCTCGGAGTTCCTCTTCGATGACCGCGACACCGCGCCGGACGAGGAAGAACAGGCGGCCGCCTACATGGCGGTGGCTGAAGCCCTCGGCACCGAGCGCCCGCTGGTGGTGCGAACGCTGGACGTGGGCGGCGACAAGCCCCTGCCCTACCTGCCGCTGCCGAAAGAAGAGAACCCCTTCCTCGGGCTGCGCGGTGTGCGTGTGAGCCTGGAGCGGCCGGACATGTTCCGCACCCAGCTGCGCGCGATCCTGCGCACGGCCCCGCTCGCCCAGCTGCACATCATGTTCCCGATGATCGCGACGCTCGAAGAGCTGCGTGAGGCCAAGGCGATTCTCGCCGAGGAGCAGGCGGCCACCGGCCACACCAACGTCAAGGTAGGCGTGATGATCGAAGTGCCGTCTGCCGCCGTGATGGCCGAGCAGTTCGCCCGCGAAGCGGACTTCTTCTCGATCGGCACCAACGACCTGACCCAATACACGCTGGCGATGGACCGCGGCCACCCGAAGCTCGCGAAGAAGGCCGACGGCCTGCACCCCTCTGTGCTGCGCATGATCGCGCTGACCTGCGAAGGCGCGAAGAAGCACGGCAAGTGGGTCGGCGTATGCGGTGGCATGGCGTCGGACCCGATGGCCGTTCCCGTGCTGATCGGCCTCGGCGTCGAAGAACTCTCCGCGTCGGTCCCCGCCATCGCAGCGGTCAAGGCCACGGTGGCGCGCGTGACGATGGCGGAATGCCAGGCGCTCGCGCAGGAAGTGTTGTCGCTGGGTACCGCCGCCGAAGTGCGTGCCCGGCTTGCCAAGTTTGCTGATTAAACCAAGTCCCCTTGAGGAGCCACAAAACCATGTTCACAAATGCCTTCGCTGGCCTGCAGAAGATCGGCAAAGCGCTGATGCTGCCGGTGGCCGTCCTGCCTGTGGCAGGCCTGCTGCTGGGTCTCGGCGCGACCGATTTCCACACCACCAACACCGTCTTCCTCGCGATCCTGTCGTTGATGAAGAACGCAGGCGACGTGATCTTCGGCAACCTGCCGCTAATCTTCGCCATCGGCGTTGCACTGGGCTTTACCGAGAACGATGGCGTTGCAGCCATCGCCGCGACCATCGGCTACCTGGTCATGACGGTCACCCTGGGCGTCATGGCGGGCATCATGGGCATCAAGCCGGACACGATCATGGGCCTGCCCTCGATCCAGACCGGCGTGTTCGGCGGCATCCTCGCCGGCGGCCTGGCGGCTTACATGTTCAACCGCTACTTCCGCATCGCACTGCCGGCCTACCTCGGCTTCTTCGCGGGCAAGCGCTTCGTGCCGATCGTCACCGCGATCGCCGCGATTGCCTTGGGCGCCGTGCTTTCCTTCGTATGGCCCCCGATCGGTGGCGCAATCAAGACCTTCTCGCACTGGGCTGCGGTCAGCGATCCGCGTACCGCCGCAACGGTATATGGCTTCGTCGAGCGTCTGCTGATCCCGTTCGGCCTGCACCACATCTGGAACGTGCCGTTCTTCTTCGAAATGGGCAGCTTCCTCGACCCGAGCACCGGCAAGATGGTGAGCGGCGACATCAACCGCTTCTTCGCGGGTGACCCAACTGCAGGCGTGCTGGCTGGCGCGTTCTTCTTCAAGATGTTTGGTCTGCCGGCCGCTGCAATCGCGATCTGGCATACCGCCAAGCCGGAAAACAAGCTGGCCGTCGGCGGCATGATGGTGTCGGCCGCGCTGACCTCGTTCCTGACCGGTATCACCGAGCCGATCGAGTTCGCCTTCCTGTTCGTTGCACCGGTGCTGTACTTCATCCACGCTCTGCTCGCGGCTTCGTGCCAGTTCGTCGCGAACACGCTCGGCATGCACATGGGCTTCACGTTCTCGCAGGGTGGCATCGACTTCCTGATGTTCAACCTGATCGGCAACAAGTCCCAAGGCGCGTGGTACGTCTTCATCCTGGGCCCGATCTACGCCGCGATCTACTACTCGGTGTTCCGCTTCGTGATCGTCAAGTTCAACCTGAAGACGCCGGGTCGTGAAGACGCCGCAGAAGAAGGCGCTACGCAAGCCATGGGCGAAGGCAAGGGCGGCAAGGCCCGCGACCTCGTGATCGCCTTCGGTGGCCGTGGCAACATCAAGAGCCTGGACGCTTGCATCACCCGCCTGCGCATCGCCGTAGCCGACCCGTCGCGTGTCGACCAGGCCCGCCTGAAGGCGCTCGGCGCATCGGGCGTGGTGGTGGTCGGTAACGGCATCCAGGCCATCTTTGGCCCGCTGTCGGAGAACATGAAGGGCGACATGGAGGACTACCTGAAGTCCACCGGTGCCGAGGCTGACGTTGCTGCACCGGCAACTGTGGTTGCACCGGCAGCTGCTGCACCGGTTGGCGCCAACGCCCAGCAGAAGGCCCGCGCCGAGAAGATCCGCGCAGCCCTCGGTGGCGCCGCCAACGTCAAGGCGCTCGAAGCGCTCGCCGCAACCCGTCTGCGTGTTGAACTCGCCGATGCCGCCAAGGTGGATACCGCCGCGCTGAAGAACGCGGGCGTGCAAGCCACGATGCCGGTCGAAGGTGGTGCGATGCACCTGATCGTCGGCCTCGAAGCCGACGCGCTGGCTGCCGCGCTGCGCTGATTCAAAGTTTCCTTTGTAGTATTGAGGGCGCCTTCGGGCGCCCTTTTTCATTGGAGCAACGCATGAGCCCGCATAAACGCCTCGACGCACAGATCCGCTTCGTCCTGGAGATCGACAAGCTCAAGGGTGTGCTGCGTCAGAGCTGGCTGCTCGACGGAGAGCGTCGCGAGAACTCCGCTGAGCACAGCTGGCATGTCGCGATGATGGCGCTAGTGCTGGCCGAGCACGCGAATGCGCCCGTCGATGCGACGCGCGCCGCAATGATGCTGATGCTGCATGACGTGGTTGAAATCGACGCCGGCGACACCTTCGCCTACGACACCGCCGCCCATGCCGACAAGGAAGCGCGCGAACATGCCGCCGCCGACCGGCTGTTCGGCCTGCTGCCGGCCGACACCGGCGCAGCCCTGCGCGCACTGTGGGACGAGTTCGAGGCCGCCGAAACCATCGACGCACGCTTCGCCAACGCACTCGACCGCCTGATGCCAATGCTGCACAACCTGCATACGCAGGGCCGCGCGTGGCAGGCGAACGGCGTGACGGCCGACAAGGTGCTGGCGCGCAACCACGTCATCGCCGACGGCTCCGAGCGTCTGTGGGCCTACGCGCGCGGGGTCATCGACGAAGCGGTGAACAAGGGTTACCTCGCCCCCGCTGTGACCTATACCTCCGGGTAAGCTCCCGCCGCGCTTCGCGCACCGCCAGCTCCTGCAGGCCGCGCGGCGGAGCCCCCAGTTCCGGAGGCCTCGCCATGATCTTCACGCTCCCCTCGGGCTTTGCCAGCCGCCTCGACGATCTTGATCTCTTCCTGCGCGAAGAGGCCGCCGCAGTCAAACAGGACGAGAAGGACCGGCTCCTGCGCCTGGCGCTGGTCACCGCCTGCCAGATGCTGTCGTCAATCGACGACTCGGTACTCGACACCGCACTCACGCAGCTGCTGCGCGAACCAGGCTCGGAGATCCGCGACGAAGCGGCGCGGGTGCTCGCCGAGGGGCGAGCCTTCCAGTTCTTTCTCGATCGCATTGAAGACGGGCTGCTGGAAGCCCTTGGCGTATCGGAGCGCGCACGTCAGCGCATGACCAAAGCGCTTGCAAACATGCGCCCCCAGGCCGTGGCGCAGCTCAGCACGATGCAGGCGCGCCGCGTGGTGTGGGATTTCCGCGATCTGCGCAGCGAGGTCTGCGCGTTAAAGGACATCGCGATTGCTGAGGCTGAAGAACTGGAGCGCAGCCGCCTGCGCAACCAGGCCCATACTTACACGGTGAACACGCTTGGCGCTGCGACGGTTGCGATCAACACGGCAGCTGCCTTTGCCGCCGCCACGAGCATTCTTGCGCTGCCTGCCATATCCGTGGCTGCAACCGTTGCTTCGGCCGCGCTCGGCGCGGTCGCGCAATCCTGGAAACCCAGCTGAGCGAGCGCAAGTGAGCTTGCCGTCGTATCAGCCGAGCGGACGCGCTTCGAGCTCGCGAACAACCAGGCGCGCGAGATCGCGGAACAACTCAAGCTCTTCCGGCTCCAGGCGGCGAGGCTTGCGATCGATCAGACAGAGCGTCCCAATGCGGAAACCGCTGCTCAAGCGCAAGGGCATGCCAGCGTAAAAACGGATCTTCGGATCACCGGTGACCAGCGGATTGTCGGAAAAACGCACATCTGCCAGCGCATCGGGCACGATCAGGGGCTCATCCTGCAGGATCGCATGGCCGCAGAACGAGATGTCGCGCCCGGTTTCGCAAGCATCGAGCCCCGCCCGAGATTTAAACCACTGGCGGTCGGCATCGATCAGACTGACCAAGGCAATCGGCACACGAAATGCAGTCGCACAGAATGCCGTGACCGAATCGAACTGCTCCTCGGGCTCGGTATCGAGCACCAGCAAATCACGCAGCGCTTGAAGGCGCTGCGCCTCGTCAGGCGGTGTCGCGGGTCGTAGCATGCGGCTCCCTGTCTCTGCCGGCGCAGCCAAGCGCAACGCCGTTCACGATGCAATTGACGGGAATTCTGCGTGAGACTTGAGTCGCACCGACCGATCGGTGGCGCGAGCCCCCTGCGTGGATCGACTGGCGGCCGGACGCTACGCAGGAACGAAACGTTCGAGCGTGCGTGCGATGGTGTCGCTGTCGTTCGGGCCGGCGAGCCAGTCGGCGGCTTCGCGGACTTCGGGCAGGCAGCCGGCCATCGCGACGCCGACGCCGGCGAGCTGCAACATGCTGATGTCGTTGGGGCTGTCGCCGAAGGCGATGACGTCTTCAGGGGCGATTGCGTTCTCGGCAAGCCAGCGGGCGAGCAAGGCACCCTTGCTGTTGCCGCCTTGGGCGATATCGACACGGTTGCTGCCGGACCATTCGCAGGCGAGCCCCATCTCGCGCTGCACTTCAGCAACCAGTTCCAGCAGCGGTTCGGTAACCGGATGCGTGAGCGCGAACTTCCACACGATATCGGCGGTGACCGCCACATCCTCGAAGCGGGCCACCCGTCGGAAGGCGGCGCGGTCTTCCGGGTGCTGTGTTTCGATCCACTTGAGCAGGCGCGCAAGATGGGGTTCGACGCGTTCGTAGGTGATCGTGTTACGGATGTACATCAGCGCGTGGATGCCGCTTTCGCGGATCTTGCGCAGCAGGAACAGTGCCTGGGTGCGCGATAGCGGGTTAGGCATCAGCGCTTCGCTTCGGGCGTAGTCGTAGAGGTAGGTGCCGTTGCAACAGATCGCCGGCAGATCGAGCCCCAACGCGCGGTGATAGGGTGCCGCGGCAGCGTGGTGGCGCCCGGTCACGAGCATCACGCCGATGCCGCGCTCGCGCAATGCCGCGATCGACGCGGCCGACTCGGGGCGGATCTGCAAGCGGCTGTCGAGCAGCGTGCCATCCAGATCCAGCGCCACGAGGCGGAAGTTCATCCCCTGCTCCCCTTCTGCAGTGCCTCAAAGGCAAAAGTTGCCAACGGCGTCATCAGCTGTGGGTCGACCAGCGGATGCGGTTCGGTATCGCAGGATTTGCGATAGCCGCTCGGGCTGATGCCGACCCGTTTTCGGAACACGCGCGAGAAGTAGAGCTGGTCTTCGTAGCCAACGATTTCCGAAACGCGCGATACGGGCGTGCGCGTGCTCTGCAGCAGGTGCTTTGCCAACAGCACACGCTGATCTTCGCGCCAGCGCACGATGTTCATGCCCATCTGCTCGCGGAACAGGTGGGCCAGGCGCGACGGCGAAAGGCACACATGCCGCGCGATGTCGTCCAGGCCTAGGTCATCGGCGAGATTCTTGGCGATGAACTGGCAGGCCGCCTGTACGCGGCTGTCGATCGGCTTGGGCAGGTTCTCCGGCCGCTCTTCGTAGGCGCGGATCAGCAGGCGTTCGAGCAGGTTGATCGCGAGCTCTTCCGACGTGCGCCGCTCGCCGCGATGGGTGCGGTCGATTTCCTGGAACAGCGCATCGAACTCGGCGATCAGTTCCGGCGAACCGAGGCTCAGCTTGCCCACGCGTCGCGTCGGGTGCGGCCACTTGAGCCAGTTGGCCCAGTAGCCACGCGGACGGAAGTACACCCAGCGGTGATACCAGTCCGGGCTACCCGGCGCGCGGCCGTAGTAGTGCGGGGTTTCAGGCGAGAACAGCAGCAGGTCGCCAGTGCGACAGATGAAGGATTCATCGCCGTCGACCACCTTGCCCTCGCCCTTCACCGTCATGTTGATGATGAAGCCCTTCATGCCGTTCGGGCGGTCGATGAAGAAATCCAGCGGCCCGTTCTCGATGATCGGGGTCACCCCTGCTACCAGATACAGGTTGAAGGAGTAGCCCGGCAACAAGGGGTTGAGCTGCTTGCCCCCATTGTCGCCGTAGTTCATCGCGGATGCCGGCATCGGCTCATGCATCGGAAGCGCTCACTTGTTCTTGTTGTAGACATCGACGAACACGGCGGCGACCAGCACCAGGCCTTTGATCACCTGCTGGTAGTCGATACCGATACCCAGGATGGACATGCCATTGTTCATCACGCCCATGATGAATGCGCCGATCACTGCGCCCATGACCTTGCCCACCCCGCCGGAAGCTGACGCCCCACCAATGAAGCAGGCGGCGATCACGTCGAGCTCGAAACCCAGGCCCGCCTTCGGCGTTGCGGTATTCAACCGCGCAGCGAAGACCAGGCCGGCGAGCGCCGCAAGCGCGCCCATGTTGACGAAGGCGAGGAAGGACAGCCGTTCGGTCTTGATGCCCGACAGCCGTGCGGCCTTCTCGTTGCCGCCCAGCGCGTAGATGCGGCGACCGATCGTTGTGCGCTTGGTAACGAAGTCGAACATCAGCGTCAGCGCCAGCATGATCACCAGCACGTTCGGCAGACCCTTGTAGCTGGAGAGCAGGTAGGTGAAGAACAGGATCGCCGCTGCAAAGATACCGGTCTTCGCGAGGAACAGGCCTAGCGGCTCAACCTGCGCACCGTAGCGCGTCTTGTTCGCCCGCGCCCGCAGCCCGGTATAAAGCAGCGCTACCGCACCGACAACACCGAGTGCCATCGAGGTCAGCCGCAGTGCTTCACCAGCAAATGGATCAGGGATGAAGCCCGAAGACAGCAGTTGGAACTCGGGCGGGAAGGGACCGACCGACTGCCCGGCGAGCAAGGCCAGCGCCAGCCCCTTGAACACCAGCATGCCGCCCAGCGTAACGATGAAGGACGGGATCTTGTGGAAGGCCACGAGGTAGCCCTGCAGGCCGCCGACCACCGCGCCGACGCCCAGGCATACGAGCGCCGCCGGCAGATAGTGCCAGTGGTAATTGACCATCAGCACCGCCGCGAGCGCGCCGATGAAGCCCGCAACGGAACCGACCGAGAGGTCGATGTGCCCGGCAACGATCACCAGCAACATGCCCAGCGCCATGATCACGATGTAGCTGTTCTGCAGCACCAGGTTCGTGATGTTCAGGGGCTGCAGCAGCGTGCCTTCGGTCATGTACTGGAAGAACACCATGATGACCGCCAGCGAGAACAGCATGCCGTAGTCACGCAGGTTGGTCTTCACGAAGCCGAGCAGGGATTTGCCACGGCTGGCGGCCGGTGCCGCACTTTCCATCATCGTATCCATGTCTTTCATTTCCCGACTTCAGCCTTCTTTGCCGGCCGTGACGATGGCCCGCATGATTTTTTCCTGGCTCGCTTCGGCGGCCGGCATTTCGGCCACGAAAGCACCTTCATTCATCACATAGATCCGGTCGCTCATGCCCAGCAGTTCGGGCATTTCGGACGAGATCAGGACGATGCATTTGCCCTCGGCCGCCAGTTGCGCCATCAGGCTGTAGATCTCGAACTTCGCGCCAACGTCGATGCCGCGTGTCGGCTCGTCGAGGATCAGCACTTCGGGCTCCGAAAACAGCCACTTCGAGAGCACGACCTTCTGCTGGTTGCCGCCCGACAGGTTGCCAACGTGCTGAAACACGTCCGCGCTGCGGATGCGCATCTTGCGGCGGTACTCGGTGGCGACCGAGAACTCGCGGCCAACGTCGATGACCCCGCGCGCGGCGACGCCCTTGAGGTGTGCCAGCGAGATGTTGTGCTGGATCTCGTTCTCGAGCACCAGGCCGTAGCCCTTGCGGTCCTCGGTGACGTAGGCCAGCCCGTTATGCACCGCGCGCTCGACGCTGCTGACGTCGATCTGCGCGCCCTTCAGGAAGGCGTTGCCCTTCACATGCCGACCGTAGGAACGACCGAACAGGCTCATCGCAAATTCGGTACGCCCCGCGCCCATCAGGCCGGCGATACCGACGATCTCGCCGCGGCGCACGTTCAGGCTGACACCCTTGGTGACCTCGCGTTCGCGGTGCAGCGGATGCATCACGGTCCAGTCACGCACCTCGAACACGACATCGCCGATATTCGGCGTGCGCGGCGGGTAGCGATCGGCCATCTCGCGGCCGACCATGTTACGGATGATCACATCCTCGCTGGCAGGCCCGCCGCTGCAGTCGAGTGAGGTAACCGTCGAGCCGTCGCGCAGCACGGTGATCGTGTCGGCGACGCGCGAGACTTCGTTGAGCTTGTGCGAGATCAGGATGCTGGTGATGCCTTGCGACTGGAACTCCAGCAGCAGGTCGAGCAGCGCCTGGCTGTCGTTCTCGTTCAGGCTCGCCGTCGGTTCGTCGAGGATCAGGAGCTTCACACGCTTGGAGAGCGCCTTCGCGATCTCAACCAGCTGCTGCTTGCCGACGCCCAGGTCTCCGACCGGCGTATCCGGCGACTCCGAGAGCCCTACTTTCGCGAGCAGCTCGACCGTGCGGCGATGTGTCTGTGCCTCGTCGATGATGCCGCGACGTGATTGTTCGTTGCCAAGAAAGATGTTCTCGGCGATCGACAGCATCGGCACCAGCGCCAGTTCCTGGTGGATGATGATGATGCCCTGTTCTTCGCTGTCGCCGATCGATTCGAAGCGCTGTTCCCGCCCTTCGAAGCGTATCGTTCCTTCGTAGCTGCCGTAGGGGTACACGCCGCTGAGCACCTTCATCAGCGTCGACTTGCCCGCGCCGTTCTCGCCGACGATCGCGTGGATCTCGCCGGCTCGCACCGCGAGGTTCACGTCCTTCAGCGCAACCACGCCCGGAAAGCGCTTGGTGATGCCGCGCATCTCGAGGATGGATTCCACTCTGCTCCTCCGATTACCGGGCGTGCGGCGCACCGCCCACCCGGTTTCAAACGCAGCGGTACCGCACCGCGCGGCACCGCATCCGGCTTACTTCAGCTGGTCCGCGGTGTAGTAGCCGCTATCCACCAGCACCTGCTTGTAGTTGGTCTTGTCGACGGCAACCGGCTTGAGCAGGTAGGACGGCACGACCTTCACGCCGTTGTTGTAGGTCTTGGTGTCGTTGATCACCGGCTGCTTGCCCTGCAGCACCGCGTCGACCAGGTCAGCCGTGACCTTCGCGAGCTCACGCGTGTCCTTGAACACGGTGGAGTACTGCTCGCCGCGCAGGATCGACTTGACCGACGGCACCTCGGCATCCTGGCCGCTGACATACGGCCACGGCTGGCCGGCGGTGCCGTAACCGACACCCTTCAGCGACGAGAGGATGCCGATCGACAGGCCGTCATACGGCGACAGCACCGCGTTGACCTTGTCCTTGGCGTAGAAGGCCGACAGCAGGTTGTCCATGCGGGCCTGCGCAACGGCGCCGTCCCAGCGCAGGGTCGAGACCTTGTCCATGCCCAGTTGCTTCGAGCGCACCACGAGCTTGCCGCTCTTGATGTACGGATCGAACACCGACATCGCGCCGTTGTAGAAGAAGAAGGCGTTGTTGTCGTCCGGCGAGCCACCGAACAGCTCGATGTTGAACGGGCCCTTGCCCTGCTTCAGACCCAGCGCGTTCTCGAGCGACTGCGCCTGGATCACGCCGACCTGGAAGTTGTCGAAGGTGGTGTAGTAGTCGACGTTCTTCGAGTTCTTGATCAGGCGGTCATAGGCGATGACCTTGACGCCCTTGTCGTGCGCCTTCTGCAGCACATCGGTCAGCGTGGTGCCGTCGATCGACGCGATCACCAGCACCTTGACGCCCTTGGTGACCATGTTCTCGATCTGCGCGAGCTGGTTCGGGATGTCGTCGTCTGCGTACTGCAGGTCGGTCTTGTAGCCGCGGCTCTGGAAGACCTTGACCATGTTGTTGCCGTCGGCGATCCAGCGTGCCGAGGACTTGGTCGGCATCGAGATCCCCACCAAGCCTTTGTCGGCCGCGCTCAGTACGGGCATGTAGGCGGCTGCGGCCAAGGCCAGCGCGGTCGCCAAAGCGGTTCTGCGTTGCATCTTTTCGTCTCCTGTCTTGTTTCTGTCCAAAGTGACGCGCCCGCTCTCGCATTCGCGCCCACCTCCCTTGTCCGGCCGCCGGGTCGGCATGCCGCCTCCTGCATCACCGCCGCCCCCGGCAGTGACTCTCTCCACATCCGGAGTCCGCCTTTCGTCCATATCGGCGCACCCCGCATCCCACACAAAAATCCATAAACAGGCACTTTCGACGACAGCCTTTGCGCTCAAAAAAGCCGCCTACGGCCATCGACTTACCCGCAGCACGACCGTTTTCGAGGGTGCTCGCAATCGCCCGGAAGCCCGGGCAGCGCAACACAGAACACCATCAAAACCTTATCAGCACTGGATTTCTGCACTTTCCAGAGCAAGCAGAAAGCGCCGCTCCGGAATGTGGATCGGATCATAAGTCCCGATGATCGGCCCATAAAAGGCTCTACAAGCCCAAACAAGCCGACTCAGCCGTTTTCTCCATAACTACGGCAGAACTCAGTCAGTCGATCCATTTACTGCGCCGCAA
This sequence comes from Niveibacterium sp., assembly GCF_041909475.1. Classification (NCBI taxonomy): domain Bacteria; kingdom Pseudomonadati; phylum Pseudomonadota; class Betaproteobacteria; order Rhodocyclales; family Rhodocyclaceae; genus Niveibacterium; species Niveibacterium sp. The sequence continues at coordinate 87,079 of NZ_JAYRDJ010000001.1, read as the reverse complement.
CATCGGGGGTCATAGCTGAAAAGTGCATGAAGCCAGCCGCCCCCTCCTGACACCCCCGTGAATCGAACTCCTAAGGTTCGCTCCATCGATGGCATCAACGCGATGCCGCTGTCTGGAGATTCGATTCGTGCAAGCAAGCCCTACAAGCGCAATAGCGATTGGCCTCGATTTCGGCAGTGACTCGGTGCGTGCGCTGGCGGTGCGCTGTGGTGACGGCGCTGAGCTCGCGACCCATGTCGCCTGGTATCCACGCTGGAAGCGCGGCGAGTTCTGCGACCCGGTGCGCAACCAGTTCCGCCATCACCCGCTTGATTACATGGAGTCGATGCAAGAAGCAGTGCGTGAAGTCGTCGCCCGGCTCAGCGCCGAGCAACGTGCCGCGGTGGTCGGTATCGGCGTGGATTCCACCGGCTCGACGCCCGCCCCGGTGGACGCCGCCGGCCATGTGCTGGCGCTGCATCCGGACTTCGCCGACAACCCGAATGCGATGTTCGTGCTGTGGAAGGACCACACCGCGATCGCCGAGGCAGAGGCCATCAATACGCTGGCGCGCAGCGGCGAGTTCCGCGACTACACCCGCTACATCGGCGGCGTGTATTCCTCTGAATGGTTCTGGGCCAAGATCCTTCATGTCACCGCGGCGGACGAGCGCGTGCGCCGCGCGGCGGTGAGCTGGGTCGAACTCGCCGACTGGGTGCCCGCCCTGCTCTCCGGCACCACCCGTCCGCAGGATCTCCGCCGTGGCCGCTGCGCGGCCGGCCACAAAAGCCTCTGGCACCCGGAATGGGGCGGCCTGCCCGAACGTGGCTTCATCGAAACGCTCGATCCGAAGCTCTTCGAAACCCTGCAGTACCCGATGTTTGCCGACACCTGGACGGCGGAGCGCCCGGTCGGCCGCATCACCGCGGAATGGGCCGAAAAGCTCAACCTGCCCGATACGGTGATCATCTCCGGCGGCGCCTTTGATTGCCACATGGGCGCGGTCGGCGGCGGTGCCGGCCCGCATACGCTGGTCAAGGTGATCGGCACCTCTACCTGCGACATCCTGATGGCCGACGCCGCCACGATCGGCGAGCGCGCGATCGCCGGCATCTGCGGCCAAGTCGATGGCAGCGTGCTGCCGGGCAAGATCGGGCTCGAAGCCGGGCAGTCCGCCTTTGGCGACATCTACGCCTGGTACGCACGCCTGCTCGGCTGGCCGCTCGAATTCGCCGCCAAACAGAACCCTTCGCTCGCAGGCCCGCTGGCCGAGGCGCAGGCACAACTGATCCCGGCGCTCGCCGAAGCCTGGGCCGCCTCGCAGGATCTGGATCACCTGCCGGTGGTGCTGGACTGGTTCAACGGCCGCCGCACGCCTTTCGCGAATCAACGCCTGAAAGGCGTGATCACCGACATCAACCTCGGCACCGACGCGCCGGCGCTGTTCGGCGGCCTCGTCGCCTCAACGGCCTTCGGCGCCCGCGCGATCATGGAATGCTTCATCGACCAGCAGGTCGCCGTGAACAGCGTGCTGGCGATGGGCGGCATCGCGCGCAAGGCGCCGACGGTGATGCAGGTCTGCGCCGATGTGATGCAGCGGCCGATCGACGTGGTCGCGTCTGATCAATGCTGTGCGCTCGGCGCCGCGATCTTCGCTGCCGTCGCCGCCGGCACCTACAGTACGGTGGAAGCGGCGCAGGAAAAGATGGCCAGCCGCATCGAACGCACCTTCACGCCCGATGCGGCTCGCGCCGGCAAGTTCGAAGCGCTGTACCAGCGCTACCTCGAATGGGCGAAGGCCGGTGAGCCCTTGTTCGCGGCGGAGACCCACTGATGTCGACGCTCGCCCTCCGCGAAGCGGTACTCGAAGCCAACCTTGCGCTGCCGCGCCACGGCCTTGTCACCTTCACCTGGGGCAATGTCAGCGGCGTCGATCGTGAGCGCGGCCTCGTTGCGATCAAGCCCTCCGGCGTTGCCTATGAGCACATGACCGCCCGCGACATCGTGGTGCTGACGCTGGCCGGTGAGAAGGTCGAAGGCGAGCTGCGCCCGTCGTCGGACACGCCGACGCATCTGGCCTTGTACCGCCGTTACCCGGAAATCGGCGGCATCGTGCATACGCACTCCACACATGCCACTGCGTGGGCGCAAGCGCACAAACCGATTCCTGCATTCGGCACCACGCACGCCGATTACTTCCACGGCGAAATTCCCTGCACCCGGCCGCTCAGCAACGCCGAGGTGGAAGGCGAATACGAGCTGAACACCGGCAACGTGATCATCGAAACACTGGGCGAACGCAGCCCGCTGGCGATGCCCGGCATTCTCGTTTCCGAACACGCGCCCTTCGCCTGGGGCAAGTCGGCGGACGACGCGGTGCATAACGCCGTCGTACTCGAAGAGGTCGCGCGCATGGCGCTGCTGACGCTCTCACTGAATCCACGGCAGGGGCCGATCGCCGACTACCTGCTCGACAAACACTACCTGCGCAAGCACGGCGCCAAGGCCTACTACGGCCAGGGCCGCGGCTGACGCACGCATCCATCCAAGGAAGGACATACCGTGGAACGCTACAAGCAACTCGAAGTCTGGTTCGTCGTCGGCAGCCAGTTCCTGTACGGCCCGAAGACGCTGCAACAGGTTTCGGACAACGCCACCAAACTCGTCGCCGGCCTCAACGCCGAAGCCGGCCTGCCGCTGAAGCTGGTGCTCAAGCCCACCGTGAAGAGCGCGGAAGAAATCCTCGCAGTCTGCCGTGAAGCGAACAACGCGCCGAACTGTGTCGGCCTGATCACCTGGATGCACACCTTCTCGCCGGCCAAGATGTGGATCGCCGGCCTGCAGGCGCTCAACAAGCCGTGGATGCAGTTCCACACGCAGTACAACGCATCGGTGCCCTGGGCAACGATGGACATGAACTTCATGAACCTGAACCAGACCGCGCACGGCGGCCGCGAGTTCGGTTTCATCGGCGCACGCATGCGCAAGAGCTATGAAGTGGTGGTCGGCCACTGGCAAGACCCGGCCGCACAGGCCAGGCTGGGCCGCTGGATCCGCGTCGCCGCCGCGGTGCACGACATGCGCCAACTCAAGGTGGCGCGCTTTGGCGACAACATGCGCGACGTGGCAGTGACCGAAGGCGACAAGGTTGAGGCGCAGATAAAGTTCGGCTACGCGGTGGATGGCTATGGCATGGGCGACCTCGTGAAAGACATCGAGGCCGTGGAAGACAGCGCGCTGAAGGCGCTGGTCGACGAATACGAAGCGAGCTACACGTTGGCCGACAGCGTACGTGCAGGCGGCGAGAAGCGCGTCAACCTGCTCGAAGCGGCGCGCATCGAACTGGGCATCAAGAATTTCCTCGAACGCGGCAAGTTCGGCGCCTTCACCACCACCTTCGAAAACCTGCACGGCCTCGTGCAACTGCCGGGCCTCGCGGTACAGCGCCTGATGCAGCAGGGTTACGGCTTCGGCGCCGAAGGCGACTGGAAGACCTCGGCGCTGCTTCACACGCTCAAGTTCATGAGCGAAGGCCTGCCCGGCGGCGCCTCGTTCATGGAGGACTACACCTACGACTTTGCGATGTCGGGCGACCTCGTCGTCGGCTCGCACATGCTGGAGGTCTGCCCGACCATCGCCGGCGACGTGAAGCCCAAGCTCGACGTGCTGCCGCTGTCGATCGGCAAGAAGGATGACCCCGCGCGGCTCATCTTCAATGCCAAGGCCGGCCCCGCGGTGAATGCAAGCCTGATCGACATGGGCAACCGCTTCCGCCTGATCGTCAGCGAGCTCGACGTGATCGACCCGCCGCACGATCTGCCCAAGCTGCCCACCGCGCGTGCGGTGTGGAAGGCGCTGCCGAGCCTCGCTGTGTCGGCTGAAGCCTGGATCCACGCTGGCGGCGCGCACCACGCGGTATTCACGCAGGCGCTGGATGCCGACACGCTGCGCATCTTCGCCGACATGCTCGACATCGAGTTCCTGCAGATCGGGCGCGAAACGCGTATCGACGCATTCCGCAACGAAATCCGGTGGAACGAGCAGGCCTATGCTTTAAAGCACTAAGTCACCCGTAGATTGACTGGTTGAACGCCGCGTCCAGCGGCTGCGCATTTCAAAAATACACAAGGCGCCAAAGAGCGCCGCAACACCGGAGCAGGAAACACAGGCACATGCGGTCGGAGCCCCGCCAAAAAGGCCCCAAACACCAAAGGAGACAAGAAGATGAGCATCAGCAGACGTTGTGTCCTCACGCTGGCGGGTGGCTTGCTGCTCGCAGCAACTGCCGGCGTACAGGCAGCGGACAAGAAGATCACGCTTGGTTTTGCACAGGTGGGGGCCGAAAGCGAGTGGCGCACCGCCAACACGCAGTCGATCAAGCAGTCGGCGAAGGATGCCGGCATCACCCTCAAGTTCTCCGATGCACAGCAGAAACAGGAGAACCAGATCAAGGCGATCCGCTCCTACATCGCGCAGAAGGTCGACGTGATCGCCTTCTCGCCGGTGGTGGAAAGCGGCTGGGAAACCGTGCTGCAGGAAGCCAAGGCCGCGAAGATCCCGGTGATCCTCACCGACCGCGCCGTCAGCGTGAAGGACGATTCGCTGTACGTCACCTTCATTGGCTCGGACTTTGTTGAAGAAGGTCGCCGCGCAGGTAAATGGCTGCTCGACAACTACAAGGGCCAGGGCGATGTGAACATCGTCGAGCTGCAAGGCACCGTTGGCTCCGCCCCGGCGATCGACCGCAAGAACGGCTTCGAAGAAGTGATCAAGGCCCAACCGCGCTTCAAGATCATCCGCTCGCAAACCGGCGACTTCACCCGCGCCAAGGGCAAGGAAGTGATGGAAGCCTTCCTCAAGGCCGAGGGCAAGAAGATCAACGTGCTCTACGCACATAACGACGACATGGCGATCGGCGCGATCCAGGCCATCGAAGAAGCTGGCCTCAAGCCGGGTAAGGACATCATCATCATCTCGATCGACGCAGTGAAGGGCGCGTTCGAAGCGATGATTGCCGGCAAGCTCAACGTCACGGTTGAATGTAACCCGCAACTCGGCCCGCAGCTGATGGAAGCCGCAAAGGCCGTGGTTGCCGGCAAGCAATTGCCCAAGCGCATCGTGACCAAGGAAGGCGTGTTCCCTATGGAAGTCGCGGCCAAGGAATTCCCGAACCGCAAGTACTGAGCCCCGCCTGATCGCACCGGGCTCGCCTGGTGCGAAGGCTGACGCGCAACCGGTTCCGCCGCGGGGCATCCTCGCGGTAGTGGCCCGCCGGGGCCCCGCGACGGAATCCTTTCCAGCAAGGGACGGTCATGGTCGTCAACGCTTCACAGCCGGTGCTCGAAATGCAGGGCATCGACAAACGCTTTCCGGGCGTTCACGCGCTCTCGAAAGCCGCGCTGCGCCTTTTCCCCGGCGAAGTGCATGCCCTCATGGGGCAGAACGGTGCAGGCAAATCCACGCTCATCAAGGTGCTGACCGGCGTAGAAGCGCCGGACGCCGGCGAGATCCGCCTCGGCAACGAGGTCGTGCATCCCGAGTGCGTAGGGCACGCGCAGCAGTTGGGCATCAGCACCGTGTATCAGGAAATCAACCTCTGCCCCAACCTGTCGGTGGCGGAGAACATCTACATCGGCCGCTTCCCGATGCGCCACGGCATGGTGGACTGGAAGCACATGCAGCAGGACGCTGTGGCCGCCCTGAAGGCGCTGAACGTCGACGTCGACGTGTCGCTGCCGCTTGGCCACTACCCGGTCGCGATCCAGCAGATGGTCGCGATTGCCCGTGCGCTGTCGACCGACGCGCGCATCCTGGTGCTCGACGAACCGACATCCAGCCTCGACGAAGACGAAGTCGCGCGGCTGTTCGATACGCTGCGCGGACTCAAGGCGCGCGGCATCGCGATCCTCTTCGTCACGCACTTCCTCGATCAAACCTACGCGATCTCCGACCGCATCACCGTGCTGCGCAACGGCGAATTCGTTGGCGAATACCTCGCAGCCGAACTGCCGCGCATGGCGCTGATCGAAAAGATGGTCGGCCGCGCGATTGAAGAAAGCGCCTTCGCGCGCCCGGCTGAAGACAACAAAGCTGAGAACGCCGCGCAGGACACCGGCGCCCCGCTGTTCAGCGCGCAAGGGCTCGGCAAGCGTGGCGCAGTGCAACCGCTCGATCTCGAATTCCGCGCTGGCCGCGTGCTGGGGCTCGGTGGCCTGCTTGGCTCCGGCCGCACCGAAACCGCGCGCCTGCTGTTCGGCATCGACCGTGCAGACGCCGGCAGCGTGGATTGCGGCGGCGCCAAGCGCCAGTTCCGCAGCCCGGCCGACGCGATCCGCGCCGGCATCGGTTTCTGCCCGGAAGACCGCAAGACCGAGGGCATCGTCGCCGAACTGTCGATCCGCGAGAACATCGTGCTCGCGCTGCAGGCGCGGCGCGGCATCTTCCGTTACATCCCCAAGCGCAAGCAGCGCGAGATCGCCGACCGCCTGATCGCGCAGCTCGGTGTGCGCACGCCAGACGCCGAGAAGCCGATCGGCCAGCTTTCCGGCGGCAACCAGCAGAAGGCGCTGCTCGCGCGCTGGCTCGCCACCGAACCGAAGATGCTGATCCTCGACGAGCCGACACGCGGCATTGACGTGGCCGCCAAGCTGGAGATCATGGACATGGTGAAAGCGCAGTGCCGCAAAGGCCTCGCGATCCTGTTCATCTCGTCCGAAATGGCCGAAGTGCTGCGTGTGAGCGACCGCATCGCGGTGCTGCGCGACCGCCGCAAGGTCGGTGAAATCGACGGGGCCGGCGCGCAAGAGCGCGATGTGTTCCGCCTGATCGCCGGAGCCGAACAATGAAAGCCGAGACCATGCCTCAACCCGCCCGCTTCGCACTGCCGGCCCCGCTGCAGGGGCTGACCCGCCGCCGGCTGTTCTGGCCCTGCGCCACGCTGGCGCTGCTGCTGATCATCAACGGCGCCTTCAACCCTAACTTCTTCAGCATCACGGTGAAGAACGGCCATCTGTACGGCGCGCTGATCGACATCCTCAACCGCGCAGCGCCGCTGATGCTGGTCGCGATCGGCATGACGCCGGTGATCGCCACCCGCGGTATCGACATTTCGGTCGGCGCGGTGGTTGCGATCTGCGGCGCAGTGGCCGCAAGCCTGATCGGGGGCACGCTGATCATCCAGAACGGAACGCCGGTGTACGTGTCGCAGACCCCGATGGTGCTGGCGCTGCTGATCGCACTCGGCGCCGGCTTGCTGTGCGGGCTGTGGAACGGCGCGCTGGTCGCCGGCGCCGGCATGCAGCCTATCGTCGCCACGCTGATCCTGATGGTGGCCGGCCGCGGTGTCGCGCAATTGATCACCGAAGGCCAGATCATCACGGTGTACTACGAGCCCTTCTTCATCATCGGCAACGGCTTCCTGTTCGGCCTGCCGGTCGCGCTCTACATCGTGGCCGCGGTGGCGCTGCTGATGTTGCTGCTGGTGCATCGCACCGCGCTAGGCCTGTTCATCGAAGCGGTGGGCATCAACCCGGTGGCGGCACGCTTTGCCGGCCTCAACGCCCGCCGCATCCTGATCATGGTGTACGCGTTCTGCGGCCTGTGCGCCGCCATCGCCGGGCTGATCGTCGCGTCGAACGTGAAGAGCGCGGACGGCAACAACGCCGGCCTGCTGATGGAACTGGATGCGATCCTCGCCGTCACGCTCGGCGGCACCTCGCTCGCGGGCGGGCGCTTCTCGCTTGCAGGCAGCCTGATCGGCGCGCTGATCATCCAGAGCCTGACCTACGCGATCTACTCGCTCGGCGTGCCGCCGGAAATCAACATGGTCGTCAAATCGGTGGTGGTGCTCACGGTCTGCCTGATGCAGTCCGACAGCTTCCGCGCCACCTTGCTGCAACACCTGCGTCGGGAGCCCCGCTGATGAGCCGCAACCGTCTCTTCAACCCCGCCCTGCTGCCGCTGGCGGTCACTAGCCTGCTCTTCGTGCTGACCTTTGGCTACGGCGCGGTGGCTTACACCGGCTTCCTCTCCAGCCAGGTGTTCCTGAACCTGCTGATCGACAATGCCTTCCTCGTCGTGGTCGCGATCGGCATGAGCCTGGTGATCCTCACCGGCGGCATCGATCTGTCGGTGGGTTCGATCATCGCGCTGGTCACCATGGTGTCGGCGAGCCTCGTCGAGCATCACCACTGGCCGGTGTATGTCGTGGTGCCGCTGTGCCTCGCGATCGGCGCGGGCTTCGGCGCGCTGATGGGCTGCCTGATCCACTTCTTCCAGTTGCAGCCCTTCATCGTCACGCTCGGCGGCATGTTCCTCGCACGCGGGCTGTGCTACGTCATCAGCATCGATTCGATCGAGATCACCGACCCCGCCTACATGGCCATCGCGCACCACAAGATCATGCTGTGGGGCGAGAACTTCATCTCGATCAACGTGGTCATTGCGCTCGCGGTGGTCGCGCTCGGCGTGTTCCTCGCCCACTACACCCGCTTCGGCCGCACGGTGTACGCGATCGGCGGCAACGAGCGCTCCGCGGTGCTGATGGGCTTGCCGGTCGGCCGCACCAAGATCCTCGTCTACACCTTCAGCGGCACCTGCTCCGCGCTCGCCGGCGTGGTCGTCACCTTCTACATGCTCTCCGGCTACGGCCTGCATGCGCAGGGCATGGAGCTCGATGCGATCGCCGCCGTGGTGATCGGCGGCACCCTGCTCACCGGTGGCGTCGGCTATGTCGCCGGCTCGCTGGTCGGCGTGCTGATTCTCGGCGTGATCCAGTCGCTGATCACCTTTGACGGCACGCTCAGTTCCTGGTGGACCCGCATCGCCGTCGGCGTGCTGCTATGCGCCTTCTGCCTGCTGCAACGCGGCCTCGAGCACGGCGGCAAACGGCAACTCGCCACCGCCTGAAAGCACCCCGTAACCCTCGGGACGTTGGCACCCCCGCGAACCACCGCCCGCGTCCCCTTTCCTCCCGCCCGGCCCCACCCCGCCAGGCGCTACGGCGACCCCGGATTCGTCCGGGTTTTTTTTTGCTTGGTGTCATGTAGGTGTGAGCAACGACGCAGGCCGACGGCAAGGCATTGCAGGATAATGCGACTGTCTAGGAGGCGAGAGCGACAATCTGAAGGGCAAAGCTTGGCTACGCTACTCATTTGCCGATACTCGCCTGGCCTTCTTCGGGCTGAAAATTCCGATCCAGCGCTCTCCGCGCAGGATCTCCCGCGGCAACACTACCTGACGATTGAGCATGTCAAACGTTGAGGTTTGGGACCACCGCCAAGATGCCTTCACCACACTTTCCAATTCCTGTCTCGGGAGCATAAATGCAACGGTCGACGAGAATTCAGCCTTCGCAGGAACGGCAAAAGCCCCGCCTGCTACTCGCGGTATTCGTTGGTGTATTGCTGTTCTGCGTACTGATAACGCAGCGCGCGGCAATACGCGAACACCAGCTATATTTCACCGAACCGAGACGGAGCGTTGCATTCGAGCTGTCTGATCTCACAGAAGAGTGGAGCGAAGCAACCCTTCGCGAGAGGTTTCCCGACATCCCGCCGAACTGTGAGGGCATTTCCGAGCCTGGTTTGGGCGATGTAGTCTGCGTGCTCGACACCAAGTCCTTTAACGGAGTGCCCGCGCTTTTCATCTCTTTCTTCTTCGCCTCCGGCCGACTCCAACAAGTCTCGATCAACGTACCTTGGTGGCGGCATCAAGCCGCTCGAGACTACCTCGATACGTCGCTCGGAGAGCCCTCCGCATCGCAGATATTTCCTCATTCTGGCGTACGCCTGCACGGATGGCGTTTATCAAATGGAGCCGCGGTGTTCTACAACCGCGACATGTCAATAAACCCCCTGGAGTGGAATGCCATCTACTGGCAGAGCGCGTCTTTATGCGCGCGGGCTGGTTGCTTCACGGCACGACGGGCCAGGTCCTGATTTCCATACGACTCAGTAACATTGAAGCAAACTTGCATGATATGACGGGGAAGAAATGCAACACGCGACGAGGCCAGCAGAAGGGAAGCATAGGCTTTCGAGCAATCGGCGCACCCAGTTCCGCGACACCACGCGTCGACAACCGCGGTTCCCCAATTTCGATGCAATGCAGTCCAGTGCTCGCAAGTCGATTCGCCATGACCTATTTACCCCAAATTCAAAATGAGCACCCGGCGGCAAACCGCAGATCATTAATGCAGTGCCAGTGAAGCGCGCTATGCGACAGGATTCGCTGCACTCAACTCACTGCACCAAGCCAAAAGGCCACTCATAACCATGAGATTCGTCGGTACCCTTACGAAATGGAACGATGACCGGGGCTTTGGTTTTGTGACCCCGGATATCGGCGATGGTGAGTTATTCGCGCACATCTCCGCTTTCCAGAAAGGCGGAGCGCGCCCGATGATCGGGGAGCGTGTTTCGTTTGAGGTTGCGGCGGACCCGGCAGGCAAGAAGAAGGCCCTGAACATTGTGTATCTGGAGCGCGCTGCGCAACGAAGTGCTGCGCGGCCAGCGCGGCCCCCCGCAGCTCGATCGTCCCGAAGTGGTTTGATCGGTGCGATCTTGGTCATCGCCGTTGTGATCGGGGGCTACTACCAGTACCGGGCGAGAAGTCAGGCAGCGCCGCTGCAAACCGTCGCCGAACCGTCGGCGGTAGCGCCGTCGTCGCGCTTCTCATGCGACAGCCGCACGCATTGCTCGCAGATGACCTCATGCGCTGAAGCGAAGTATTTCCTCAGTCACTGCCCTGGTGTGGAGATGGACGGTGATCACGATGGTGTGCCCTGCGAGCAACAATGGTGCACGACGCCCTTCTCGGAATAGTGGCGAAGCTCATGGCGCGATATCGGTACAGCCTTCAAGTCGACCCGATCCGCGCAACATTGCGCCCCTTGCGCAGCGGCATCCGACGTCGCCGACATCGCTCCACCTGACATATCTGAACAGACGCGCCATGCCCCTCAACATCCTGATTCGCGACGAACAAAGCGCCGATGCTGCCGAGATCGCCGCCATCACCGCCGCCGCGTTCGCCCCGCTGGAAATCAGCAGCCACACCGAGCACTACATCGTGGATGCGCTGCGCGCTTCAGGCGCGCTGACCGTGTCGCTAGTTGCGGATCTCGACGGGCGCATCGTCGGCCACATCGCCTTCTCACCGGTGCGCATTTCTGACGGCAGCGTGGGTTGGTACGGACTCGGCCCGGTATCGGTGGCACCGGGTTTGCAGCGGCGGGGTATCGGCACCGCGCTGATTACGGAGGGGCTGGTACGGTTGCGGGCAATCGGTGCCAGTGGGTGCTGCCTGGTGGGCCACCCGGCTTACTACCCGCGCTTCGATTTCAGCAACCCGTCCGGGCTCTCGGTCGCCGGCGTGCCGCCGGACGTCTTCTTTGTGCTGTCGTTCAACGGCGAAACGCCGCGCGGCGAGGTTGAGTTCCACGAGGCGTTCAAGGCCACAGGGCCTTCAAACACCTAAGCCCATTTATCGTTGTCCACCACCCGGCTCTCGCCCACCACGCAGCGATGCGCACAACGCGAGGCATGGTGGTGCGAATGCAAGCTCCTTTTGGGAAGTCCATAGCGCGATGAAAACCCTTCTTTGCGTTGTACTGCTTCTGTCGTCGCCGGCCTGGGCCGACGCGCAGGTATCGGAAGCCGCCACCGGCAGCGCGACGATACGAACGATCCGGGCCACCACCAAGGACGACATCAAACCGAGCAACTGGCCCGGATTCGTCGAAGTGTTGGTGTCGTCAACGCCGCTGATGCGCCAGACGCTGCTCGTGAATGTGCGCAACATCTCAGAACTGAGTATTTCTGAGGATGGCGTTGCGGTGACGCTGGGGGTGTCGCCAACGAAAACCGCCGCCGTGTCCGCGACGACATTCGTTGTGCCGCGCGGCGTGATGGACAAGAATGCGGCGCTTGAGATGTTCAAGCGCGTCGCGTACGAGCGATGACGACATCTACGCATGGCCAACCGGGCTGACGCCACGCCGTGTCACCCATGGCGCGCGGCCCTGCAGCCGCAAACGCGGCCAAACCCGGCCCGGAACCCAATCAAGCAGGACCAACAATGCACCGCATGAGCTTGCCGCTTCTTGGTATCGCGCTGATTCTGGCGTCCGCCCCGGCACTGCCGCAGGCGCCAGACAATAGCCTGCCGCGCCTTGTCATCGACACGAGTCGTCAGTACGGGCAAGGCACCTTCCCGCACGCGGCAAAGTGGCAAGGGCTCTACTGCGACAAGTCCGGCTGCACGCTCAAACCCGCAACGCTTCGCATCACGAGCGCGACCGCGCGCAACGTGCTTGAGGAAGACGAAACGCTGGATGTGCTCGCGACAGACGGCACGCCGCTGGCCATGTTTCCAGACATGGCGCTGAACGCGGGGAAAGTGGTGTCCTGGTACTGGGCCAGCCGGGATGGCGCCGAGTCGTCGCCGGGGCCGCGGCTGAGCAAACTGGGCAAATGGGTGATGCCATGGGGTACGCGGCCGCTCACGATTTCGTGGGTCAAGACGCCCGAGGGTTACAAGCGCTACCACGTGAGCGATGGCGCAACCAAGCAGTTCCTCTTCAGTATCGAGGCAGAAAGCCACTACGGCGGCGACACCACGCCGATCATCCACTGGGTGGGCGATCTGGACGGCGACGGGATGCTGGATCTGCTGCTCAGCATCCCCGACGACAACTGCGGCTTCGACGAGCGGCTGTATCTGTCATCCGGCGCAGAGGATGGAAAACTGCTGCGCAAAGCCGCCCAACTCGCAGGGCGAGAAGCTGCCTGCGGGTGCTGAACGCCGCAACAACCTGCTAGTGCGTCGACGCGCCGTCTTTCAATCGGCGCTCGCGTCGCCGCTGCCCGGCACGCTGCTGAGCCGACCGATCAGCTCGTCGAGCAACCCCTTGAGTGCAACGCCCTTTTCGATCGGCAGATTCAGCGACTCGAACATCGCAGTCGGCACGCAACCGCACCGGCCCTTGAGTTCGGCGCCAGCGTCGGTAAGGCTGATCTGCACGACGCGCTCGTCCGCTGTGCTGCGGGTGCGGCGCACATAGCCGAGTTGTTCGAGCCGCTTGAGTAAGGGCGTCAGCGTGTTGGTGTTGAGCATCGCGCGCTCGACGATGTGCGATACGGTGCAGGGAGCGTCTTCCCACAGGATCATCAGCACGATGTACTGCGGGTAAGTCAGCCCGAGCGGTTCGAGCAAGGGCTGGTAGAGCCGCGTCACGAGCCGCGATGCGGCGTAGAGCGGAAAGCAGAGTTGACGGTCGAGCCGCAGGTAGTCGTCGGTATTCGGGGCCTGCGGCTGCGACACATCAGTCATTTCAAACTCCAAGGGCTTTGCGGATCTCGCCCTCGATTTTCGCCGGTTGCGTGGTGGGTGCAAAGCGGTGCAGCGGCTGGCCGTCGCGCCCGACGAGGAACTTCGTGAAGTTCCACTTCACCTTGCTGCCCAACAAACCCGGCAGCTTCGCGGTCAGCCACTTGAACACCGGGTGCGCGTTCGGGCCCTTCACGTCAATCTTCTCGAAGATCGGGAAGCTCACGCCGTAGTTGATCAGGCAACTGCCTTCGATGGTACTGGCATCACCCGGCTCCTGGTTACCGAACTGGTTGCACGGGAAGCCCAGCACCACCAGGCCGTCTTTCGCATACTTGCGGTGCAGGGCTTCGAGCCCCTCGTACTGCGGGGTCAGGCCGCACTGGCTGGCGGTGTTCACCACCAGCACCACCTTGCCTTCGTACCGCGACAGGGGGATTTCCTCCCCCCGAAGCGAACGGGCGTTCAGCGTGTGGAATTCGCTCATGTCGGGCTCCCGCAAACCTTAACGCAGCACGAGTTCGACGTTGATGTTGCCGCGCGTCGCGTTCGAGTACGGGCACACCTCGTGCGCCTTTTCCAGCAGTGCCTGGGCCACGTCGCGCGATACATCCGGAATCGTCACTTCGAGCTTCACTGCCAGCGCAAAGCCGCCCGCGCCGTTCTGGCCGATGCCCACGGTGGCGTCGACGCGCGTGCCGGTCAGCTTGATCTTCTGGCCCATGGCGACGAAGTTCAGCGCACTGTCGAAACAGGCGGCGTAACCGCAGGCGAACAGTTGCTCGGGGTTGGCAGCAGCACCACCGGCGCCGCCGAGGCTCTTGGGCATCGCAAGTTGCAGGTCAATCACGCCGTCGTCGGTGGTCACACGACCATTGCGGCCGCCGGTTGCTGAGGCATGGGCTTCGTAAAGGGCTTTCATGGGATTCTCTGTTTGTTATCTAATGCGATTAGATCGCGTGCGATATATATTCTAGAAAACCGGCCCCGACGTCAAGTGGACGTTTCGTTCGCGTTCATGGACAGAACGGGCACCCGCAACACGCAAGGGGCCGTCGCCCTCTCGCGGGGTTAGCATCCGCATCACCGCCAGCGCGGCGCGCAAACGCCGCAGCGGTTTCGCCCACCACCCCTGTCAAGCGAGCGCCCGCCATGATCGACCACACCGGCATCAACGTCACCGATCTCGACCGCAGCAAACGTTTCTATGCAAAGGTGCTCGCCACCCTCGGCTATTCCGTTCGGCTTGAACTGCCGGGCGCAGTCGGTTTCGGTGATGGCGACCCGGCCCAGGGCGATGACCCCGGTGGCGATTTCTGGATCGCCGCCGGCGAGCCCTTCGTGCCGCGCAGCCACGTTGCCTTCCGTGCCCGCGACGCTGCGCAGGTGATCGCCTTTTACAAAGCCGCGCTTGAGGCTGGCGGCCGCGACAACGGCGCACCCGGGCCCCGCCCGCACTACCACCCCGGCTACTACGCCGCCTTTGTATTCGATCCCGACGGTTACAACATCGAGGCGGTCTGCCATGCAGAATGATGTGTTCAGCATTGCCTGAGCGTGGCACGCGACTATGCTGATCAGATCGATCCAGGAGGACCGCCCATGACACACACCGACACTGGCGACGGCCCATCGGCCGCCGAGCAAATCGACCGGAAGATCGCCGAACTCGGCGACTGGCGCGGTGAAACGCTCGCCGCGCTTCGCGCACTGATCAAGGTGGCGGACCCGGAGGTTGTCGAAGCCATGAAGTGGATGGGCACACCGGTATGGGAGCACGACGGCATCCTATGCACCGGCGAAACCTACAAGGCAAAAATGAAGCTCACCTTCGCCAAGGGCGCCGCACTGCCCGACCCGGCCGGCCTATTCAACGCCAGCCTCGATGGCAACGTGCGGCGCGCGATCGACATCGCCGAAGGCGAGCAAATCGACGCCAAAGCCTTCAAGGCGCTGATCGCTGCGGCCGTTGCGCTGAACCAATCCGCCAAGCCACGCAAACGGGCGCAATAGTTTCGGCCCGGTGTAACAAGCAGGCAGCGCCGCCACGCATAGAATCGGTGCCTCACTTCCCCGTAACCAAGTACGCCGCCCCGACACCATGGAAAAGATCCGAACCCAAACCAGCGCCACCGGCGGACTGACCGAAGCCGAGCGCGAGCAACTCGCGCAACACCACCGCCTGTGGGCAGATCGCGCAGCACGCACTCGGCCGATCGAGGCTGCGGAGATCCAAACCCTCGTCAAACAGTTGTATGCGCTCGCCGGTTTGCGCGAACCGGTGGTGGTGATCGCATCCAGCCCGGGTGTCATGGCGGTCGCAGGTACTCTGGCGCGCTTCATTCTGGAAGATCTGCCCGGTGGCGCCGCCAGCGTGTTGCCGCTGCCCGCAGCCGACACGATCGCCTGCGACGCGCAGTACCGCCCCTTGCTCAGCGCAGTGATCAGCACCCTCGGCCAAGTGTTGGCGAATGCCGCGCCCGACGCGGCAACCGACCCGCGCAGCAACGCCTGCGACCGCACGCTCGGCGCGACCTACGCGCGCGTCGACCCGTTGATCGCCGATGCACTCGATCGCCCGACCTACACCGCCATCAGCCAGACCTTCGACTACGACCCGCTGCGCGACATGGCGAACGCCATCAAGGACGCGATGAAGGACGACTTCGGCAACTCGGTGTTGACGGACCTGATGCGCAGCCATGTCGATGCCTGGGTGCGCACACTGGCCAACGCGATCTTCAAGAACGACCAGGACACGAACGCCGCGCTTGAAACGGTGTGCGACTGGTGGACCAGCGCGCAGCCCGGCGCTGCCGACTGCTACTGGGATTTCTGCATCACCGCGGCGCGCGATGTGCTCGGCATCCGCGTCGAAGGGCTGGCGCAATACGCCGTCTGGGAGGCCTGCAACACGCATAGCGCCTACCGCTACATGAGGCCCGCCTTCTGCCTCGCGTGCGACTTCCCGCAGAGCATCACCGACAAGCAATCGGACAGCTACACGCTCGGCACCGGGCAAAACGTCTATCGCTGGAACGACGGCTGGGTGGTCTGACAAGCGGCCCGCAGTTCGCCCGCACCCATGCGCGAGCCGAGCTCACGCCCCGTTGAAACATTTGAAAGCCACCATGCAGATCAGGGAAGCCCAGCCCGAAGACGACGCCACCCTCGCGATGCTGATCAGCGAAGCGAACAAGGACGTCGCCACCCGCTTCGGCCTGAACGCCGACAACTGCCCGAAACACCCCTCGTTCTGCATTGCGGCCTGGGTCCGTGCCGACTTCGCGCGCGGTGAGCGCTACTTCATCGCCGAGCGCAACGGCAAGCCCATGGCCTGCGTGGCCTACGAGGTGCCGAATCCGGCCGTGGCTTACCTCAACCGCCTGTCGGTGCTGCCCGCGCATCGCCGGCAAGGCCTCGGCGAGCAACTGGTTCGGCATGTGCTCTCACTCGCACGCACCGATGCCATCACCACGGTCAGCATCGGCGTGATCGGCGAGCACGCCGAGTTGCAGCGCTGGTACGCCAGGCAGGGATTCGTCGCCGGCGAGCAGAAGCACTTCGCGCACCTGCCGTTCTCGGTGCGCTACATGTCGTTCAAGACCCTCTGACGCGGCCATGCACCAAAGCGCCGACCGCCTGCCCGGCCTCGACCTGCTGCGCAGCATCGCCATCGTCTGGGTGATGCTGTTCCACTCGTTCCTGCTCGGTGGCCTCGGGCCGGATTGGGAATGGCTATCGCGCTACGGCTGGATGGGCGTGGATCTGTTCTTCGTGCTGAGCGGCTTCCTGATCGGCACCCAGGTGCTGCAGCCGCTTGCGCACGGTGAGCGGCTCTCGTTGGCGGACTTCTACCTGCGACGCGCCTTCCGCATCCTGCCCGCCTACTGCGCGGTGCTCGCGCTCTACCTCGCGTGGCCGGGCTTTCGCGAAGCGCCGGGCATGGAGCCGGCGTGGAAGTTCCTCGCCTTCGTCACCAACCTGAGCATCGACTACGCCGCGAACGCCGCCTTCTCGCACGCCTGGTCGCTGTGCGTAGAGGAGCACTTCTACTGGCTGTTTCCGGTACTCGCGGTGCTGCTGATGCGCCGCCCCGCAGCATGGAAATTCGCTGCGTTGTGTGCGGCGCTGGTGCTGGGTGGTATCGCGCTGCGTGGCGGCATCTGGCTGCACAACACCGCAACCGACCCGAACTTCCAGCGCAACTGGTTCGTCGAAGACCTCTACTACCCTACCTGGAACCGGCTCGACGGGCTGCTCTGCGGCGTCGCGCTGGCGGTGTGGAAGTGCTTCCGGCCGCAGCACTGGGCGCACGCACGGCGCCATGCCAACGCTGCGACGCTGGGCGGCATCGGCCTCGTCGCGCTGTCGTTCTGGCTCTTCCACGACCGCATCGGCCTACTCGGCAACAGCATCGGCTGGCCGGTGCTATCAGCGGGACTCGGGCTGCTGGTGTTCGCAGGAGCGGGGCGCGACAGCCTCATCGGCCGCTGGCGCGTGCCGGGCGCAGGCTGGCTCGCCGCGATCTCGTACAGCCTCTACCTCGTCCACAAGGCGATCTACCATGTCGTACAGACACAATGGGGCGAGCAGCTTGAAGGTCGCGGGCTGATTGCCTTCGTGGTGTATGGCGCGGCGGCCCTCACGGCGGGTGCCGCACTGCACTACGCGGTGGAACGCCCCGGCCTGCGGTTGCGCGATCGGCTGCCGATGCTGACTCGCGCCGCAGCGGCGCCGGCCACGCCCTGAGCCACGGCACACCCAGGTCTGCCTGAACGCCGAGTGCCCGTAACGACAGGAATACACCATGACGATCCCCGACCGCCTGCGCCCCTTCTGGGAGGCGTTCAAACACAACCGCAGCGGTGTCAGCGATGCGCAGTTCTACGAGGAATGCACCTTCGGCGACAGCGCCGCGCTGATCGACGAGCTGGCCGAACTGGTGCTGCGCGGCACCAAGCGCGCAACCACCGGCGCCGTGTGGGCCTACGAGGCGGCGGGTAGCCGTATCCCCCGCGCCGGGGATCTGAGCATCGTTACGAACGCGGCCGGCACCCCCTTGTGCATCATCGAAACGCGCACGATTGATATCGTGCGCTTCGATGAAGTCACTGCCGATTTCGCCGCGGCCGAGGGCGAAGGCGACGGCTCGCTGCGCTACTGGCAAGACGCCCACCGCGCCTACTTCGAACGTGAATGCGCACGCGCCGGCCGCCCGTTCTCGCCCGACATGCTGGTCGCCTGCGAACGCTTCGACGTGGTGTTCCAGCCCACGCTCGGCGAACACGCCCCCTCCGACGGCTCAGCCGCCTGAGCGCCCGGCGTCGGTTCCAACACCGGGCTTTTTATGTGGAGCGCAGTTCCAATATACTGGAACGATGGATTTTGACGCTGCTCTCTCCGCCCGCATCCGCGCCCTGCGCAAGGCGCGCGCCTTCACGCTGGACCAGCTCGCCGACCTGAGTGGCGTCAGCCGTTCGATGATTTCGCTGATCGAGCGGCAGGAAACCAGCCCCACCGCCGCGGTGCTGAACAAGCTCGCCGACGCGCTGGGCGTGTCGCTGCCGACGCTGCTCGCACCCGAGTCGCCCGCACCCGCACCGCAACCGGTCGCGCGGGTGGCGGATCAAGCGGTGTGGACCGACCCCGGTTCCGGCTATGTGCGCCGTCAACTCTCGCCCGCCAGCTGGCGCTCGCCGATCGAGCTGGTGGAGCTGCGCTTCCCAGCCGGCCAGAGGGTGAGCTTCGACAACCCGACGCGCAGCATCGCGATCCACCAGCAACTCTGGCTGCTCGAAGGCGAGATGGCGATCACCGCCGGCGATCAGCACTGGCAGCTCGAAGCCGGCGACTGCCTGGCGATGACGCTGGGCGACCGCGTCGTATTCCACAACCCGGGCCAGCATGAGGCCCGCTACCTGCTGGCGCTGAGCACCAGCCCCTTACAGACGAGATCCGCACCATGAGCACCCATACCCTGGTCGACTGCAGCTTCGAGCGCCACGCCGACGCGATCCTCGCGATCTTCAACGAGGCCATCGTCAACTCGACCGCGCTGTACGACTACACGCCCCGCCCGCCCGAAAGCATGGTCACCTGGTTCGAAACCAAGCGAAAAGGCGGCTTTCCGGTGCTGGGCATCGAGGACACAGAGGGCCGGCTGCTCGCCTTCGGCAGCTACGGCACCTTCCGCGCGTGGCCGGCCTACAAGTACAGCGTCGAGCATTCGGTGTATGTGCATAAAGATCACCGCGGCAAGGGCCTCGGGCCGGAGGTGATGCAGGCGTTGATCGCCGCCGCACGGCGCAACGGCGTGCACGCGATGATCGGCGGCATCGACGCCGCCAACACAGGGAGCATCGCGCTGCACCAGCGGCTCGGCTTCAAGCATGTCGGCACCCTGCCCGAAGTCGGTTTCAAGTTCGGCCGCTGGCTAGACCTCGCCTTCTACCAGTTGCTGCTCGACACCCCGGCCCGGCCGGTGGATGGCTGAGCGCCCACGCGGGCCGACCACGATGAACACCACCCTCACCCTCGCCATGCTCGCCGCCGCCGGCGCCGCGCTGGTGATCCAGAACCTGCTGATGGTGCGCATCACGCAGTCCGTGTCGACGATCGTCATCACGCTGGTCGTTAACTCCGCGGTCGGGCTGGTGCTGCTGGTCAGCGCCCTGCTCGCGCGCAACGGCGTCGCCGGCATCACCGAAGCGCTCAGCGCTGCACGGTGGTGGTGGCTGGTGCCGGGCCTGCTCGGCGCCTTCTTCGTGTTCGCCGGCATCATGGGCTACCAGCGGGTCGGCGCCGCCGCGACCATCTCGCTGCTCGTCGCCAGCCAGCTCATCGCCGGCCTCGCCGCCGACGCCCTGAAGGCCGACAACCCCTTGTCGAGGCTTGGCATGCCCTCGCTGCTCGGCGCGGCGCTGCTCGTTGCCGGGGCTTACCTGATCGTGCGCGATCGGGTCTGAGCTCCGGGTCAGTCGGCGCACCCCGCACTCGCCTCGTCAGGCGATCGGCGCCACACACTCATTGCAAGATGTGACGCGCCGTGGCCAGCCAGCCGGCATTCTGAGAGCATTGGCCGTTCCCTTGCCGGCCACGCGTTGGAGTACCCCATGAGCCTACGGAGCCTGCTGACCACTGCCGCCACCGCTGGCGCGATCAGTCTCAATGCCGCCCACGCGGCCCCTTCCGCCGCGGATCTGAATTTCGACGCCAATCACTATGTGAAGCGGGAAGTGGAACTGCGCGGCCAGCGCATCACCGTGCGCGCCTACGAGAACATCGTCTACGTCGCCAAGCCGGTCGACGCGAGCCTTCAGGCGATGAACATCTACGTGCCCGATGCGTACTTCCGCGGCGAACGGATCGGCGCCTTCACCGCGGAGACCGCACCGATCTTTCTGCCCAATCAGGTCGGCGGCTACATGCCCGCGCGCCCCGGATCGCTCGACGGCGCCAAAATGCCCGGCCCGCCGAATCGCCCGAACACCATCGCCGAAGCACTGCTGCGTGGCTACATCGTCGCCGCGCCCGGCGCACGGGGTCGCACCAACCAGAACGCTGAGGGCCGCTACACCGGCAAGGCGCCCGCTGCCATCGTCGATCTGAAAGCCGCGGTGCGCTATCTGCGTTTCAACGACGCCCGCATGCCGGGCAACGCCGAACGCATCATCTCCAACGGCACCAGCGCGGGCGGCGCACTCTCCGCGCTGCTGGGCGCAAGCGGCAACAGCGCCGACTTCGAGCCCGCGCTTCGCGCGCTCGGCGCAGCCCCGGCGCGCGACGACATCTTCGCCGTGTCGGCCTACTGCCCGATCACCAATCTCGAGCACGCCGACGCCGCCTACGAATGGCAGTTCGACGGCGTTCACGACTACAAGGGCATCTCGATCTCCATGCTCGACTTCAAGGTCGAGCGCAAGGAAGTTGCCGGCACGCTCACCGCCGACCAGATCGCGCTCTCCAACGCGTTGAAGACGCAGTTCCCGGCCTACCTCAACAGCCTCGCGCTGCGCAGCCCCGACGGCCGCGCCCTGACGCTGGACGCCCAGGGCAACGGCCCGTTCAAGGACTATGTGAAGCGCCTGCTGATCGCCTCCGCCCAGCAGGCCCAGGCGGCCGGGCAGCCGGTCGGCGCGACGGCCGGGGTGAAGCTGGAAGATGCCACGGTGCGTGACATCGACTTCGCCGCCTATGTGCGCGGCATGGCGCGCCAGAAAACGCCGCCCGCGTTCGATGCGCTGGACCTCGGCAGCGGCGAAAACGACCTCTTCGGCACGGAACAAGTCAAAGCGCGCCACTTCACCGAGTTCTCGCTCGCGAACAGTCGCATCGCCGGCGCAACGCGCGCCGATGCCCAGACGGTGCGCATGATGAACCCGCTGAGCTACCTCGGCGCAGCCGGCGCCACCAACGCCGCGTTCTGGCGCATCCGCCACGGCGCCGCCGACCGCGACACCTCGTTCGCGATCCCCACCATCCTCGCGCTGACCCTGCAGCAGCAAGGCCGCCCGGTCGACTTCGCGCTGCCCTGGGGTGTGCCGCACAGCGGCGACTACGACCTCGATGAACTGTTTGCCTGGATCACCCAGATCACCAGAACGCCGGCCGCCGAGCGCTGAACACCGCAGCTCTTCGCCCACGCCGTCTCGGCAAGCGTTTGCCCAAGACGCGTGCGGCGAACTGACCCAGCCGGGCTGCGCGCTAGACTCCCTCCCGCTGCAACCCACTCGCGCGCACACCAACGTCCGGCACGGAGTCTTTTGATCGATGGACCGCGTTTCATATTTTCTGGCGGGCGCCGCCGTGATTGCCGCACTGATTGCGTCGACGTTCTCGCTCGGCATCGCAGCGTTCGCCCTGGCACTCGCCTTCGTGTTCTTTCGCGCGCCACGCTGGATAGACAACGACGCCCCGCTGTTTCCCGATCCAAGCGACAACAGCGAAGACGGCAGCGACTTCCAGGTGCTGTCCGAGTCTGAGGACGAGCTGACCATCCGCGGCAGCTTTCAGGCGCTCACGCTCAACCGCAAAACAAAGTGCGTTTCAAACATCAAAGGCGTGCTGTGCCGCTTCGATCAGGTGCGCAACATCAGCCTCGCCGATGTGTACGCGCAAGAAGGCAGAACGAGCGGCCGGTACTCCGTCTCGCTGTCGCTGGGCGGTTTCTCATCGATCACGCTCGGTGAATCCAACGACGAGGTCGGCGCGTCAATTGCTGCGGCAAAGCTCAGCTCCTGGACGGGCAAGCCGGTTAGCACCTGATGCGCGTCCGCTGGTGCCGCAGCGCAGCACTCGGCCGCGCGCCCCTCTCCCAGACGCCACGCGGCCAGGTCGCGAGGAAAAGTCGCACTGGAGCCCCGCAGAGGGTGTCACCGCGGGGCGGATACGAGTCGCGGTGACAACGAACCCATAGGCAGGCGACGGCGCTTGCGGCAAGATCATGTGGCGCCGCCAGGGCGCCAAACGTGGTGTCGCGGGTCCAGCGATGCCGCGCGGCAAGCCGGCACGGCCAGCACTTTAGCGAGCGCAGCGCGGTCGTAACGCGCCTCGGTCAAATCCGACTCGGCGCACGAATGAACGCCTTTGATCTCGACACGGTTCGTGCGGCGCTCACGCCGATGGATATCCGGCGGACTTGGGTTGCTGACGCTTAACTCGGAATACCCATGGCGAAGCGCGATATGAGCGAATCGATACTGACGATGAAGGCGCAAGCGGACTGGGAAGCCTGGCTCGAGCAACATGGCGCCACTTCGCCGGCGGTATGGCTGCGCATTGCGAAGAAAGGGGCCGCGCAGCCAACGCTCACTTATGCCGAGGCCCTTGAGAGCGCGCTGTGTTTCGGCTGGATCGACGGGCAGAAGAAGTCCCAGGATGAGCACTACTGGCTCCAGCGATTCACGCCCCGAACACCGAAAAGCATCTGGTCCCAGGTCAACAAGGCCAAGGTGGAGGCGCTGATCGCATCTGGCAGGATGCGAGCCGCCGGCCTGCAGGCGATTGAGCGTGCGAAGGAGGATGGGCGCTGGGACGCGGCCTATGCCTCTGCCAGCACGGCAGAGGTCCCCGGCGATTTGCAGCAAGCGCTGGACGGGAACAGTGAAGCAATGGCGTTCTTCGCAGGGCTCGACAGCCGGAATCGATACGCCATCCTCTTCCGCGTCCACAACTGCAAGAAACCGGAAACCCGCGCCAAGCGGATCGCTCAATTTGTGGACATGCTGAGCAAAGGCGAAACGATTCATCCGAAGTCAGGCAGCAATGCCTAGCCCTTCCCTCAAGGTCACTTCACCCGGCACGCGGGGCGCCGCCGCTCATCTCGAACGTCGCTACCCGGCCAGCGGCCGTGGCAGGCCCCGTCGCCGGCGGGATCTGGCAAATCCGCCATGCTCGCCGTACGCTCGGCGGGCGCGCGGACACCGCAGGCTCCGCGCTGTGGCCGGTCGCCCGCAGGTCAAGATTCGAGTCAGGTTTTCAAACACTCAAGGCCCCAATCCGTGAGCAAAGCACTCGCCGCAATTTATGTCGTCGCCGTGCTAGCGCTGGCCGTGTGCGTCGTGTTGATATGGCGACTGCGGTGCGAAAGCTTCGGATGCATGGGCATCGGGGTGGCGTGGTTTGCCTGGGTGCTGGCGTACTTTCCGGTGTTGCTTGTCGGCGTGCTTGTCAGGTCACGCGAATCGCTGGGTGCGGGGTTGATGAGGCTGACGCGGGTGGCGGTGTGGGCGCAGGTGGCGATGGGGGCGGCCTTGGTGGTGGTCTGGGGGCTCAAGCAAGCGGGCTGAGCGCGCAGCGGGCGTGGTGTTCGATGCGGTTGTGCATCGCTGCGCGGTAGGTCGAACATTCAGGCGACGTTGAAAATCGAGGGGAATTGAGATGACGCGAGTGCGAGTTGAGAGCTTAACGATTTCCCTGGATGGCTACGGCGCCGGGCCGGATCAGGACATCAAAAACCCGATGGGGGTGGGCGGTGCGGACTTGCACCAGTGGGCCTGGCCGACGCGCACCTTTCAGCGCGCGCTGTTCGGTGCGGAGGGTGGCACGACCGGCGTGGACGATGAATTCGCCGTGCGGGGCTTCACCAATATCGGCGCCTGGATTCTGGGGCGGAACATGTTCAGCCCGATGCGCGGCCCGTGGCCGGACCTGAGCTGGAAAGGCTGGTGGGGCGATGAACCGCCCTACCACGTGCCGGTTTTCATCCTCACGCACCATGCCCGCCCTTCGATCGAGATGGCGGGCAACACGACGTTTCATTTCGTCACCGGCGGCATTGTCGAAGCGCTGGATCGTGCGCGCGAGGCTGCTGGCGAAAGGGACGTGCGGATCGGCGGCGGCGCCAACACCATTCAGCAATATCTGCGCGCGGGGCTGATCGATGAAATGCATCTGGCGATTGCGCCGGTGCTGCTGGGCAGCGGCGAACGCCTGCTGGAAGGCGTTGATCTGCGCGCCGGTGGGTTCAAGTGCGTGCAGCATGTGGCGAGCGAGAAGGCGACGCATGTTGTGCTTCGGCGCGACACCGCAGGCAATTGAACGCCGCTTTTAATCACACACCACGCAATACCGGCCAACGAGCGCCGCACCAAGCTGCTAGGCTTTTGTCCCCCGGCGCGCTCGCGCCCAATCAATCCAACACTGATCCACCAAGGAATGCACCCGTGAGAATTGCACAACTCGCCCTCGCCCTATTTCTTAGCGCCACCATGCTGCCCGCCACGGCGGCTGACCGTCCGGCAAGCGAGGCGTCGGTCAAACGCCTGATCGAGGTCACCGATTCGAAGAAGCTGATCGATAGCGTGATGCTGCAAATGGATTCGATGATGAAGGCATCCATGAAGCAGGCGTCGGCAGATCAGGCGCTCACTGCGGAGCAAGAGAAGGTGATGCTTGAGACGCAGGAGAAGCTGACGGGCCTGGTGAAAGAGGAACTGAAATGGGAAGCGCTCGAGCCGATGTTCCTCGAGATCTACCAGAAGACGTTCACGCAGAAAGAGGTGGATGGAATGCTTTCGTTCTACAAATCGCCGGCGGGCCAGGCTGTGATCAAGAAGATGCCGCAGGTGATGCAGACCTCGATGCAGATCATGCAGGAGCGCATGTCGAAGCTCCTGCCGAAGATTCAGCAAATCAGCGATGAAGGGGCCGAGAAGATGAAGGCCGTGTCGGCGCCGCCGAAGAGTTGATGCCTCGTCGGCGGGCAATGCGGTAGGCAGCCCACACGCCTTGCGGCATTATCTGCAACGGCGTGGTGCCGCATCGACGCCGCGCCCTCAACCCGACCGTTCAGCAAGGCCCCGCCATGTCCATCGAACTCGACAAACTCGACCGCCAGCAGGCCATCGAGTCCATCCAGCGATATTTCTCCGAAAACATGGACGCGCCGATCGGGAACATGACGGCGGGCGCGCTGTTGAACTTCTTCCTCGAAGAGATCGGCCCCAGCATCTACAACAAGGCCGTCGCGGACGCGCGCGCACGAATGCAAGCGCGGCTCGACGACCTCGAATTCGAAGTGCAGGAAGACGTCTTCACTTACTGGCGGAAGTTCGACAAGGCGCGCAGCAAGAAGGGCCAGGGATGAACGGGGCGAAGCGCATGCGTGGGTTTCTCGGGCGCTCTGCGCGTTGGGCTTCACTTCATGCGGCCCAAGCTAACGAGCTGCGATGGTTTTGACTTTGGTTCCCGTCGAGAGCGCCGAGTGGCGCAGCGGGGTCGGGGGATCGGCGCGCAGCGCCGACGGCGAGGACTGTTTGAGGCCCGCAGGGCCGAGTTCCACAGCTGCCCGACTTCGCGAGCACGCGAGGGAAGTCAGGCGCAAGGCGCCTGACCGCGAACGCCGGGCGGCACTCTTTGCTTACTTTCTGGTGCTGTTGCCAGAAAGTAAGACGCCCGCCGGGGGCGGGCCCCCGGCCGACGCACCGTCGCCATGCGGTGGCGCTTGCAAAGGCGTTGGGCTTCGCTGCGCTCAACCCAACCTACGGCACTAAGGACGCCCGAAAGAGAATCACCGACGTAGGGCGGGTTAGCCGACGGCGTACCCCCCTTTCACCGCGCGACCACTTGGCAAGCGTGGGTTCCGCGCAGCAATACACTAGTCAAAATGATTCGCCCTGCATGCACTGACTATTCAAATGAATAGCCGTAAGTATCGCATCCTTCCTCGCGGCACCAATGCTCGTCAGGCCCTCACCGCGATTCCCGTGTGAGGCCCCGCCCACGATGGCGGCACGATCAATTTCAGATTGAGCGATTGCATCCCTCCGCGCATTTGCCTTCAATGTATCTTTTGAAACAGACTCAAGTTCGCGCTTCGCTCCACGATCCAGATGGCTCTGAGCCGCCCAAAACGCAATCTCAGCCAGATCTTTGCATTGCTCGACGCGGCCAATTCCGACGCCCATATTCTTTTCGCCGATTGCCAAAACAACGTCGCCAAGAAAGTCCGTGATACGGCCCATGTAGACTTCCGCCTCCGTGCGCGGATGGGTGATGCGAATCTTGACGAACTGCCCCCCAAGGCCCATCAGTACAAGGTGTGAAATTGACCCGCCGCCATCGTCCGTATCGCCGATGAGGAATTGCGCGTATCTCACAGAATAGCCTCGGATCTCGGCAACCTCAGGCGCCACCGTGCGCTGCACCCGATCGTTCAACTCGCGGACGTTTGACAGGGCGGTCGCAAACTCAACCTTTACAGCATCAGAGTCCACGCCCGTCGGCACGCCAGCATTCTCGCGGGAGTACAGATAGACCGTCGCTTTGATCCGGTCTGCGCCGTGATATCTCCCATCCCCGCGGTAACTCCAAGTGGTACCGAGTCCCGGGTGTTGATCCTCATTGTTCACCATGCTTTGAAGGATGAAAGAGCCGGCGGCTAATGGCGGCTGCCCAGCTATGGCCATTGGGTTCGCAATAGCAGTCAAGAGCACTGCGCAAGCAACGCAGCGTCTCAGGGCATGCAGAGAAAATTCCATGAGGAGACCCTGACGACGGAAGTACAGCTATCCTATCGCGAGCATGGACGTCCCGACAAAGGCCCTCATCGTCTTGCCGTCTCGACTGACAACCTCTGACCGGATTGGGATGCTTCGTGCAAGGCGTTGCGAGGTAATGTCAGTCAGTTCGAGACGCTTTGCCGCGCGGGATACGGCTTTCTAGAGCGACCTCGGTACGACGTCTTCGAGCTTGCCCGAGTGATTGGCGGCGTATGCGGTCTCGGAAAGGAAGGCACTGATGTTGGAGCCGACTGTTAAACAACTCGACGGGTCAAGAAGTGCTGGACTCAACGTTTCCGGAGTAGTTCAAGTGCGATCCTGTATGAAGATCCTTTTAGTCGTTCTAAGTAGTCTAGTGCTTGTGAGTCCGTGCGCCGCTGGCGATGAAGGCCTGTTCATGGTGTATGCGAGATGTGACGGCGTGCTAGAAGGCGCGTTGTCTGGCAAGGAGCACACGAACTCATCACCGAGTTTTTATTCAACGGTTTCTGACTACCTGAAGAAGGCAGCTATGCTGGTTGATAACAGCAAGGGGGTCTCCGACTATTACGCGTACAAGATCGAAGGTCTTAAGAAGTTCGAAGCAAGCAAGGCAAATGAACTTGAACGAAGCGGCATGACCTCGTTCTGCGCGCAACTGGCCCAGGACGCCATGATTTTCGTTGATACGCGCCACAAGCGATAACGAACCGGTAGGTCGGGCTGAATCTGTAGCGCGTAGGGCGGAAGAGCGAAGCGCCTTCCGCCGCATGCCCGCCCTCGGCACAATCCCACCATGCCCGACTATCGCCGCAACCGGGTTCCTGGCGGGACCTTCTTCTTCACGGTAAACCTGCTCGAACGCAAGGCCAGCACGCTCGTCACGCAGATCGACGCTCTGCGTGACGCGGTGAGAACGGTTCGTGCCCGTCGCCCCTTCCACATCGATGCGTGGGTGGTGCTGCCGGACCACATGCATGCGGTCTGGACGCTACCGCCGGGCGACAGCGATTACTCCGGCCGCTGGCGGGCGATCAAGGTCGCCTTCGCGAAAGCCCTACCGAAGAGCGAACGCATCTCCGCGGCGCGCGCCGCGAGGGGCGAACGGGGCATCTGGCAGCGGCGGTTCTGGGAGCACACGATTCGCGACGAGCGCGACTATGCCGCGCACCTCGACTACGTGCACATCAATCCGGTCAAGCATGGGCTGGTGACCAGTGTTCGGGACTGGCCCTACTCCTCGTTTCTCCACTGTGTTGCACGAGGCGTCTAGGCGCCTGACTGGACCGTCGACGAGGTGCCCGATATTGCTGGTGGGGAACGTGGGGGCTGAGGGGTGCGGCTCCATGCGGCGGAAGGCGCTGCGCTTTTCCGCCCTACGGTGTTGAGATTAGGGGCGCCCGGTAGTGTGGGCTGAACTTGAGAAGTCGGACGCTAGCCTCGGTTTCGTGAGACGGCTGGAACTCCGTCCGGACCGATGTCATGACGCAAAAGACAAAGCCTGCGCAAGAAAAGCAAAGCCGCCTACGAGGGCGGCTTTTGCATTTCGGCGCGGGGCTTTCACATCGGGTTTGGCTCGACTACGACGCCTCAAACACAAACCGAATCGTCCCCTTCCCAACTTGCCCCGGCCGCAGGATGCAGCCGGACCAGGCGCGCTGGTTGGGGCTGTCGGGGGGGTAGCCGGGTTCCAGCGCGATGCCGGCGTGGGCGGTGTAGTGCCGGCCGCCGCGGGCGGGGATGCCGGTGAGGAAGTTACCGCTGTAGCACTGTATGGCGGGCTGGTCGGTGTAGACGCGCATCGTGAGCTTCCAGTCGGCGGCGGCGAGTTCGGCGGCGGGCACGGTGGCGTGGCGGCAGGCCTCGTCGAGCAGGAAGCTGTGGTCGTAGCCGGCACCGTTGCGCAGTTGTTCGTTGTCGCGCACCGCGTCGGGCCAGGCGCTGCCGATGCGGCAGGGTTTGCGGAAGTCGAAGGGTGTGCCCGCGACCTCGGCCGGCTCGCCCAGCGGGGCGAGTGTGGCGTCGACCGGCACATAGCGCTCGGCGGCGATCTTCAGCGTCTGCGCGCGGATGTCACCGTCCGGCGTGACGCCGTCGAGGTTGAAGTAGGCGTGGCTGGTGAGTGCAATCGGGCAGGCCTTGTCGACTTCTGCCGTGAAGTCGATCTGCACCGTGCCGGCATCGGTGAGTGCGTAGCGCACCTGCACCTGCGCGCGGCCGGGGAAGCCCTGGTCGCCGTCGGGCGAGTCGATCGCCAGCACCAGCTCGGTGGCGCTGTGCGAGACGAGCGTCCAGCGCTGGCGGTCGAAGCCCTCCGGCCCGCCATGCAGGTTGTTGGGGCCGTTGTTGGCGGCGAGCGTGTAGGTTTCGCCGTCGAGCGTGAAGCGCGCATCGGTGATGCGGTTGGCGTAGCGGCCGATGATGGCGCCGAGGTAGGCGCTCTGCTTAGCGTAGTCCTCGGCGCTGTCGCAGCCGAGCAGCACCTCGCGGTGCCCGCCACCGGCCAGCGGCACTTCACAGGACAGCCAGGTGGCCCCGATGTCCATCACCGCGATGCGCAGACCGCCCGGGTGCTCCAGTTTGAAGATGCGTGCCGCTGCCGTGTCCATCATGCTTCCCCTGCTCCGTTCGTTGCCCGGCACACGTACACCGTGGCCGGTTTGCCTTCCGGCGAGCGGTACTGGGCCGCCACCGCCGCTTCAACCGCGGCGACTTGCGCCAGCGGCACCAGCGCGACGACGCAGCCGCCGAAGCCGCCGCCCGTCATGCGCACGCCGCCATCTTCGCCGATGACTTCCTTGACGATGTTGACCAAGGTATCGATCGGTGCAACGGTGATCTCGAAGTCGTCGCGCATCGAGGCGTGCGAGGCGGCCATCAGCGCGCCCATGCGGCGCAGCTCGCCCGCGGCCAGCGCGTCGGCGGCAGCCAGGGTGCGGGCGTTTTCGGTGACGACGTGGCGGGCGCGGCGATAGGTGAGCGCATCGAGCCCGGCCTTGCCGGCTTCCAGCGCGGCTTCGTCGATGTCGCGCAGCGCCTTGACGCCGTAGTGGCGCGCGGCGGCTTCGCATTGCTCGCGGCGGGTGTTGTACTCGCTGTCGACCAGACCACGGCGCACGTTGGAGTTCAGGATCATCACCGCGACGCCTTCGGGCAGCGCGACGGCGCGGGTTTCCAGCGAGCGGCAGTCGATCAGCAGCGCATGGGCGGCCTGGCCTTGCGCGGAGATCAGCTGATCCATGATGCCGCAGTTGCAGCCGACGAACTGGTTCTCGGCTTGCTGGCCGTTGAGCGCGAGCTCGGTGGCCGACACCGGCAACTGGAACAGCGTCTTGAAGGCCTGGCCGACTGCGACTTCGAGCGCCGCAGAGGACGAGAGCCCCGCGCCTTGCGGCACGTTGCCGGAGATCACCAGATCCGCGCCGCCGAGCTTCAAGCCACGGGCGAGCAGGAACTTGACGACGCCGCGCACATAGTTGGCCCACATCGCGTCGTCGCGCGGCACGATTTCAGCGTCGAGCGAGAACTCGTCGGTCGCGTCGGCGTAGTCGGCGGCGATGACGCGCACGGTGCGGTCGGCACGCACGCGGCCGGTGACCGCGGTTTCGTAGTCGATCGCGCAGGGCAGCACGAAGCCGTCGTTGTAGTCGGTGTGCTCACCGATCAGGTTTACCCGGCCGGGCGCGCGGACGGTGATGCCGCCGTCGCCGAAGTGCTGGGCGAAGGTGTCGCGGGTGCGTTGTTGAGGGCTGCTCATGCTGCACTCTCCAGGAAGTGGACATCGCTGACGGCGCGCAGCTTGTCGGCGGCCTGCTCGGCGGTGAGGTCGCGCTGGGCCTCGGCGAGCATTTCGTAGCCGACCATGAACTTGCGCACCGTGGCCGAACGCAGCAGCGGCGGGTAGAAGTGCGCGTGGAGTTGCCAGTGCTCGGTGCCGGCCTCATCCCCAAACGGCGCGCCGTGCCAGCCCATGGAGTACGGGAAGGAGCATTGGAACAGGTTGTCGTAACGGCTGGTCAGCTTCTTCAGCGCGACGGCAAGGTCCGCCTTCTGCGCCAGCGAGAGCTCGGTGATGCGGCGCACATGGGCGGCCTTGGGCATCAGCAGGGTCTCGAAGGGCCACGCGGCCCAGTAGGGCACCACGGCGATCCAGTGTTCCGTTTCGACCACGGTGCGGGCACCATCGGCGACTTCACGCGCGGCGTAGTCCAGCAGCAGCGGGCGGCCGTTCTTGGCAAAGTATTCGGCCTGCGTGCGCTGCTCGGCGGCGGCCTCGTTCGGCAGGAAGCTGTTGGCCCAGATCTGGCCGTGCGGGTGCGGGTTGGAGCAGCCCATCATCGCGCCCTTGTTCTCGAAAACCTGCACCCAGGGGTAGGTCTTGCCGAGATCGGCGGATTCCACCTGCCAGGTGTCGATGACATGGCCGATCGACGCCAGCGACAACTCGGGCAGCGACTTGCTGTGGTCCGGCGAGAAGCAGATCACCCGGCTGGTGCCGCGCGCGCTCTGCAGCTGGAACAGCGGGTCGGCCGATTCGGGCGCGGCCGGCGTGTCGGTCATCAGCGCGGCGAAGTCGTTGGTGAAGACGAAGGTGTGCGCGTAGTCCGGGTTGGTCTCGCCGGTGACGCGCTTGTTTCGCGCGCACAGGTAGCACTCGGGGTCGTGCGCGGGGCGCGCGCTGCGGTCCGGCGTTTCCTGCTGGCCTTGCCAGGGGCGCTTCGCACGGTGCGGAGAGACCAGCACCCAGTCACCCTTCAGCGGGTTGTAGCGGCGGTGCGGGTGATCGATCGGGTCAAACATCTGGGGTACCTCTTTCCTTCAATTCTTCAATTCAAACTTGTGCCTTCAGGATGCCGGGCGACGATTCGTATTCAGGCGTCCTGATAACCGTTCGGATTCTTCGACTGCCAGTTCCAGGTGTCGCGGGTCATATCGTCGAGGCTGCGCGTGGCGCGCCAGCCGAGCTCGCGTTCGGCGTAGGCCGGGTCGGCCCAGCATTCGGCGATGTCGCCGGCGCGTCGTTCGACCAGCTTGTAGGGCAGCTCACGACCGACCGCGCGGCCGAAGGCGGCGACCATTTCGAGCACGCTGTTGCCGTGGCCGCTGCCGAGGTTGAACACATGCACGCCGGCCCTGCCCTGGCGCGCGCGCAAGGCGGCGATGTGGCCGTCGGCGAGATCCATCACATGGATGTAGTCGCGCACGCCGGTGCCGTCCGGCGTCGGGTAATCGCTGCCATACACCGACAGGAATTCGCGGCGGCCGACGGCGACCTGCGCCAGATACGGCATCAGGTTGTTCGGGATGCCTTGCGGGTCTTCGCCCATCAGGCCGCTGGGGTGGGCGCCGACCGGGTTGAAGTAGCGCAGCAGGGTCACCGACCAGTCCGGCGTGGCGTGCTGGAAGTCGGTCAGCACCTGCTCCATCATCAGCTTGGTCCAGCCGTAGGGGTTGGTGGCGCGGGTCGGGAAATCCTCGCGGATCGGCACCGAGGCCGGGTCGCCATACACGGTCGCGGAGCTGCTGAAGACGAAGTTCTTCACCCCTGCCGCGCGCATCGCTTCGAGCAGCACGAAGGTGCCGCCGAGGTTGTTCTCGTAGTACTCCAGCGGCTTGGCGACCGATTCGCCGACGGCCTTCAGCGCGGCGAAGTGGATCACCGCTTCGATCTTGTGCTCGGCGAAGATGCGGTCGAGCAGCGCGCGGTCGCGGATGTCGCCGGTGTAGAGCGTGGGGCGACGGCCGGCGATCTGCTCGATGCGGTCGAGCACCTTGGGGCTGGCGTTGCAGAAGTTATCGACGATCACCGGCTCGTAGCCGGCGCCGATCAGTTGCACGCTGGTGATGCTGCCGATGTAGCCGGCGCCGCCGGTCACGAGAATCTTCATGGTCTTCCTTTCACCGCACCGGCTGCAGTGGCTGCAGCGGCACCGTTCTTGAAAATGGGGGCTGGCCGCCACCACCCTGGGGGGAGGGATTGGGGGATTCGGGCGATGCGGCCAGCGTACTGCACGGTCAGGCCATCTGCACTTCGGGTGCAGCGTGGCGGCTTGTTTCCTTGTTGAGCCAGGGTAGTTTGAACCCTGCCAGCTCGTGGCAGGGGCGCGGCAGCGCCTGGCCCGCGTCGTCGAACAGGTGGCAGGCGGCCGGCGGAATGCCCAGCGCGACCATTTCGCCGCGCGGCACCGGCTGGTCGCCCTTGGCCTTGGCGATCAGCGCATCGGCCGAGCAAGCCTGCTCCAGGTAGATGAAAGTGGATTCGCCCAGGCGCTCCGCCCACATCACCTGGCGGTTCAGCGTCTGCACGTCGGTGGCGCCCGGCACGATGTGTTCCGGCCGCACACCCAGCGTGACCTTGGCGCCCAGCGGCAGGCGCGTCGCGTCGAGTTCGGCCGTCAGCAGCTCGCCGGTTTCGATGCGCACTTCGGCGTGCGTCGGCGTAGCGGACACCAGCATGCCGGGGATCAGGTTCATCTTCGGCGAGCCGATGAAGCCGGCCGCGAACAGGTTGCGCGGGCGGTGGTAGAGCTCCAGCGGCGAGCCGACCTGCGCGATGCTGCCGTAGCGTTGCGTATCTTCACCGGTGTTCAGCAGCACGATCTTGTCGGCCAACGTCATCGCTTCGACCTGATCGTGCGTCACGTAGATCATGCTCGCCTTGCCGAGCTTGCGCTGCAGGCGGGCGATCTCGATGCGGGTCTGCACGCGCAGCGCGGCGTCGAGGTTGGAGAGCGGTTCGTCGAACAGGAACACGCCCGGTTCGCGCACGATGGCGCGGCCGATCGCCACGCGCTGGCGCTGGCCACCGGAG
Source organism: Niveibacterium sp. (assembly GCF_041909475.1). NCBI lineage: Bacteria > Pseudomonadati > Pseudomonadota > Betaproteobacteria > Rhodocyclales > Rhodocyclaceae > Niveibacterium > Niveibacterium sp. The sequence continues at coordinate 52,978 of NZ_JAYRDJ010000001.1, read as the reverse complement.
AGTTCCTTCGGCTTGCGTTCAAGCAGGTGTTCCACCTGCAGGATGCGCGCGGCCTTGTCCACGCTGCCGTCGATCGCCGCCTTGGCGGTGTGCGCCAGACGCAGCGCGAAGCCCATGTTGCGCGCCACCGTCATGTGCGGATACAGCGCGTAGCTCTGGAACACCATCGCGATGCCGCGTGCGGAGGGCGGCAGCTTGTTGACCTGTTTGCCGTCGATCAGCAGGTCGCCCGAGGTGATGTCTTCCAGCCCCGCGACCATGCGCAGCAGCGTCGATTTGCCGCAGCCCGAGGGGCCGACGAAGACGCACAACTCGCCATCCGCGATATCGAGATCGACGTCGCGGATCACCGACACGTTGCCGGCGTAGGTCTTGTTGATGCCGCGGAAGGAAATGCTGGCCATGCTTGGTTCTCCTGATGTGTTGCCGGTGGTGAGCGGGCTCACCACTCCGCGACGCTGCCGTCGGCGTGTCGCCAGACCGGGTTGCGCCAATCGGGCGCATTGCGGCTGGCGGCGATCACGCGTGCCTCGTCGATCTCTACGCCCAGCCCTGGCCGTGGCAGCGCTGCGATGCAACCGCCATCGATGCGGAAGTCTTCGCGGTTAACCACGTAGTCGAGCAGATCTGCGCCCTGGTTGTAATGGATGCCAATGCTGTGTTCCTGCAGCACGGCGTTGTATGCGACGAAATCGAGCTGCAGGCAGGCCGCCAGCGCGATCGGGCCAAGCGGGCAATGCGGCGCGAAGGCCACGTCGTGCGCCTCGGCCATCGCGGCGATCTTGTGGCATTCGGTGATGCCGCCGGCGTGCGAGGGGTCGGGCTGCAGGATCGCGAGGCCGCCGTCGGCGAGCACCCGCTTGAAGTCGAAGCGCGAGTACATGCGCTCACCGGCCGCGAGCGGAATCGAAGTGCTGTCGGCGAGCCGGCGGTAGTGCTCGGCCTGCTCCGGCAGCACCGGTTCTTCGACGAAGAGCGGGCGGAAGGGTTCGAGCTCGCGCAACAGCACACGCGCCATCGGCGCGGCGACGCGGCCGTGGAAGTCGATGCCGAAATCGACGCGATCGCCGAAGGCCTCGCGCACCGCAACGACCCGCGCGACGACGGCATCCACCGCACGGGGGCCGGCGAGCATCGCCAGCTCTTCGCTGCCGTTGAACTTGAAGGTGTCGAAGCCGGCCGCGAGCTGTTCGCCGATCGCGGCGACGAGTTCGGCCGGGCGGTCGCCGCCGACCCAGCGGTAGGTGCGCATGCGGTCGCGCACGCGGCCGCCGAGCAGTTCGTACACAGGCACGCCGAGCGCCTTGCCCTTGATGTCCCACAGCGCCTGGTCGATGCCGGCGATCGCGCTCATCAGCACTGGGCCGCCGCGGTAGAAGCCGCCGCGGTAAAGCGTCTGCCAGATGTCGTTGATCTGCGCCGGGTCGCGGCCGATGACGTATTCGGCCAACTCATGCACCGCCGCTTCGACGGTGCGCGCCCTGCCCTCGATCACCGGCTCGCCCCAGCCGCTGATGCCGGCGTCGGTTTCTACCTTCAGGAACAGCCAGCGCGGCGCGACGCGGTAAGTTGTGAAACGGGTGACCTTCATGCTGCAACGGCCTCCAGCGCAGTTTGCAGCGCGATCGCGCGGGCGTAGGTCTGGCGCGGCGTCTGGCCGGCGCGGTAGAGCGCACCGCCAAGGCCAGCACCGGCGCAGCCGGCAGCGATGAAGGCCGCGAGGTTGCGTTCGTCGATGCCGCCCACCGCGTACAGCGGTACCGGCGGCAACACCGCGCGCAGCGCCGCAATGAAACCGGCGCCAAGGCTCGCGGCGGGGAAGATCTTCAGCGCCGGGGCGCCGGCCGCCAGCGCGGCGAAGGCTTCGCTCGGCGTGGCCACACCGACCACCACCTCGATGCCCTGCTCCACCGCCGCACGCACCACTGCGTCGTTGAGATTGGGCGTCAGCACGAATTGCGCACCGATGCGCGCAACGCGCGACAGCGCCGCGGTATCCAGCACGGTGCCGGCGCCGATGCGCATCTGCGTGCCGGCGTAGCCCAGGGCGGCTTCGAGCGCGGCTTCGGCACCCGGTGCGTTGAGGGGGATCTCGGCGTCGAGGATGCCCGCCGCACGCAGCGCATCGAGCTGTGCGGCGGCTTCGTGCTCACGCACGCCACGCAGGATCGCGATGATGCGCGGCGCACTCACAGCGCGCCCCCGAAGCGGGTTTCGGCGAGCCCGCGCAAACCCGGAATGCGCAGTTCGAGCATTGCGCCGGCCAGTGGCTCGCGCCGCTGCAGATCCGGCGGCAGGAAGGCGCGCGCAGTAGCCACGTAGAGCCGCTCCAGCGCTGCGCCGCCGAAGCCCGGGCAGGCCGGCAGGCTTACCGGCAGCATGTATTCGTCGCTGATGCGGCCGCGGGCATCCAGCCGTACCACGCGGCTGCCGCCCCACAGCGCGCACCACACGCCGTCTTCGCTATCGACCACCGCGCCGTCCGGCTCCACGCCGGCACCGAAGTGCGGGCCGAAGGGGCGCACCGCACTCACGCGGCCAAGCACGGCATCGTAGTCGGCGCAGCGCATGCGCGAGTCGAGCGAATCGGCAAAGTGGATTCGTGTGCCATCGGCGCTGAAACACAGGCTGTTGGTGATCACCACCGGCGGCAGCGCCAGCGGCTGCAAGTCACCGGCCGCGGTGTAGCGCCAGAAGCTCTCGCGCGGCGAGCGATCGCGTTCGTTCTTCAGGCCGAACACGAAGTTGCCGGCACGGTCGCAGCGGCCATCGTTGATCCGCAGGCCAGCGCCGATCGGCAACTGGCACAGCTCGGTCAGCACGGCGGTTTCGAGATCGAAGCTGGCGAGCGAGCGCTCCAGCCCCAGCAGCAGCCGGCCGGGCTGCTTGCCCAGCGCAAAGCAGGCGAGCCGCGACGGCATCGCCCAACGCCGGACATCGCCGCTGGCGGGCGTCCAGGCGTAGAGGCAGCGGCCTTCGATGTCGGTCCACAGCAGGCGGGCAGCGTCGGCATCCCAATGCACGCATTCGCCCAGCTCGCAGCGCAAGCCGGTGAGCGAGAACGGCACGGCGGCGATCGGCGGCGTCACGATGCCGTTCATGACCAGCCCCCGTCGATGACGAAGTCCTGCCCGGTGCACATCGCGCTGTCGTCCGCCGCGAGGAACAGCGCGAGGCGCGCCACGTCGTCGGCCTGCAGGCGTTGGCGCAGGCACTGGTTGCGCTCGATTTCCGCGTCGGCGCCGGGGCCGACCCACAGCTTGAGTTGCCGCTCGGTCATCACCCAGCCGGGCACCAGCGTGTTCACGCGCACCCCGGCGGCGCCGAATTCGCGCGCAAGGCTGCGCGTGAGACCGTGGATCGCCGCCTTCGCCGCGGCATACAGCGGATAGCCCGGCGCCTTGATCATCCAGCCATTGGATCCGACGTTGATGACGGCGCCGCGCCCAGCCGTGCGCATGTCCGGGAACACCGCCTGCGCGGCGAAGAAGTGATGGCGCAGGTTCACCGCGAAAGCCTGTTCCCAGTACTGCGGGCTGACCGCGCCGACGGCATGGCGCTCGTCGTTCGCGGCGTTGTTGATCAGCACCTCGATGCCGCCACGCGCGCTGCGCGCCTGCACGATGGCCGCTTCCAGCGCCGCCACGTCGCACACATCGCAGGCGATGAAGAGCGGGCGGTGGCGAGCGCCGGCCAGCCTCACGGAAAGCTGTTCGCCCGCGTCGCGATCGACATCCAGGAAGCTCACGCGCGCATGCTGCTGCGCGAAGTGTTCGACCAGGCTCGCGCCGATGCCGTTCGCGCCGCCGCTGATCAGCACATGGCGGCCGGCAAGGCTGGGGTAGTGTGCGTAGGCGGTGCTCATGCCGGCACCTTCGTGCGTGCCGGTTTGCGCGGCGCAGCCACCACCGCGGGCTGCGGGAAGAAGGCGTCTGGCACCAGGCCGCGCACGCGTGCGATGCACAGCGCGCCCCAGCCGGCCAGATCGGCCTGTTCGATATCGCTGGTGACCGTGACACGGCCGGAGAAGAAATCGTCCCCCGCCACCAGTAGCGCCAGCGCTTCGCGCAGTAGCGGTTTGCCGGTGATCACGAACTGGGTGCCAGGGCTCATGCGCACCGCGCTGCTGTTCTTCAGCGTCATCAGGTCCGCCGCCAGCACCGCGCCAAGCAGGTAGTTGGCACGCGCGTTGCGGCCATACACCGTGAATTGATCGAGGATGCGCACGACGAAGCCGGCGCGCCCGAGGCCGATGTCGCGCGCGGCGAGCGCGCCGGCCAGCAGCATCTCGGCGTCGATCGAATCGGCGAAGCCGCTCTCCAGCGAGCCGGCGAGAATCGTGTTGTGCGTGAGCACATGCAGCAGTTCGCCGGCGAGCGTGGTGACGCAGCCAACCACCTGCTGCTGCGCATCGAGATGCACGAACTTGGAATGCGAGCCGGGCAGCACGACGACCGCCGGCGCGGCGATGCCGAGGCGATCGATGAGGCCCATCGTCTCGGTCTCTTCGCCGCGCATCATGTCCATCGCTTCGCAGTTGTGCAGGCCGAGATCGGCGGCAACGTTGCGCACGCCGGGCACGAACCACAGCGTCTTGCGGCACACCTCGGGGATGCGCGCCGAGGCCATCGCGGCGGCCAGCACATCGCGCCCCGCCGGCACATCGACATGCGGCACCTGACGCAGACCCAGCTCGGAGGTGATCATGCCCGACGCAATCACACGCGTGACGGCATCGATGCCGATGCCGGCGCCGTGCAGCGCATCGGCGATCGTGTCGCGCACGCCGGCCTTCAGCGCCGCGCTGCTGCCGCTGATCGCGGTATCGCGAACGCCGACCTGGCGTGCCGCACGATGCAGCACCGCGCCGTCGCACCATACGGTGACGCGGGTGTTGGTGGTGCCAGTATCAATGGTGAGGACGTTCATGGGTCTTCGTGTCTGCCGCGATGCGACTAGCTGATCCTGCAAACTGCGCTTTCTGACTGACTGCCATCTTCGCGATCGCGGGCACGACGATCAAACGATCAATACTTGGGCTTTCGCCTCAATTTTCTTAACGAAAAACCACCACTGAAATGCGGCACTCCGAAAGCAGGATTTCGCGAGTGCCGCACCTGCCGCGCGCGCCGAGGTCAGCGCTCGCGGATACGCTTGGCTGCTGCGCCGAGCAGCTCCGCAGGCGCCTTGCGGCCCTCCACGATGCCTTCCAGCGCGGTTTCCATCGGCGCCCAGAAGTAGGTCATTTCCGGGTTGTTCGGCATCGGCGCACCGCTGCGCGCGGCCTCGCTCATGCCGCGCACATGCGGGTCGCTGGCGAGTTCGGCACGCACGCGCAGATCCGCCGGCACGCCGAGTGACTTGTCGGCGTTGCAGGCCTTCAAGGCAGCCGGCGCGAGCAGCGCGTTCTCGATGAACTCGGTGGCAATCTTGCGGTTCGGGCTCGCGCGGCTGACCATCGCGCCGGTCACACCGACGAAGGGCGCGCCCGGCTTGCCGCCGACGCGCGGGATCGCCGCGGTGCCGAAGTCGATGTTGGCGTCCTTGAGCTTGTCCCACACCCAGGGGCCGTCAATCGTCATGGCAACCTTGCCTTCGAGGAAGGCACTTTCCGCTTCCTCGCGGCTGGCGCCGTTCGGCAGCACGCCATCCTTTACAAGACGCGCGAGCAGGTTGGCGCCCTTCTGCGCGCCAGCATTCGCCACGCCCACGTCGTTGGCGTTCCAGCCGTCCTCACGCGACTTAAATGCGTAGCCGCCATTCGCGGCGAGCAGCGGCCAGCTGTAGTAGATGTGCGAGAGATCCCACAGGATCGCCTTGCGGTTCTGCGCGGCAAGCCGCTTGTCCAGCGCCGCCACGTCGTCGAAGCTCTGCGGCGGAGCGCTGACGTAGCGCTTGTTGTAGATCAGGTGAATCGCTTCGATGCCGATCGGATAGCCCCACAGCTTGCGGCCGAGCGAGAAGGCCTGCCAGCCCTGCGGGTCGATCGCATCACGCACGCGCTGGCTCGGTACCACCGGTTGCAGCAGACCATCGGCGACCCAGCGGCCGAGGATGTCGTGCGCCCAGATCACCACGTCCGGCCCTTTGCCGGCCGCGGCCGAGTTATGGAAGAAATCGGGGATCGTCGCTTCGACCTTCACCGGCACACCGGTCTGCTTGGTGTAGCGCTCGGCGGTGCCGACCCAGGCATCGAAGCATTTGTCCTTGTTGACCCACACCAGCAGCTTGCCCTGCTCGGCAGCGGCGGCGTCGCCGGCCGCCAGCGCCACGCACAGCGCGGCAAGGCAACGAAGGCGACGAGGTTCTGTGTTGTTTTTCATCATGCGCTCCGCAGTGCATCGCTGCAGCCGATGCGCGATGCACGAAAAAAATGCCGTCTTACCTCCGGGCAAGACGGCAACCACAGGAAGGAGGTGACCTTCCAATCAAAGGAGGAATGCAGAGGTCCACTGCGGTGCCCGCTTACGCGGGCACCGAAGCGATGCTTACCACCAGCTCTCGGCCTGGATGCCGAAGGAGCTGCCGTTGGTCTGCGTGCCGTAGGCGTCGTACGCCACCCAACCCTTGGCGTTCTCGTTCCAGGTTGCGTAGGTGTAGAACACACGCAGTTCCGGGCGCGAATACGGCGTGCGGCCAGCGGCGGCGGTCAGCGCGATCGTACCCTTGGTCAGGTTGCGCGACTTGTCGTCACCCGAGGACTTCAGCTGCGTCCAGCCGATTTCGGTCGCCACACCCCAGATGTCGTCGAAGTGGTAGTGCGGGCGGGCACCAACCGAGAACCAGGTCTGGTCTTTCCAGATGTCGGTGCGCTTGTCCTTGCGGTAGATGACGTTCGCGAGCGCGGTCCACTTGCCATCGGCCGAGGTGTAGCTGACGTTGTCAAGGATCTGGAGGGTGTCGTCATCCTTCGTCGTGTCGGTAGCGATCTGGCCGAAGTTGCCGTTCGCCATCGACGCGGTACCGTACTGGATGCCAACGCGGTTCCAGGCGTTCAGGCTACCCAGCTGTGCATCGTAGAAGGCGCCGACGTACCAGCCGTCCTCAGCCTTGTAGGCCTTGTTGCGGCTTTCCTTGCCCATCGCGAAGCCGGCGTTGACCGTGAGGTAGCCGTTGTCGTGCAGCTTCACGCTTTCGAGCTTCAGCAGGTTGGCGTAGTACAGGGTGTCGTCGTCGGTCTTGGTCGAATCGTTCCACGTCACCGCGGTGCGTTCGATCGCGTAGCTGAACTTGCCGAAGCCGAAGTCCAGGTTCTCGATACCGGCGCCGTCACCGTCGCTGTTCTGGTACTTGTAGTCGAGGATGTGGATGTCCGGACGGTCGTAGTAACGACGGCCGGCCCAGATGCTCGCGCCCTTCAGCACGCCTTCACCGAGGTTGTGGCCCGACAGGTAGAGCTGCGACCAGTTCACATCGGTGCCGTTGATCGAGTTCGGGTAGCCCCTCCAGCCCGTGATCATCGCGTGGCCTTTCCACACGGTGCCGTTGGCCATCGCAGGCGCTTCGACATCCAGGCCCAGTTCGGCGTAGTTGTCGCATTCGTTGCCAAGGCGGTACTTCGCCGGGCCGAGGCCGAAACAGGCCTGATCACCCTCGTCGCTGGCACCAAAGCCGGCGCGGAAATAGCCGTTGCTGGAAAGCCCCGGCGCAGCGATTGCGCTGGTGCCGGCCATCATGAGTGCAGCTGCAATCACACGCATCGGAAACCGTTTTTTCATGATTTGTTTTCTCCTCAAAAAACCTTGTCCACCCACTGTGGCGTGCTGCCGCCCGCGTCGATCGCGGGCTGACATTTCGTTTTCGTCACCGCCGACATGGCTGCGCCGATGACGATGTATTTCTTGCTGCGGGCCGCTATCGCGACACCGAAGTGCGCGTTGGCGGCTAGCCGGAATGCATTGTTCGTTTGACGGGAATTGCGCTGCAAACGAGGTTTTTTGGACGCCTCATCAAATTTGATTTAACGAAGCTCTTGCCTGCAAAGGCGTGCAGAAGCCCTGCCCGGCGCGGGTTTCGCGCAGGCGACGATTGGTATTCAGGCTTGCTGTGGCTGCGTTGCGCGCTAAGGCACGCCAGCCCTGGGCGGGCCGCAGCCAGGCAGTTGTGTGCGCGTCATCACGTCAGGCCAGGCGGTAGGCCGAGATGGCCCGTTGCATGTCGGCCGCGAGGCTGTCGAGCTCGCGCGCGAGCGATGCGCTGACGCTGGAGGAGCGACTCGCGTCTTCCGCCATCTGCGCGATCTGCTCGACGCGTTGCGCCACTGCAACACTCGTACTGCCCTGTTCGCGGATTGCGTCGCTGATCTCCGTGACGCGCGCCTCGGCACTGGCGTTGGCCTGTGCGATGCGCTGCACCGCGTGGCTCGCATCGTTCGCACGTGCAACGCCCTGCGACACGCAATCGACGGCGTGGTCCATGCCCTCGATCGCGACTCGTGCGCCGCCGCGGATCGCATCGACCATCTTGGCAATCTCACGCGTGGAACTCGCAGTGCGCTCGGCGAGCTTGCGCACTTCGTCCGCCACCACCGCGAAGCCGCGCCCTTGCTCGCCCGCCCGCGCCGCTTCGATCGCGGCGTTGAGCGCGAGCAGGTTGGTCTGTTCGGCCACCTCGCGGATCACCGCAACGACCGACGAGATACGATCACTGTCCGCGCCGAGCGCGCGAATGCGGGTGGAGGCCTCATCCACCGCCGCGGCGATCTGCGCAATGTCGTCCAGCGTGCGGCCGATCACTTCGCCACCGCTGGCGGCCAGCGCGCCGGATTCGCGCGACAGCGCATGCGCCTCGCCGGCCTGCTCACCGATGTGCGACACGGTGACCGTGAGTTGCTCCATCGCGGCAGCCATCGCCGCGGCGGCTTCACTCTGCGCATCGGCACTCGCAGCGCCCTCGTCCGCGCCCTGTGCCACACGTGCCGCCGCGGTGCCGACCCGCGACGCGCCACCGGCGAGTGCAGCCAGATCGGTCTGCAGCGATTCGAACAGCGCGTTGAGCGATTGCGCGATGCGGCCCAGTTCGTCGGCGCGCGCCACCGGTACGCGCAGCGTGAAGTCGCGCTCGGCGCCAATGCGCGTTACGGTGTCCTGCACCCGCCGCAGCGCGTCGGCAATGCCGCGCACCAGCATCGCGCCGAGGCCGGCAACCGTTGCGATCGCCAGCACGATCACCGATGCGATCATCAGGTGACCACGCTGGGCGTCGTTCGCCGCAGCCTTGGCCGAGGCGGTGGAGCGTTGCGCGTTGTAGTCGGCATGTGCGCGCAGCGCAGCGAGCGCCTTGGCGCCGGCCGGCAGCAGGTCGTTCTCCACCGCATGGCGCGCGGCGTCGTCCATGTTCTTGCGCGAGAGGTTCAGCACCTCGGGTACCACTGCCAGAAAGGCCTTCACGCCCTCGCGGTCGGCCTTCATCAGCTTGCCTTCTTCAGCGCCGCTGACGCGCTTTTCCTGAGCGGCAAGTTGCCGTTCGAGGGTGGCGAGATTGGCGTTCAACCCCTTCTCGATTTCGTCCTTTTTGCCGTCGGCGATGTTGGTCATGTGACTCAGCACGTCGACCTGCGCATGCAACAGCGCCGCCTCGGCGCCATCGATCGCGGTGATCGATGGAATCGTCTGCCCGTTCGCAACGCCCAGCGCACGGTCGAGCGCACCAGTCGCCAGCAGACCTGCGCCGCCGACCAGCAGCAGCGCCACCGCCGCAACGCCCACGATCAGCCACAGGCGCAGCGCGATACCTTTGTGCTTCATGGAATGTCCCCCCACTCCGAGATTTCATTCATGCCGGGCGCGGCTTGTGGCAGCGCCCGGCATGCCGCTCAGTTCGCGCCGTCGCGAATGAACTCGAAGTCGTCGAGGTTGCCCCAGTTGCCGGTCTGGCCGTCGATCGCAACGCCCACGGTGCAGGCACCGTTGGTCACCTTGATGCCGCTGACGGTGTATTGCGCCCACTTCTGCCAGCCGGTGTTGGTGATCGTCTTGGTGTAGCGCTTGCCGTCGCCGCAATCGCGGGCGATCAGCTCGATCGACTTCTCGCCACCGCCGCCTGCGGCCCAGGCCTTGAGGCTGTAAGTGCCGTTGGGGATGCCGGTGTAGCTGCGGGTCGCCTCAACCTTGAAGGGCTCGCCGAGCCAGTAGTGCATCGATTGCTGGCCGGTCTTCGCGTTGCCGGGATTGCGTTCGTTGCTGATCGCCGCGGCGGTGCCGGTGATCGTCCAGCCTTCCAGCTTGCCGTTTTCGAAGCTCGGGTCTTCGATCAGGTTGCGGCGCGGCACCACCGCGACGGCCGCTTCGACCGGTACATCGAAGTTGCTCAGATGGCCCTTGAGCTTGAAGTTGCCGGCTTGCTTGAGCTGCTCGGCCGATACGTCGTCCCAGCTCACCCACACTTCACGCTGCGCATCGTCGGAGAACGCGACGCGCATCTTCTCCGGCGGCGCGAAGTTCTCACCCACGTAGGTGGTCAGCTTCAGCGGCGCCACCGGTAGCAGCGTCGGCACATCGGCCGCCGTGCCCGCTTCGCGCACCCGCTTGAAAACGGCCAGCGAGGGCAGCGCGCGGCCCTTGAAGTCGAACATCGCCTGGTTGTCCCACGCGTTGCCTTCGCCGGTACGCCAGCCTGCGCCCTTGACCGGAATCCAGCCCGGTTCCCAGTAGAAGACACCCGCACCGCGCTGACCCGGCACTTGCGCGACGGCGTTGATCACATCGCGCACCAGGCTCGCCTGCCCCTGCGGCGTGGCCTTGTAGCCCACGCTCTTCTGCATGTCGCGGTTGAACAGGTTAGGGAAGCCGTCGCCGTCTTCGGTGGTATAGGCGTAGGCGGTTTCCATCACGACCACTTCCTTCGCGTAGCGCGAGGAGATGTCATCGACGTTGGTCTGGAAGTCGTCGAAGGTGCCGTGCCAGTACGGGTAGAAGGACAGGCCGATGACGTCGTAGTCCACACCCTTCTTGGTCAGCAGATCGAACACGCGGCGATAGAGATCGTTGGTAGCGCCATTCGCGAGGTGCACCGCGACCTTGGTCTTGCGGCTCGGGTCGGATTCGCGCACCGCCTTGATGCCCTGGCTCAGCAGCGCAACGAAGCCTTCGTCGCCGCCGATCTGCTCTTCCGGCTTGGCCTTCCAGGTCTTGCCGTCCGGCCACAGCATGCCGCCGTTGAGTTCGTTGCCGATCTGCACCATGTCAGGCGAGGCGTTCGCCTCACGCAGCGCCTTCAGCACATCGGCGGTGTATTGATGCACCGCGGCTTCGAGTTCCTTGCCCTTGAGCTTTTCCCATGCGGCGGGCTTGAACTGTTTGTCCGGGTCGACCCAGAAATCGCTGTAGTGGAAGTCCAGCAGCAGCTTCAGGCCCTGCGCCTTGGCGCGCTGCGCCATGCGGATCGTGGCCGCGAGATCATTGTTGCCGCCACCGACCGGTTCGCCCTTGCGCGAGATCGTCTTGCCGCCTTCGACCACGTCGGCCGCGTTGACCGGGTTGTTCCAGATCCGCAGGCGGATCCAGTTGACGCCGTTTTCCTTCAGGATCGCGAAGATGTCTTTCTGCTGACCCTGCGCGTCGTAGAACTTGCCGCCGAGCTTTTCGATCTGGTCGGTCATCGACACATCGGCGCCCATCATGAAATCGGCGCGCAGCTCGGGCACCGGCTGCACCGTGACCGCAGCGGGCGCGGCGGCAAAGGTGACGTTCGGCAGCGTGGCGGCGCACAGCAAGGCCACGGCCAGCGTGCGCAGTCGGAACGAAGTCTGGTTCATGTTCGTTTGTCCCCTGTTATTTTCGGTCTGTGTTACTTGGTCGATAGGCGTGCGCCGCCCGCACCGGCCGCCGAACGGCCGGTGACGGAGACACGCGTGTTGAGAGATTCAGCCCTTGACGGCGCCCGAGGTGAGGCCCGAGACGAGCCACTTCTGCGTGACAAGGAACAGCACGGTCAGCGGCATGCCGGCGAGGATCGCGGTGGCCGCGAAGTCGCCCCACAGGTAGCGCTGGTTGAAGAGGAACAGGCGCGAGCCGATCGCCAGCGTGAGCTTGCTTTCTTCGTGCATCAGCACCGAGGCGACCGGGTACTCGATCATGCCGCCGAGGAAGGCGAGCACGAACACCACGACCAGGATTGGCACCGCCATCGGCAGCAGCACATGCACGAATGCCTGGAAGGGTGTTGCACCATCCACGGCGGCCGCCTCTTCGAGTTCGCGCGGCACGCTGTCGTAGTAACCCTTGATCAGCCAGATGTGCTGTGCGACGCCACCGGTGTAAGCCAGTGCGAGGCTCCAGTGGCTGTTGAGGCCCAGCCAGGGCACGAAGTCGCCGATGCGGTCGAACAGCGCGTAGATGGCGACGAGCGCCAGCACCGACGGGAACATCTGCAACAGCAGCAGCGCGTTGAGCATCATGTCACGGCCGCGGAAACGCATGCGGGCGAAGGCGTAGGCACTGGTGATCGACAGCACCAGCGACACGATCGCGGAGATCAGCGCGACCTTCATCGAGTTGATGATCCATTGCAGCACCGGGAAGGGCGGCTTCACCAGCGTGCCGTCGGCATCGAGGTAGGACATGCCGAGCGCGAGCTTCCAGTGTTCGAAACTGATGTGCGACGGGATCAGGCTGCCGCCGGCGAAGTTGCCGGGGCGCAGCGAGATCGACACGATCATCAGGAAGGGCATCACCGTCAGTGCGATGAAGGCGATCATCGCGGCGTGCGTGGCGAACACGCGCCAGCGGTGCGATTTCTTGAGAACGATGGCCATGGTCTTGGATCCTTCAGGCGTTGGCGTGGTTGACCTTGAACAGGCGCAGGTTCACCACCGCCAGCGTGGCGACGATGAGGAACACGATCGACGAGATCGCGCAGGCCAGCGCGTAGTTCTGCCCCGAGTCCTGGAACGCGATGCGGTAGGTGTAGGACGCCAGCAAGTCGGTCGCCCCCACCGGCACCTGGGTGTCGAGGTAGTCCGGCGCACCACCGGTCAGCAGCGCGATCAGCGTGAGGTTGTTGAAGTTGAACGCGAACGATGCGATCAGCAGCGGCGCGATCGGGCGAGCGATCAGCGGCAGCGTGATGCGGAAGAAGTTGGTCAGCGGGCCGGCACCGGCCAGTGCTGAGGCTTCATACAGCTCGGATGGGATCGCCTTGATCAGCCCCATGCACAGAATCATCATGTACGGGTAGCCGAGCCAGGTGTTCACGATCAGCACCATGCTGCGCGCCAGCGTAGCGTCCGAGAACCAGCTCGGGCGCACGCCGAAGAACATTTCGAGCACCATGTTGATCTCGCCGAGGTTCTCGTTGAACAGCCCGCGGAACACCGGAATCGAGATGAAGGCCGGCACCGCATACGGCAGGAACAGCATCAGCCGGTAGAAGTTGCGGTAGCACAGCGCATCCCAGTTCAGCGCGTTGGCGAGCAGGATGCCGATCGCGAAAGTCAAAACGGTGTTGATCGCGGCAAAGCTGATCGTCCAGCCGAACACGCGGCCGAAGGGTTCGAAGAAGCGCGGATCCTTGAAGATCTGCACATAGTTTTCCCAGCCGACGTAGACCCGGAAGCCCGGTTCGACCGGATCACCATTGGCGCGCAGCCAGTAGCCGCGGGCGAAGTCGGCCGTCAGGCGCGAGCCATCCGCCGCATCGGTCAGCGAGCCATCCTTGTTGCGCGAAAACGCCGGGTGCATCGCCGAGAAGCGGCGCAGGCTGCTCATGCGCATTTCGGTACCGTCGGGCATTACCGCGACGAGATCCTTGATCTGCGCCTGCAAGGCGATCACATCCTTCAGCGTTGCCGGCTCGCCCTGCGGCTCGTCGGCAATCGCTGCAACCGTCACGCGCTGCGCGCCGCCGAGCTTCACCGGCTCGGATGCGAAATGCTGCTCGGCGTCGTCGGTAAACACGAAGCGGTAAGCACCGCCCTGCTGCGGCAGCATGCGAAAGCTCACGCCTTCGCCACTGCTGACGGTGCGGCCGAGCAGCACATCGGTTGCCCGGTCAAACGACAGCAGGTGTGCCGAGCTGTAGTTGGTGAAACCAATGGTGAGCGTGTAGGCCATCGGGAGGACGATGAAGAGCAGCGCAGCGAAGATGCCCGGCACCACATAGCGCCACGCGTAGAAGCGCGGCGACAGGTAGATCCAGACCGAACCGCCGATCAGCCCGAGCGCGGCAAGCGCCAGCGCGGGCTGGCGCGCCATGTAGAACACCACCACCAGCGCAAAGCCAGCCACCAGCGCAACCACGCCGAGTGCCGCCAAGGCCATGTGCAGATACGAGCGCTTCATTCCCTCACCGCTTTCATCATCACTTCCCGATTAACCTGTTTGCTTCACTCGCCGCGGATGCGCTTGCCTGCGCGGGCGAGGCCGTCCTTCACCGATTCACGCCCCTGGGTGATGTTCTGCAGCGCGGCCTGCATGGCCGTCCAGAAGCGCGTCATCTCGGGGTTGTTCGGCATCGGCGAGCCCGCCTGGGCGGCCGCCATGGTGCCGGCGATCAGCGGATCGCTCTTGAGCTCGTTGTAGAACGCCTTGTTCGCCGGCACACCCAGCGGCACATGCGCATGCATCGCCTTGAGGCCCTCTTGCGACAGCAGGTAGTTCTCGAGGAACTCGTTGGCCGATTCCTTGTTCGGGCTGGCGGTGCTGACCATCGCGCCGAGCACGCCGACGAAGGCGCCGCCCTGCTTGCCATCAACCTTCGGGAACGGGGCAACGCCGAAGTTGATCTTGCTCTTCTTCAGGTTGTTCCATGCCCACGGGCCGTTGATCGTCATGGCGACGCGGCCTTCGTTCATTGCCGCTTCGGCTTCGGCGTAGCTCGCCGTCTTCGGCATCACGCCGGCCTTGATCAGCGACATGATGGTTTCCATGCCTCGGATCGCACCGGGGCTGTCCATGCCGGTGTTCTTGGCGTCGTAGGTGCCGTCGTCGTTACGCTTGAAGGCATAGCCGCCGCCTGCCGAGAAGAGACCGTAGGAGTAGTAGATCTCGGTCATCGGCCACATGATGGCGCGCTTGCCCTTCGGGGCGAGCGTCTTGTCCAGCGCGATCACTTCGTCCCAGGTCTTCGGTGCGGTCGGCACGAGATCCTTGTTGTACAGCAGCGCCACGGCTTCGATCGAGATCGGGTAACCCCAGGTCTTACCGCCGATGTTCCACGCCTTCCACGCGAGCGGATCGATCGATTCGACGGTCTTCTTCGACGGCGTCACCGGCGTGATCAGGCCGGCCGAGATCCAGCTACCTGCGCGGTCGTGCGGCCACATCCAGATGTCCGGGCCCTTGCCGGCGGCGGCGGCCTGCTCGAACTTGGCGATCGCGTCTTCCGGATGCTCCACCTTCACCGCAATGCCGGTGTCCTTGGTGAACTTCTGCGCGATCTTGGTGATGCCTTCGTAGCCCTTGTCACCGTTGATCCAGATGAGCAGGCTGCCCTTCTCTGCCGCCATGGCCGGGAAGGCGGCACTGCCCAGCGCGCCGATCACGCCGGCTGCAATGAGACCCAGCGCCCGACGACGGGGAGTGAATACTGTCATTACGTGTCTCCTGATTCTTCTAACACCCGAACTCACGCCGCGCGCCCACTGGCGCACGACCCACCTTGGGCAGCCCGCAACCGGGGCCGCCCCCCAAATTGCTAGTAACCCAGGCGCTCGCAGGCGCGGCCATCGGCATCGAACAAATGGCAGGCCTGCGCCGGCACTTGCAGCCGCACCGCATCGTCGATGCGCACCGCGTGCGTGCCGTCGATGCGCGCGAGCAGATCTTCGCCCTCGCCCGCATCGAGGTAGGCGAAGGTCTGGTCGCCCAGATGTTCGACCCAGCGCACACCGCACCCAATCGTATCGGCGTCGTTGCCGGCCTGCAGCGCCACATGCTCCGGCCGCACGCCCAGCGTTGCGCGATCGCCCACCGCCAGTGCCCCCGGCTTGACAGCCGCGTTGAGCACTTCGCCGCGGCGGGTGCGCACCTGCACGCCCTGCGGCGCGATGGCGCTGATCTCGACATCGATGAAATTCATCTTTGGCGAGCCGATGAAGCCCGCCACGAAACGATTCGCCGGCGCGTTGTAGAGCTGCATCGGCGAACCGACCTGCGCCACGCTGCCGTAACGCGCCACGTCGTCGCCGGTGTGCAGCAGCACGATCTTGTCGGCCAGCGTGAGCGCTTCCACCTGATCGTGCGTCACGTAGATCGTGCTGGCCTTGCCGTATTCGCGGTGCATGCGGGCGATCTCGACGCGCATCTGCGTGCGCAGCGCGGCATCGAGGTTCGACAAGGGTTCGTCGAACAGGAACACACCGGGGTCGCGCACCAGGGCGCGGCCAATCGCCACCCGCTGCCGCTGCCCGCCCGACAAAGCACGCGGTCGGCGCGCCAGCAGGCGCTCGATCTGCAGCATCTCGGCGATCTTCGCGACGCGGCTCTTGATCGTTTCCTTGTCGTGGCCCGCGAGGCCCATGCCGAAGGCGATATTGGCGGCCACATCCATGTGCGGATACAGCGCGTAGTTCTGGAACACCATCGCGACGTTGCGTTCCGACGGCGCGAGATCGTTCACCCGCTGCTCGCCGATCAGCATGTCGCCGGCGGTGATGTCTTCCAGCCCGGCGACCATGCGCAGCAAGGTGGACTTGCCACAGCCGCTGGGCCCGACGAACACGCAGAACTCGCCATTGGCGATTTCGAGCGACACGTCCCGCACCACCGGCGCATTGCCGTCGTAGGACTTGCTGACGTTTTTAAGCGTTACCCCTGCCACACCGTGCTCCGATTCTGTGAGTCGTCTGTTCGGTCAGATCGCCGATGCGAGAAGCGCTTCGCGCCATGCGGTGAGCGTGACTGTTGCCAGGCAGCCGCGATGCGCGGCCTGGTTCAGCCGCTCGCGTGCCGCGGCCTCAAGGAAGATCGGCAACTCCGGTCGCGCCGCCACGATGCGCAGTTCCAGCGTCGGCCACTGGCCGTTGCGGATGAAGCGATCGAGGCCGACATACCAGGGCTCGCCGTCGAAGAAGTTGTCGTCCACCAGCACGCCGTCGGCATACAGGCGCGCGGCATCGCCGACGTACTGGATCTCGGCCAGCAAGCGGCCCTTGATCGCGGCCCACTCGGCGGGCGGATTCAGGCGCACCGTGGTGGCCTGTGCGAACTCGGCATCGTCCGGCGCCAGCGGCACCGGGCCGGCACGCCACGAGATATGCGGGCCGAGGCGCACGGCCGGCGGCGTCGGTTCGTCGTGCAGCACATCAAACGCGATGGCGGCGGCGTACGGTGCGGTATTCGCTTCGGCCACCGTGACCCGGACCAGACCGCCCGCAAGCGCCTCTCCGACCAGATCGTCGCCCGGGAAGAAGCTGATCGCTGCGGCTTGCGCGGCGGGCGAAGCCACCACAATGTCGGCACCGCGCTGATACGTTGCATGCGCGCTGAACGCCAGGCGCTCGCGGCCACGGTACTGCACGCGGGCCGCCTGCTCGGCGAGCGGGCGATCGAGCAGCAATACGTCGTGCTGCACACCGGCGGCGTCGACCAGCTTCAGCCGGGTGGCGGACGCGCCGGCGGCCGGGCGGACGATCAACTCGTCACCCACCGTTTCAACGGCGGCACCACCGGCATCAACGACGCTCACCGTGGCAGCGTCGAACGCCAGGCTCGGTGCGATCGCCGGATGCACGAACGCCACCCAGGTCGTGCGGCCATCCTCGACCCAGCGCGTCAGCGGCTGCACCGTGGCGTTTCGCAGCACTGCGGCACCGATGCGCGCACCCAGCGGCCAGATCATGTAGGCGCCACTCGGCACATCGACGCGCGGGAAGCGCTGCGCGCCAGCCGCCGTCTTCACCGAAATCTGCACCGCCGGAAAATCCGGCAAGGGGTGGTGGCGTACATGGTTGTTGATGAACACGAAGCCCTGCTCACCGGCCCCACGAGCCGCCACGCGCAACGGCTCGCGCGCCGCGGCATCGAGGCTCGCGCCATCGGCCATCACCGCTTCCATCGGCGCCAGTTCTTCGCCGAAGGCTTGCAGGAACAGATGCAGGCAGCGCAGGCGACCGTAGGATTCGCGCGTTTGGCCGTACTGGCCGAGCGGCGCGCGGAAGTCGTAGCCCAGCACCGAAACGTCGTTGGGGTAGCCGGTGTCCTGCGTTTCGTTGTAGCGGCGCGGGCCGAGCGGGTTGGTGCCGCCGTGATACATGTAGTAGCCGTACAGCGAGGCGCCGGAGCCGATCTGCACCAGCGTCGTCGCAGCGAGATCGTCTGCCATCAGCGTCGGGCGACGGTGGTAGGAAACATGCATGCCACCGCCAGCCTCGGCGAGGAAGAAGGGGTAGTGCGTCTTGTCGACGCGGCCCTCGGCCGGCGTGCCACCGACGTTGCCCATCTCGCCGATCGCGCGCTCGGTGTTGAACACGAATACGCCGGACGGCGGCAGCGGTTCGCTGCTGCCCTGCCAGAAGCCATCGGGGTAAGCACCTGACACCGGCACCACGTCGTGCGGCGGAATATCCAGCGTCGGCCAGCCGGTGACGGTGTAGAGCGGCACACGCAGACCAGCTTCGATCGCGATGCGCTTGAGTTCGGCAATGTGCTCGGCACCGCAGCCGGGGCCGATGCGGTCGTATTCGTTTTCGAGCTGAACGCCGATCACCGGGCCGCCATCCGCCCACATCAGATCGTCCACCTGCTCACCGATCTGCCGATAGAAGCGGGTCACTTCGGCGAGATAGGCCGGCGCGTTGCAGCGCAGCTCGCCAATGCCGATCAGCCAGTCCGGAAAACCGCCGTAACGCGATTCCGCATGCACCCAGGGGCCCGGGCGCAGATACACATAAAGCCCGGCCGCCGCCGCAAGTTGCACGAAGCGGCGCAGATCGCGCGAACCCGCCCAGTCGAACTGGCCGCGCTCGGCTTCGTGATGGTTCCAGAACACATAGCTGGCAACGATGCTGACACCGCCGGCGCGCATCTTGCGCAGTTCGGCCTCCCACTCGTCGGCCGGGTAGCGCGAGTAGTGGAACTCGCCCATCACCGGCAGCCACGGCTTGCCGTCGAGCTCGACGTAGCGGCTGTTCACCGTCAGGCGGCGCGCAGCAGGCTGGTAGTGCCCGAGGTTCAGGAAGTCGCGCTCCACGGGAGCGAGGTCGGCAGGAAGGCTGAGCGAGATCGAAGAAGTCACGTTTTTGATTAAGCGTTTAAGTTTCGGCGCAGTCTCGCGATTCGATGACGCACAAACAATAAGGGTATACCCCTACGTACAAGCAATTCAAGTCAAACATCTATATGCACAACACGCCCGCAAGCCTTGAATCATCTGGATCTTCAAACACAAACACCTTCGGCGTGGAGGCAGGTTCGCTGCCATCCTGGGCTTTGATCCAACGCAAATCCCACCCCAGGCTCGCATCTGGATGGTGACAAGATTCAGCTGACGCGTATGATTCGCAGCGCATTAATCGCTTAACCTCACTGATAGGATTCGTCGGATCATGGAGCCCCTACCCGCCCGGACGATGCAGCTCGGCGTCTGCTACTACCCCGAACAATGGCCGCAGACGATGTGGGCCAACGACGCGCGCCGCATGCACGCAATGGGTATCCGCATTGTCCGGATTGCCGAGTTCGCGTGGAGCAAGCTCGAACCGAAGCCGGGCGAGTACGACTGGGCCTGGCTCGATCAGGCAATCGAAACACTCGCGGGTGCAGGGCTGCAGATCGTACTCGGCACGCCAACCGCAGCGCCGCCTCGCTGGCTGCTCGACCAACACCCGGACATGCTGGCGCTGGACGCCCACGGCCACCCCAGGGGCTTCGGCTCGCGCCGCCACTACTGCTTTTCGAACGAAGCCTTCCACGCCGCGAGCCGCAGCATTATCGAGGCGATGGCGCGCCGCTACGGCCAACACCCGGCCGTGATCGCGTGGCAGACCGACAACGAATACGGCTGCCACGATACGGTGCTCTCCTACTCCGCGGCGGCGGTGCAGGGCTTCCGGCGTTGGCTGGCCGAGCGCTACGGCAGCATCGCCGCGCTCAACGAAGCCTGGGGCAATGTGTTCTGGAGCATGGAATACAGCAGCTTCGAGCAGATCGGCGCGCCGGTGGCCTTGCCGACCTTCGCCAATCCGATCCATGCGCTGGACTACCGGCGTTTCGCCTCGGACGAAGTGATCCGCTACAACCGCATGCAGGTCGAGACGTTGCGCGAGCACGCGCCCGGCCGCGATGTGCTGCATAACTTCATGGGCTTCTTCGCCGAGTTCGAGCACCACCAGATGGGGCACGACCTCGATGTCGCGAGCTGGGACAACTATCCGCTCGGCTTCACCGACATGGCCCACTTCGTGTCGGACGAAGACCGCCTGCGCTGGATGCGCACCGGCCACCCCGATGTATCCGCCTTCAATCACGATCTCTACCGCGGCGTCTGCAAGGGCCGCTGGTGGGTGATGGAACAGCAGGCCGGCCCGGTCAACTGGGCCAACGCCAACCCCGCGCCACTGCCCGGCATGGTGCGCACCTGGACCTGGGAGGCCTTCGCGCACGGTGCCGAAGTGGTGTCGTACTTCCGCTGGCGCCAGGTGCCCTATGCGCAGGAGCAGATGCACTCCGGCCTTCACACACCGGACGACCAGGTCGACATCGGCGGCACCGAGGCGGCGCAGGTCGCGCGCGAACTCGCCCGCCTGCAGCCCGGCCCGGCCGGCCGCGCCCGCGTGGCACTGGTGTTCGACTACAGCGCCAAGTGGATGCACGACATCCAGCCGCACGGCGCCAGCATCGATTACTACAGCGAGGCCTTCAGCTGGTACAGCGCCTTGCGCCGGCTGGGCCTCGACATCGACATCGTCCCGGCCAGCGCTGACAGCTTTTCTGGCTACGCGCTGATCGCGGTGCCTGCGCTCAGCGTGATCGACGAGGCCCTCACCGATCGTCTGCGCGCCAGTGGCGCCCAACTGGTGTTCGGCCCGCGCTGCGGCGCGAAGACACCCTTATTCGCGGTGCCGGAAGGCCTGCCGCCCGGTGCGCTGCGGACGCTGCTGCCGATGCGCGTGACGCGGGTCGAAAGCCTGCGGCCCGGCGTCAATATTCCGGTGCTCGCAGCCGGCCGAGAACTCGGCAGTGCCGGTGTGTGGCGCGACTTCGTCGAACCGCTCGACGCCACCGAGGTGTTGGCGCGCTTCGGCGATGGCCAGCCGGCGATCCTGCGCCATGGCAACGCGCGTTACTTCGCCGGCAGCTTCGCCTCTGCGCTGCTGCTGGATCAACTTGAAGGCTGCGCACGCGAAGCCGGCGTGATGGTGCGCCGGGTGGACGATGGCCTGCGCCTGCGCCGCCGCGGCAAGCTGCAATTCGCGATCAACCACGGCCCGCACAGCGCCCGCGTGCCGGCACCGGCCGGCGCGCGCTTCGTGCTCGGCGCGGAAATTCTGCCGGCCGCCAGCGTTGCGGCATGGGAAGTCGGGCCCCAGGACGAGCCCGCCTGATGGATACTCGCCCCCTTGACCGGAACCGGAGTCAGCCATGAGTCACTACGCGCCAGCGGAGAGTCGCTACGCCACCCTGCCCTATCGCCGCTGCGGCCGCAGCGGCCTGAAGCTGCCCACCGTATCGCTCGGCCTGTGGCACAACTTCGGCGGCGTGGACCGTTTCGAGAATGCGCGGGCGCTGGTGCGCTGCGCCTTCGACCACGGCATCACGCACTTCGACCTGGCCAACAACTACGGCCCACCGCCCGGCTCCGCCGAGGAGACTTTCGGCGCCCTTCTCGCCAGCGATCTGAAGCCTTATCGCGATGAGCTCGTGATTTCGACCAAGGCCGGTTACACGATGTGGCCCGGCCCCTACGGTGACTGGGGCTCGCGCAAGTATCTGGTGGCGAGCCTGGATCAGAGCCTCAAGCGCATGGGCCTGGACTACGTCGACATCTTCTACCACCACCGACCCGACCCCGAGACGCCGCTGGAGGAAACGATGGCCGCGCTGGCGCACATCGTGAACAGCGGCAAGGCACTGTACGTCGGCCTGTCGAACTACCCGGCGGAGCTCACACGCCGCGCGGCAGCGATGCTGCGCGAGCTGGGCACACCCTGCCTGATCCACCAGCCGCGCTACAGCATGCTGGATCGCTGGGTGGAAGGCGGCTTGCTCGATGCGCTGGCGGACGAGGGCATCGGCGGCATCGCCTTCTCGCCGCTGGCGCAAGGCGTGCTGAGCGATCGCTACCTGAGCGGCGAAATTCCGGCCGACTCGCGCGCCGCGCGCGGCGCCTTCCTGAAGCCGGAGCAGATCACGCCGCAACGGCTCGCGCTGGTGCGTGCACTGAACGACATCGCGGCGGCACGCGGCCAGAGACTCGCGCAGATGGCGCTGAGCTGGGTGCTGCGCCAGCCGGCGATCAGCTCGGTGCTGATCGGCGCCAGCCGCAGCGAACAGATTCTCGATGCGGTGGCCGCGGCCAATGCCGCACCGCTGTCGCCGGAAGAAATCAACGCAATCGAAGCCGTTTTGCGCACGCCCTGAACGGTCGACCCAACGTCACGCTGCTAAGATCCATCCATGTCCACCCTCGTCGAAGTCGGGCGCCTGGCAGGCGTTACCCCCGCCACCGTATCCAACGTGCTGCGTGGCCGCGGCCGCGTCAGCGATGCAACCCGCGAGCGCGTGCTCGCTGCCGTGCAGCAACTGGGCTACCGCCCGAATCTGAATGCGCGCGCGCTGGTCGAGGGGCGGCCGCACACGATTGCGCTGATCGTCTCCAGCATCGCAAACCCGTTCTACCCCGAGTTCGCACTTGCGGTGGAAAAGGCTGTACGCAAGCGCGATTACTTCCTGCTCGTCTGCAACACCAACAACGACCCGGCGCAGGAAGCGGCCTACCTCGACGCGGTCGGCGGTTCGCTGGCGCAAGGCGTGCTGGTGATGAACGCCGATTTCGTGCGGGTTGAAGAGCTGCTCGCGCTGCGTCGCCGCGGCGTGCCGGTGGTGCTGTGCATGTGGGAGAAGCCGGACGAAGCGCCGGAACTGCCCTACATCGGCGTCGACTTCCACCAGGCCGGCGTGATCGCGGCCGAACACCTGCTGAAGTTGGGCCACACACGCATCGGCGCGGTCGTCGGCAGTGAGCCGACCGGCAACCATATCTGGCGTTACCGCGGTTTCTGCGATGCGCTGGCGCGAGCCGGCGTGCCGCATCCGCCAGAAGAAGTGCGCTTCGGCGGCGACACCATCGATGCGGGCCGCAATGCCGCGCACGGCTTGCTCGCTGCGGTGCCGGATCTATCCGCGATCTTCGTATCGAACGACCTGCCGGCAATCGGCGTGCTGCAGGCGGCAGCGGATCTCGGCCTTGAAGTGCCGTCGGACCTATCGGTCATCGGCATCACCGACATCCAGCTCGCGCATCAGGTGCGGCCGGCGCTGACCACCGTCGCCGTGCCGTCCGAAGAAGCGGCGGAACTCGCGGTGCAGCTGATGATGGAAGTGATCGAGGACGGCAACAACACCGTGCCCCGCCACGCGATGACCTCGGTGCCGCAACTGGTCGTGCGGGACTCCACCGCGCGGGTACGCCGGTCGCGCAACTGAGCACGACCCGCGCGCCCGTGGCGGATCACTCGCGATAGGCGTCCAGCGCCTCGGTGAGTCGGCCGTTGCTGTCCAGCGCGCCCATCGTGTAGCCCTGCCACCCCGGCCAGGCGAGCGGCTCCCAGTAGAAAACACCGCGGCCGTATTCGCCCTGCTGGGCGATGCGCGCAATCAGGTCGCTGATCATCGCGTGCGCGGCCGCCGCCTTCTGCCAGTCCATACCGACTTCGGTGACGATCACCGGCTTGCCGTAGCGGCTCACCATGTCCGCCATCGTCGCGCCGATCAGCTGGTTGTAGCGCAGCCAGTCGTTCGCAGGCGGATAGTGCGAGAGCCCGATCACATCCCACTGCCCGCCGGCCGCCTTCAAGGCGTCGAAGAGCCAGCGGAACAGCGCGTCATCGTTGCCGTTCTGCAGATGCACGACGACCTGGGCTTCCGGATACACCGCCTTCACGGCCGCGTAGCCGCTGTTGATGAGCCCGGCAAGCTGGTCGAAGTGCTGGTAGCTGCCTTCCGGCCACAGCATGCCGCCACCGATCTCGTTGCCGACCTGCACCCACTCCACGCTCACGCCAGCTTGCTTCAGCGCCGCCAGCACATCGCGCGTGTGCGCGGCAACGTCATTCTTCAACGCTGCGTAGTCGTGCGTCGCCCAAGCGGCCGGTTTCGTCTGATGCCCCGGGTCGGCCCAGGTATCGCTGTAGTGGAAGTCGATCATGATGCGCTGCCCCGCGGCCTGCGCGCGACGCGCCTTGGCCACGACATCCGCGACGCCGTTCCAGCCATCGGCCGGATCAACCCATACGCGCAGGCGGATCGCGTTCACCCCATGCGCACCAAGCAGCGCAAAGGCATCGGTCTCGGTGCCGTTGGCGCTCTGGAAACGGTAGCCCGCGGCCTCTTCCGCACTCAGCCAACCGACGTCGGCACCACGCGCAAACGCGGCAATCGGCTTCGCAGGCGAACTGCCGCCGCCCGACGTGCCGCTATCCGTCGCGCCCCCGCCACCACCACAGCCGGCCAGCGCCAGCACCAACGCGAGGCAAAGCCCGCGACCGCATCGTTGCGGATTCATCATTGCAAGTGATCCTGTTGAAAAGCGCCCGGTTTGCGGCGGGCACCACTGCGGCAAAGCGGGCGTGCGCGGCGCCCTTCGCTCCGCGCAATGGGGCAGCCGGGCCGCGCCGACCACCCCACCCGATCAAATCAGGCGATCAGTACGGGTCCAGCGCCTGCGTGAATTGCCCGGAACCGTTCAGCGCGCCGTAGGTGTAGCCCTGCCAGCCCGGATACGCTTCGGGCTCCCAGTAGAAGACGCCAAGCCCGTTTGAACCGAGCGCGCTGACGCGACTGATGAGATCGCTCATCATGCTCTTCGCAGTCGCCGCCTGCGTCCAGTCCATCCCGACCTCGCTGATCACGACCGGTTTGCCGTAGCGCGACACCATGTCCGCCATGTTGGTAGTGAGCTGCGTGTTGTAGCTCGACCAGCTCGCCACCGGCGGGTAGTGCGACATGCCAATCACATCCCACTTGGCACCGGCGGCCTTCACACCGTCGAAGAACCAGCGGAACACCGTGTTGTTGTAGCCGTTGGCAAGGTGGAGTACGACCAGTGCGCTCGGGTAGGCCGCCTTCACCGCGGCGTAGCCCTGATTGATCAGGCCGGCAAGCTGCGTGAAGTTCGAGGTGCTGCCCTCCGGCAACAACATGCCGCTGTTGATCTCGTTCCCCACCTGCACCCATTCGACCGTGATGCCGTTGGTCTTGAGGTAGGTGAGGATGCCGTAGGTGTGGTTGTAGACATCCGTCTTGAGCTGACTGTAGGTATGGCTGGACCACGCCGACGGTTTGGTCTGCTGCCCCGGGTCGGCCCACGAATCGCTGTAGTGGAAGTCGATCATGATGCGCATGCCCTGGGCGGCCGCGCGCTTGGCCTTGTACAGCACGTCCGCTCCGTTATTCCAGCCGTCACCCGGGTTCACCCACACCCGCAGCCGGATCGCATTCGTCCCGAGGTTCTTCAGCAGCACGAAAGGATCGGTCGCCACACCAGCGCTGTTGTAGAAGACGTAGCCCGCCGCTTCCTCCTGGTTGACCCAGCTGACATCCGCCCCCTTCGCAAACGTCGCGGCCGCCGCCACGCCGGGCAGCAGCAGGCACGCCGTCAGACACGCCAACACGTGGTTGATGAAATTCATTTCTTGTTTGTCTCCTCGCAAGGGCGCTGGCGCGCCCGATTTGCAGTGCAGCCGGATGTACCCACCGCTTATCGATGTGCTGCGATGCGCAATCTCTGCACAGTTCTCGCCGTGGCACTCCGAACTCTCGGCCGCCGCTCGTTTTCCGCGGCGCATCACGACACTTGCCTCGCCACGCCCGGCCACCGCCGCGGCGAATACCTCCATCTCCACGATTTGATTAAAGCTTAAATCCCATTAATTCCGCGCATCACCGACACCCGAATCCGCCCGAGAAAGTCTTGTGTTGTCACACATTATTTGACAATAGCGGCGCGGGTATACACGCAGACAATCCTTGACTGCCACACGGAATTTGGCAAACTACATAAACTTAATGAAACGATTAATCACGTTCAACGCATGCACGCCCGAAAACGACTACCCCCGCTCAACGGACTGCGCGTGTTCGAGGTCGCTGCACGCCACATGAGCTTCACGCGCGCCGCCGACGAGCTCTGCGTCACGAACGCGGCGGTAAGCCATCAGGTCAAACAGCTTGAGGAGTTCCTCGGCCTCAAGCTGTTCGATCGCCACAACAACCAGTTGCTGTTGACGGGGGCTGGCGAGAACTACCTGCCGCGTATCCGCGACGCTTTCCGCTCGGTGCAGCAAGCCACCGAGCTGCTGCTCTCTGACACCGCCCGGCCTCTCCGGATCGGCGTGCCCGCCGCACTCGGCAGCAAGTGGCTGGTGCCGCGGCTGTTCCGTTTCCTCAATGCCAACCCGGAACTGCGCGTCGAGGTCATCACCGAACCCGAACTGCAATCACTCGATTCGCTCGACCTGCTGATCGCCGAACGGCAATCAGCTGAACGGGGCACCGTAACCGAGCGCTTCGCCACCACCGGTTTCCTGCCGGTGTGCAGCCCCGCGGTCGCCGCGCAACTCGACGGCCTGCCCAGCCTGCTCGAACACAACCTGCTGCACGATCGCAGCGCCCAGCGGCTCGCGCATCTGCCGACGTGGCGGCAATGGCTGGAGGAAGTCGGCCTCTCCGAAAGCCAGGCCCGCCGCAGCATGGGGCTCAGCGACACACAGCTCGCGCTGCAAGCCGCCATCGACGGACAAGGCATCGCGCTCGGGCAACAGCTGCTGGTTGAATACGACCTCGCCGCCGGCCGCCTGGTCAGCCCGTTCCGCACCGACGTATCGCTGCGACTCTCGTACTACCTGATGTATCGCGAAGGGCAACTGGAACAGGAAAGCACCGCCGCGCTCCGCCAATGGCTCATCGAAGAAGCGCGCCCGATCGCGTTCGACGCGTGACGTCGCGTTTCGCGTCGGCACCGACGAAAACCGCAGCCACACCCACTTGAAACGACGCCGCCATCAGAGGTCCATGAAAGCGAAATCTGGGGGCGGCATCCAACGACGCACTGAACTCATGCGTCGTCGTTGAAGGCAGTAATCCGCGCGACCCGGAACGTGCTTTGCAGAGACCGTAGTTCCGCCTCATGCATGGCCGCCAGGTGTTCGAGGTGGCGGGAGCCGGTGGCGGTGAGGTGGATTTCGACCTTCCGCCGGTCGGTATCACTGCGCCGACGTTCGACAAGCCCCTGCTCTTCGCATCGTGTCAGCAACGCCACCGCGCCGTGATGTTGCATCTGCAAGCGCTCGGCGAGCTCGCCCACGGTCGCCCACTCGCGCCCCGGAAAACCACGGATGTGCAACAGCAGCAGGTACTGCAGCGGCGTGAGCCCAGCATCACGCGCCGCGGTTTCGCTGAAGTGCAGGAAGCGCCGGAGCTGGTAGCGAAACTCGGAGAGCGCCTCGTACTGGTGCTTGCCAAGCAGCACAACCGGTGTCGTCGATTCTGGCGTCGTTGGTTCAGTCATCTCAAACCATCACGTTGTGATATAAATCGACATGTTGATCATTGTGGCACGACCGCGTCTTGATCCATGACAGCCGCCACCCTTGCCCTCCGAGCGCAGACAAACGTGCTGGATCGGCGCTCTGCTCGAGCACGAGGCGCCGTCAGGCTTTCGATGGCAGCTCACGCACGGCCCGGGCAACGAGTATCGGTCTCGCCCGTGCGGGCACGACTTGGCGGCACATGTGATCTCAAGACAGAAGCACGTTTAGGAAGAAGGTAAGCCCGAGCATGAAACGAACTGCGCATCTGCGCCCCTTGTCACGAGAACATCACGCCGCACTGCGTCTTGCATCCCATCTTGGCCAGGCGAACTCGCCGGAAGCACTGGAGGCCGCCGTCGCCGACGCCCTCGCGCTCAGACCAGAATTGCTGGCGCACTTCAGGTTTGAGGAGACGGTGCTGATTCCTGAGCTTGAACGCTTCGGCGAAGGGACGCTGGTTGCGCAGCTGCGCGCCGACCACGAAGTGCTGATCGACTTTCTCGCCAGCGCGCCCCGCATGAGGCGCCACGCTGCCAGCTTCGCGCAACTGCTGAACGAGCATGTGCGGTTCGAGGAGCGCGTGTTGTTCCCGGCGCTCGAAGGGCATTGGGATCGGAACGGCCACCCGCCCGCGTGGCCACAGCACGCAGCAGGTAACGACCAGGACGCCGACATGGGGGCCGACGATGGCCGCTAAGCCTGGACAGAAGCGCGTCATCCCGATCAACTCGCTTTACGTTGCCGAACCCAAGATCTACCCCAAGTCGATCAGCGGCCGCTTCCAGCGCTGGCGCTGGCTCTTCGTGTGGCTGACGCAAGCCGTGTTCTACGGGTTCTGCTGGTTGCCGTGGAACGGACGGCAAGCCGTGCTGTTCGATCTCGACACGCGCAGGTTCGACATCTTCGGCCTGAGCCTGCGCCCTCAGGACACGATCTACCTCGCGATCCTGCTGATTCTCTCGGCGCTCGCCCTGTTTCTGTTCACTGCAGTCGCGGGCCGGCTCTGGTGCGGCTACACCTGCCCACAGACGGTCTATACCGAGATCTTTCTGTGGATCGAAGCGCGCATTGAGGGCGACAGAAGCCAGCGTATGAAGCTGGACGCGGCCCCTTGGTCATTCGACAAGCTGCGCCGAAAAACCGCCAAGCACTTCACCTGGATCGCGTTCTCGCTATGGACCGGGCTGACCTTTGTTGGCTACTTCACACCGATCCGCCCGCTTACCGAAGCCATTGCCAATGCAAGCGTCAGCGCCTGGGAGGCATTCTGGATCCTGTTCTACGCGGCCGCCACCTATGGCAATGCGGGCTTCTTCCGCGAACAGATGTGCAAGTACGTCTGCCCCTACGCGCGCTTTCAGTTCGTGATGTTCGATGCCGACACGCTGATCATCACCTATGACGAAGCGCGCGGCGAACCGCGCGGGCGTATCAACAAGACCCAGTCGGGCGCTGAAGCACCGCGCGGCGACTGCATCGACTGCGGCATCTGCGTGCAGGTCTGCCCAACCGGCATCGACATTCGCGACGGCTTGCAAGCGGAGTGCATCGCGTGCGCTGCCTGCATCGATGCCTGCGACCAGGTGATGGACAAGATCGAGCGCCCGCGCGGCCTGATTCGCTACGCCACCGAGAACGCAGTGGTGCGCAAGCTCGGCCGGCAGGACATCGTGCGCAGGGCGTTGCGGCCGCGCACCGCGATCTACGCCGCGATCTTCACCGCCCTGATGCTCGGCACCAGCTGGAGCCTCGCGCACCGCGCCGATGTGCAGCTTGCAGTGCAGCGCGATCGCGGTGGCCTTTACCGCGAGACCGAAGACGGCATCGAGAACAGCTACCAGATCACCATTGCGAACACGGCGGAGACCACACGCACGCTGACCCTCAGCGTAGAGGGCTTGAACGCAGCGCGCATCATCGGTCGCACCCGCTTCGTGCTGCCACCCGCGGGCACCGCAGTGGAATCAATTGCCGTTCGGATCAATGGCGATCGGATCGGCTCACTGCACGGCGCCCAGCCGATCCGCTTCCGCTTGCAGACGCTTGACGGCACAACGGAGTCGATCGAACAGAAAGCGAGCCTCTGGCTCCCCTGAGCCTCGCAATGCCCGCCGTCGCGCCACGCGGCGGCGGAATCGGGTGCCGACCCGCAGGCATTCGTTGGCGCGCCCGACAAAAGCCGCAATCAAGGTCATGGAATGTGGCCCCCTGCCCCGCCTAGTATCCAGCGCAACGGAACACGGCAGGCGTTGCGAGCCATCGCAACGCCGCCAACACGGCGGGACACCCCAGCCAAGACACAGATCCGCGGCAGGGATACAGGGTAAAGCCAGCAGCTCGCGCAGCGCTCGATCCACCTTCCGCGCTGATCGCAACCCAGGGCAGCACATGGCTGGACGCCGGCGCATCGGATTTCTCGTTAATCATCTCGGCTGGGAAGGGCACTACACCAACCGGCTGTGGCGCGCAGCCGTCGACATCTGTCGCCGCAAGGGCTTTGACTTACTGGTGTTCACCGGCCCGCAGGACGTCAGCGACTACCTGTCGTTCAGTGTGCAGTCGGCGGTATTTCGGCTGATCGATGCGCAGCGACTGGATGGCCTGATCCTGAACGCAGGGCTTTGTCAGTTCGACGGCCGAGAAGCGTCGTCCCAGTTTCTGCTCGACTTCGGCGGCTTGCCCGCCGTTTCGATTGCCGCGTCGATCAACGATCTGCCCGCGGTGCTGGCCGACAACGCCGCCGGCATGCAGGCTCTGGTGGAACACCTGATCCACGCGCACGGCCATCGTCGCCAGGCCTTCGTGTGCGGCCCCGCCAGCGCGCAGGATGGCCTTGTCCGCCACGCGACATGGCAACAGACACTGCGCGCGCACGGTATCGAGCCGGACGCGGATCTCGTCCTGCAAGGCGACTTCGTCAAGGTGCCCGACGCACACCGCCTCGTGGACGCATGGCGCAGCGGCAAGCGCTTCGATGCGGTGGTCGCGGCCAGCGATCTGATGGCCCGTCACATCATTGCGGTGCTGCGTGACGCGGGCATCCGCGTGCCGCAGGACGTCGCCGTGGTTGGCTTCGACGACGACCCGCACAATCGCTATGCAGATCCGCCACTCACATCGGTATCGCAACCGATCTACGCGCAGGTCGAAGCCGCGATCGAGTTGCTGGCCCAGATCTGGTTGGGGGAGCCACCTACTCCCGTGAGCCTGCCGCCCTGCGCACTGCAGTTACGCGCCTCGTGTGGCTGCCCGCGTGACAGATGGACCATCGACACAGCCTTGCGCAACCATGTCGTTGCCGCCGCGGAAGATGCCGACGCATTCGCCGATGCGATCGACGTTCTGCCCGGCGCGGGCGACGACTTGGCCGATCGGGCATTCGATCTGTGGTCCGCAATCGAACGCCTTGTCGTTGAACGTCACCCGAACATCGCCAAGCTACCGGCTAACGCGCTGCGTGCTGCGCACAACCGGCTCTTTCTCCGGGTGGCGGCGCGCCGCGCCGCGCCCGATGGTGCTGCGAGCGCTCAGCCGCATTCGAATTGGGACGCTGCGCTCGATGCGCTGCGCGTAGCGAGCTTCGCCTCGCTGCCGGATCTGATGGCACTACATCTGCCGCGACTTGGCATCGGCAAATACTGTCTGTCGGTCATGCCCACGCTGGCCGGCTCGCAGCAAGTTGGCGACGCCGCACCGTTCAGCACTGCCGATAGCGCCCCAGACCATGAGCCAGGCCCGACGTGCCACACACGCTTCACCGTTGTCGCAAGTTGCCCGCCGCTTGACGAGGCGCCCGATTCACGGCGCTTCAACGCATCACTGATCGCGCCCGACGCGTGGATCGAACAGCTCGGCGAATCCACACTGCTGGTGCTGCCGGTTGCATCGCGCTCCACCTGGCACGGGCTGCTGGTCGTTGAACTGCATCCGGGCAGCGAAGCAATGTTGATGCAGTTGCAGGCGGCGTTGGCACTGGTGTGCGATCGGGAGTACGAAGTCGCCCGCGCGATCCGCAAGAACCTGAGCGAATGGAACCGCAGCTTCGTGATGGCGGAAAAGACGCGAACCATCGGCACGCTTGTGCGCGGCGTTGCGCACGAGATCAACACCCCGCTTGGCGTCAGTATCACGGTCGCGTCGGTCATCCGCTCCGAGCTAGAGGGGCTCGATGCGAAGTACCAGAGCAATCGCCTCTCGCGCACGAACGTCATCGACTACTTCACTGCCTGCCGCAGCGGTCTTGATCAGCTCGAACGCAATCTGAGCCGAGTGGCTCGCCTGGTAGAGACCTTCAAGAAGGTGTCCATCACGCAGTTCGGCGATCAACTGGTTAACTGCGACCTGGTCGACGAGCTCGCTGCAGTGCTGACGAGTTTTCACGCGGAACTCAGCGCGCGGTTCATCCATACCGCGATCGACGCAACCCGCCCGATGTGGATTCGGGCGCACTTGCCCGCGATTCAGGAAATCCTCACCGACCTGATCCAGAACGCGCTGGGTCACGCCTTCCCGCCGGGGATGCAAATCGAACCAAGGATCGTCGTGTCCGCCGCGCTGATCGATTCGGGCGCCACGGCGCGCATCCGCGTAGCGGACAACGGCTGTGGCATCGCAGCGGACGTGCGTGGGCGAATCTTCGACCCATTCTTCACGACACGGCGGCTGTCCGGCAATGTCGGTCTGGGTCTCGCGATCGTCAGTAATCTGGTGACCGATGGGCTCGGCGGCGTGGTCGAATGCAGCGCGAATCCGGGCGGTGGCAGCGTATTCGAGGTCCGCTTCCCGGCCCAGCCCTGCCTCTGTAGCTGAAGCGCGGCGCCGCGGGTTGAGGATGCTCATCAGCATCGGGACGCCGCCCGATGCGAACCTCAGCTCGGTCGCAGCCCCTTGCGACGTGCCTTCTCTTCGTAGAGGAAGGCATCGGCCTGGCTGATCACCGCTTCCAGCGAGGCTGCCGAGCCCGCCGCGAGCTCGCAGTAGCCGATGCTGCATCCGAGCGGATAGCCCTTCCCGCTGCGGGTGTTGAATTGGTCGAACATCTGATAGATGCGGGTGCGGATCCGTTGTGCCGCCGCGAGCGTGCATTCGACGCCGAGGATCACGAACTCATCCCCGCCCATGCGGCTGACCACATCGCCGCTGCGGAAAGCCTGGGCGAGGATCTGCGCGGCCATGCGGATCGCGAAGTCGCCTTCCTTGTGTCCGAAGCTGTCGTTGATGTACTTGAGTCGGTCGAGGTCCG
This sequence comes from Niveibacterium sp., assembly GCF_041909475.1. Classification (NCBI taxonomy): domain Bacteria; kingdom Pseudomonadati; phylum Pseudomonadota; class Betaproteobacteria; order Rhodocyclales; family Rhodocyclaceae; genus Niveibacterium; species Niveibacterium sp. The sequence goes on along the minus strand of NZ_JAYRDJ010000001.1, from coordinate 20,051 downwards.
CAAAGATCACGACAAGCGGCTGCCCTTCGTTGGCCAGCATGGCCGCTTCGGCGCGCCGGAAGAATCCGCGGCGGTTATAGAGCCCCGTCAATTCGTCGCGCTCTGCAAGGTCAGCGAGCCGCCTGTTCTTCTGCGACACGTCCGCGAGGTCGTTGCGCAGCATGTCGCGCGCCCGCGCCAGCTCGGCCGCGACCAGTGCGCCACAGAGCGTGGAGGTAATTTCCTCTATCACCACTTCAAGGCGTGAGGTCGGCGGTTCGCTGGTCACGTCCAGCACCAGGTAGCCAAAGTGGTGATTGAGTTGGGCGACCGGAAAGAGGCACATCACTTCAAAGCCACCGCTGCGGAACAGCGCCTCGGGCACCAGATGGATTGCAGGGAAGGATGGCAAATCGTCGGCACGCTGACGAACGCCATCGACCAGCGAGAAGATCAAATGCGCGCTACCCGGCGCCGCGCTGTGGGCGATACCGTCGAACGATACCGGCGCATCGTAGAGCCCGATGTAGCAACTGCGTTGCCCGAGGCGAGCAATCGCGCTCTCGATCAAGTGGAGCGTCTCGTCGATCGCGTAACTCGACACACGGGTTCGCAGCTGCCCGGTGAACTGGGTGTCGACGAACTTCGACGTGAATGCAATCCGCATCTGGTCGAGCGCGTAAGCGTTCGAAACCAGGATCTGGCCGTTCTGCAGCCGCTCAACATGGCGCTGCAAGTCCTCACGCGAGCGCTCGCCATCTTCAAACAGGCGCCGACACATCAGAAACAGCAAGGCCTGCAGCGTGCTCAGATCACCCTGTTCAGCGAGGCAGGCCTCCGCCACCTCGCTCACGCAGGCGTCGAACGCCCGTTCGTCCCCATTGAACAGCGCATCGTTCAGGCGGATCAAGTGACGACAATACGCGTCCCGATACTCGACGGGCACCGCAGCACCGTCGAGCATCTGCTCAATCGCGGCGCCCTCCCTCGCAGCCCCCAACGCAGAGGCCGCAGCGCGGTCGCTTCGGCATCCACAGGTCTGCCGCAGCACCAAACGCGTCGGCACGACGTGGTGATCCTGCACCACCTCGCCACGTAGCTTCGCGAGCAGCACGTCGAGCGCGAGCTCGGCCTGTTCCCACAACGGCTGCCTGACCGTACTCAAGGGCGGCCCGGTGCGGTGAAGCGACAGCAGGTCATCGAAGCCGACGACCGCAAAGTCATCTGGAATATGCCAGCCGCGCTCCGCCGCAACCGACATCGCCGCGAGTGCCATCTCATCATTGGCGGCCACGAGCGCATCAAAGGGAATGCGCCGATCGAGCAGCGTTTCCATCGCAATACGGCCGTGGTAATGATCGAACTCACCCACCACGATGATCTGCTCGTCGATCGGCAAACCGGCCGCGGCCATGCAGGCCTGGAAGACCTCGAAACGCGCAATCGAATCCGGATTGCTCTCGCGCCCCTTCATGAACGCGATGCGCTTGCAGCCGTGATCGACGATCAGGTGTTCGATCAGCGCGCGGAAGCCCGTCGTGTTGTCCGGTGTAATCGTCGGCGCCCACGGCAACTTCAGCCCCAGGCTGACTGTCGGCACATGCGCCAGTCGGGCCAGCGCCGCCACCGTCGCAGCGTGGTCACCGGCCGACATGAAGGACGACGTCACCGAGATCAGCCCATCGAGATGCGGCGTCGCCGCGAAGTTCAGCAACTGGTTGTACTGACGCTCGAAGGCCGACTCCGCATCGATGATGCGCAGCGGAAAGAACATCAGCCGCAGCCCGAGCGACTGCGCCCTGGCGCGGAATCCGTCGATGAGCGGATGGTTGAAGTAACCATCGATCTCATTAATCAGGACGCCGATGCGCGGCCTGCGCTCCCCATTATCGTCCGTACTCAATTACGACCACCTCCCGAGCCCTCCGTTGCCGAGTGACGATCTCGCGCCTGCCATCGGTGCAGCGAAACCAGCGCCGACAATACGCAGCCCGATCGATCGTTGGACTAACGGCCGTCGCGCTGACAACTTAAGCCGAGTGGCCGCCGGGTGTGGCCACGCAACCAGCGACAAACGGCTCGCTGCGGCGTCATACGCCCACCGCCGCCATGCATCGGGCTTGCCCGCGGATACGCTGCGCGACAACACGGACGATGGACAAGGCCTCAGGCTGAGCGCGGCGCCACATGCCGGACTTCGCTTGCCCGCCGGCTGTGGGCCAACCATTGCCGCAGGCCAGCTTGGGCCGGCACGACGCAGTACGCCAGCGTGCCGGTAGCGCCCACCGGGAGCCAGTCGGGCGTATCGAACTGCGCCTGCTGCTCCACGACCCACAGCACGCCGTCGCTGTGCCATGCGTCGTCATGCCGCAGCGCAAGCGCGGCAACACCAGCAGACTGCTGCTGCGACGCGATCTGCAGCGTCCGTGGTGGCATCGACGCACCGTCAGTCCAGCAGGCGTCAGGGCTGATTGCCTTGAGCAGCAGGTAGAAAACGCCAGCCCCATCGGACGCGGCACTTGATGCTGCCGGCGGCGCAGCAGGGGCCGCGGCATTTGGCACCCACGCCCCTGGTTGCAGTTGGTTGATATGGCGCTCCAGCGCAGCGCGATTCGTGATCGCGTAGTCGGACTTGCGCCCGACCATGACGAGCCTCAGGCCACCGTTGCTGCGGGAAAACTCGACGAGGGCGCTGCGCTCGGAGGCGGAGAATTCGGCGGTCGGAACGCGTCCCGCCGACGACAGGAGTCGTACCAGCGCGCGAATCAGAGGGTCATCATGTGTCATGGCAATCGAATGCAGATGGGAAGTACATGGCGTGGTGAAGGGCGCTCGGCGTGGCCGCGAGCAAAACAGCTTCGCGCACACCATTCGGCACGCCAAACAGCGCCGCGCGATGGATCCGGCCCCCGCTCAAAAAGCCATCAGCGCGTCGCCAAGTCGCTCGGGTACAGCGCTGGCGCAAGGTTGGCCGTTGCGAAGCCCAGATGATGCATGAACTCGCGCAGGATCAGCAGCATGCCGGCGAAGTGCCTCGCCGTGGGCATGCCACTCGATCCGGCGTGCCCGCTTGCCGAGATCGTCGCCAGCTCTTGGAAGAGGTTCTCGATAGCCTCGCGCGTGACCGAGCTCGCTGACTCAAGGCCACCAATCAGTTGTGCCAGTGGCCGCACCGGCTCGCCTGCGACGACAAGCGCCGCTGGGCTCGGCAAAGTTTTCGCCAAGGGCATCAGCTCGTCTTCGATCACGGCAATGGCGTTTTCGAGCTCGAACGGCGTCGGAGGATCATGGCGAAAAGGCGGACTGGCGATCGCGCCGGCACCGAAAGGCAGTATGCGAACACCGGGCGAAGCGCCCGCGTCACTTGACACAAGCACGCTCTCTGTTTCGCCAATGCACAACAGCACGAGCGCCGCATCAGCCGCGCCAAGGCTGCGCGCCTGCTGATACGCGCGGATCATGTTCGCGTCGGTTTGCATCGTCATCCCCGCCACCTCCATGTCGTTCGTGGAACGGGCATGCTATCCGCAGTCGAGCGCCACCGCAGGTTCACGCATCGGATCGCAGATTCGGCGGTCGGATTTCAGAATGTGGGCAAGCAACCAGTCCGACAGAAACGCGAGTACGGCCTCCGGGGTAGCTCGGCCGGCCATGATCGCGACGCTGAGATCCGCAACGGACTCGATGAATCCAGCATGCTCTTCAACGTGGCGATCGAGTTCCGGATAACCGATCGACCGCATGTAGGCCTCTTCCGTCGCGAAATGGGTTCGCGAATACTCGAACATCTCGGAAAGGATGTCGTGAAAACGTTCCGAGTGAATCGCCTCCGGCGCGCGACAGCAATCGGCAAGGTCGTTGCGAAGTGTAAAGAGCGTTCGGTGCTGGTCGTCAATGACCCGCACCCCGATACTGAACGCGTCGTCCCAGTCTATGTGCTTCATTCGTTCCAACGGCGAGGCCCCTGTTCGCCCGCCCCCATGATGAGTGCTAACGGGAGGTTGGGTGATTGCTGCAGCTCACCACATGATGCAAAGCAAGTCCGCGCAGAAAGCACTGACCGGCGTCGCGATCCACGCGCAGCGATGTAACACTTGCCACTCGGCATGTCACGGCGCCGACGGCAGGCCCAGAATCGGTTCCGCTTCGGCACGGGCGGTCGCTCATCGCCCACACCGAGCGCGTCTTTCACAGGCATCCATGAGGCAGGGAGGTTTTGATGCAACGTCACTCACATAGCTGCACGAGCAAGTTACTGGTGGCCCTGATGAGCCTGACTCTTGGGATCGGGCCCGCATTGGCAAACCCGCCGCCGGGCAAGGGCAACAAACACGGCAACCAGGGGCACGGTAACCAGAGCGAATCTCAGGAATCCTCGGATGTCAGCGTATCGGTGAGCCTGAGCACCGCGGGCATCACGGTCAGTGCCGCGCGCGGCATCGCAGTCGATGTCGGCTACCAGCAGGGCAGCTACAAACCCCTGCCCCCCGGCATCCGCAAAAACCTCGCACGTGGCAAACCGCTGCCGCCGGGAATCGCCAAACAGTCAGCACCGGCACCCATGATCGCCCGTCTGCCGAAGCATCCCGGCTATGAGTGGCAGGTCTGCGGGACGGATCTGGTGCTGGTGGCAATCGGCACTGCGATCGTCGCCGATGTGCTGATGGACGTATTCCGTTGACCCATCGCTGATCACGCTGCGGCACCCTGTCAGAACGCCGCAGTGTCCCTCGAGGCCGCTGGGCTGCACGACAGCGCAGAGCAGGCGCCTGATCGACGCCGCGGGCCAGTCGGCGCTTTTCGCGCGAACGTCATAAGTCACACCAGGCCCGCCAGAGCGTCCCGTTTTCGACAACACCCGCCGCACACCGGCAAGCCGCAATCGCCCCCGCAGTCTTTAATTCCGACACCGGAAGACACCGCATCACGGCTTCCGGTGAGCGGACGCGCGTTCGGGCAATCCCTGTGCGCACGCCCAACATGTGGGGGGACACGATCCCCCCGCTTCGTCTCTCCTCGGGGCGAAGCCACTTCGCTTCTGGGGGGAATGCGAGTGGACTGCGGCTGTGTGACATCGCGCATGTTGGTTGTACGTACGAGTACCGGCTTGCCCGGTTGCGCGTCCGCCCTTCTTTTTTCTTCCGGCAGGCTCCCTGCCCGCCAAGCTCCAGCACCTTTCCATCCATGTCTTCCTGCGGCCGGCATACGCCCGTTCGTTTGGCGGCCCACTGCATCTGTAGCACCCAGCGGTAACAAGAAATCGGCCCACGGCACAAGCGTGCGCGCCGAACACTGACGACTGCCCGCAGGCAGCGCACCTCCAACCCACAACGGAGAGAGACACTTGATGTATCCGATTCTGATCCTCGGCGCCGGCAAGATCGGCGCATCCATCGCAAAGCTGCTGCACATGAGCGGCGACTACCAGGTTACCGTCGCAGACCGCGACCCGGCCACGCTCGAGCGGCTCGCGAAGCAACTTCATGTTGCAACCCAGTTGATCGACCTGTCGGCGCCGGAGCAGTTGCGCCAGGCACTGGTCGGCCAGCGTGCGGTGTTCTCGGCCTGCTCGTTCGACGTGAACCCGGCGATCGCGGAAGCCGCGCTGGATGCGGGGGTGTCCTATTTCGATCTGACGGAAGACGTTGAGACCACGCGCCGCGTGCGCCAGTACTCGGCCGACGCACGCGAAGGCCAGATCTTCATGCCGCAATGCGGGCTGGCGCCGGGCTTCATCGGCATCATCGCGCACGCCATGAGCCGCCGTTTCGACCGGCTCGACAGCATCAAGATGCGCGTCGGCGCGCTGCCGCAGTACCCGCACAACCACATGAAGTACAACCTGACCTGGTCCACCGACGGGGTCATCAACGAGTACTGCAACCCCTGCGAGGTGATCCACAAGGGCCGCCGCATGGAAGTGCTCGCGCTTGAAGGCCTCGAACGCTTCTCGCTCGACGGCCTGGAATACGAAGCCTTCAACACCTCTGGCGGGCTGGGTACGCTGTGTGAAACCCTGGAAGGCCGCATCAACGATCTGAACTACAAGACCGTGCGCTACCCCGGCCACCAGTACCTGATGGATTTCCTCATCAACGGCCTGAAGATGGGCCACAGCCTCGAGCGCCGCCACGAGCTGCGCGAGATCATGGAATCGGCCCTGCCGATCACCAAGCAGGACGTGGTGCTGGTGTACTGCGCGGTGTCCGGCTGGAAGGATGGCCACTACTGGCAGGAAACCGACGCACGGAAGATCTACCATCAGAATCTGTTCGGCGAAGCCTGGAGTTCGATCCAGCTCACCACCGCAGCCGGCGCTTGCGCCGCGGTGGACCTGCACCGCGAAGGCCGCCTGCCGAACAAGGGCTTCGTGCGGCAGGAGCAGGTCGACCTCGAACACTTCCTGGCCAACCGTTTCGGCCGCTACTACTCCACCGAATCGCATCACGCCGAACGCGTGACGCTGTGAGGACTACGCTGCATGACTGACAACACCCTGCCGGTACTCGCCGGCGTTCAGCCGCCGGTGCGCGGCTCCACCTACCCCGCCGCCATCATCGACGGCGAAGCGCGCTTCCCCGAGGGAGCCCCTACCCGCGGGCTGAAGAGCCCGCTCGACGCTGCGCCGCTCGGCAGCCAGCTTCTGGCTGACACGGCGCTGGCCAGCGAGGCCGTTGAGCGGGCGCAGGCCGCTTTCGTCGCCTGGCGCACGGTGCCGGCGCCGCGTCGCGGCGAGCTGGTGCGCCGCATCGGCGAAGCGGTGCGCCAGAACAAGCGCGAACTGGCCCGCATCATCACGCTGGAAGCCGGCAAGATTCCCGCCGAGGCGGAAGGCGAAGTGCAGGAATGGATCGACATCTGCGAATTCGCGGTCGGCCTCTCGCGCCAGTTGCACGGCCTCACCATCGCCAGCGAGCGGCCGGATCACCGGATGATGGAGCAATGGCTGCCGCTCGGCACGGTCGGCGTCATCACGGCGTTCAACTTCCCGGTGGCGGTGTGGGCGTGGAATGCAATGCTCGCCTTCGTCTGCGGCGACTCGGTGATCTGGAAGCCGTCAGAAAAAACGCCGCTCTGCGCGCTCGCCGTGCAAACCCTGGTGGGCCAGGCGATTGCGTCGATGGATGAAGCGCCGGCGGGCCTGTCGCAACTGGTGGTGGGGCTCGCCGACGTCGGTGAAGCCATCGCCGCCGACACCCGCGTGCCGCTGGTATCCGCCACCGGCTCGGTGCGCATGGGCAAGCGCGTAGCTGCCACGGTTGGCGCGCGGCTGGGCCGCAGCCTGCTCGAACTCGGCGGCAATAACGCCATGATCGTGACGCCGACGGCGCGGCTGGATCTCGCCTTGCGCGCGATCGTCTTCGCTGCTGCCGGCACCGCCGGACAGCGCTGCACGACGCTGCGTCGCCTGATCGTGCACGAATCGGTACTGCCGGAACTGCTGCCCAAGCTCGTCAAGGCCTATCAAAGCCTGCCTGTCGGCGACCCACGCGTACCGGGCACGCTGGTCGGCCCGCTGATCGACGCCGCCTCGTACGAAGCCATGCAACTGGCGCTCGACGACGCGAAAACCCAGGGCGGCCGGATCGTTTGTGGCGGAAAGCGCATCACGGACAACCTGCCGGCCGGCGGCTTCTACGTGCAACCGACCATCGTCGAAGTGCCTGGCAACCTCAAGGTTGTCTGCCATGAGACCTTCGCCCCGATCCTTTACGTGATGCCCTACCGCGAACTGGACGAAGCGATCGCGCTGAACAACGGCGTGCCGCAAGGTCTGTCGTCCGCAATCTTCACCGAACGCATGCAGGAGGCAGAGCGCTTCATGGCAGCGGCCGGTTCGGATTGCGGCATTGCCAACGTGAACATCGGCACCTCCGGGGCCGAGATCGGCGGCGCCTTCGGCGGCGAGAAGGAAACTGGCGGCGGGCGCGAGTCCGGTTCCGATTCCTGGAAGGCCTACATGCGGCGCACCACCAATACGATCAACTACGGCGATGCCTTACCGCTGGCGCAAGGCATCCGCTTCGACGTCTGAGATTCCGGAGTCACCCAGTAGCACCTGTGGTTTGGGGGTCGCCGTTCCGGCGGCCCCTTCTTTCTTTTACGATGCCGCTTTTACGAGGCCTTCACTGCGTGCGCAAAACGCTGATCACCGGAATCGCAAGCCTGTTGCTCGGGCTCGACAGCGTGCACGCCAGCATCGCTGACGATGGCGTTTTGCCCGCCGACTGGCACCGCATTCCGTTGACCGGCGACAAACGCCCGACCGAGTACCGCATCGAGCGTGAGGGCGGCAAGCCCGTGATCCACGCCCACGCTGCGGCCGCCGCACTGGCTCTCGCCCACGAGCCCCCCGCAGACTGGAACAAGCGCCCGGTGCTGCGCTGGCGCTGGAAGATTTCGCACCCGCTCGAACATGCGGATAACCGCGTCGGCACGCGCGAAGACGCGGCAGCACGAGTGGTGCTGAGTTTTGATGGCGATCGAAATTCGCTCGGGCTGTTCGACCAGGCCGCGCTCGCGATCGGCAGCCAGCTGGCGGGCCGCGAAATGGCCTACGCCACGCTGATGTACATATGGTCCAGCCACGACCCGATCGGCACGGTGATCGACAACCCGCACACCAGCCGCGTGAAGATGATCGTTGTCGCCAACAGCCCCGGCGGCGTGTGGCAGAGCGCCACACGCAACTGGGTCGAGGACTATCGACACAGCTTTGGTGAGAGTCCGCTTCGTCTGACCGGCTACGGCGTGCTGACCGATACCGACAACACTGGCGAAACAGTCGATGCGTGGTACGGCGACATCAGTTTCGACGAGCGCTGACTCGAAACGCGCCGCTCATTCGAGTTGGCGAACCGATGAGATGCTGTCGTTCATGCCTTGTCGATCGAAGTTAACGACGTTGCCGGTCACGACCTGGCAGCGCCCGCGAAAATTCGCATCCGAACACACTTCCCAGCGCCCGCGCGACATCCGCATCGACGACACCTGATCGTTGAATCCCAGACGCGACAGATCGGCGGCCTCGCCAACAATGCGGATCTGGCGGCCACGGTAGTCAGCATCGGCGTACAGCACCGCCGCGTCATGCGGCTTCTCGCCATAGTTGCCGTCGCCGCCCGCCCAACCTCCGCCGCCACCGCCCCAGCCCTGGTGACCGCCGTCGTGCATACGGCGGATCGACGAGATCTGATCGTTCACCCCGAGCGGCTCCATGTTCTTCACGTTGCCGCTGAGCACCACGCAGCGGCCGCTGAAGTCGGCATCGGTGCAGGCCTGCCAACGCCCGCCCTGCAGCCGCACAGACGAGACACGATCGTTGAAACCCCAACGACCCAGATCGCGCACGCCCTCGGTCACGGTGATCTGGCGACCGCTGAAATTGGCATCCTCGTAAAGCACTGCGACATCGGCATCACCGCCGTCGTCGCCGTCATTGCTGGCGTTCCCCCACGCGTTGCCATCATTCCCTCCGCCCAACCTGCGCAAGGAAGAAATCTGGTCGTTGAGCCCAAGGTCGGCAAAGTTGCTCACGTTGCCATCCACGGTGATGCAACGCCCGCGAAAACCCGCGTCGCTGCAGAGTTGCCAACGGCCACCGTTGAACTGCACCGACGACACGCGATCATTGAAACCGTTACGAGACAGATCAGGCTCATGATCCGTGACCGCAATCCGATGGCCGCGGAAGCCTGCATCCTCGAACAGCACAGCCGCCCCCTCCTCGCGCTGACCGCCTCCACCATCCCAGCCGCCTTCGTTCATCGGGCGAAGGCTAACGATGCTGTCCTGGAACTGCGAGCCGGAGAGGTCGCGTTCGTTTTCGTCGAACACGCGGCAAACGCCGTGGAAATCGCGCCGGGTGCACATCAACCACGTACCGGACTCGATCGAAAAACTGGAGATCGCATTCGCGATGCCCAGTTCCGACAGATCGCGATAGGGTTGGCGCAGCGTGGTGCACGGTGGGTGGAAGTTCGCGTTCGCGCAGACCTTCACCGAAGGCAAGCCGGCCATTGCGTGAGTCGAGGCGACCAAGCCAGCCAAGGCCAGGAACACCCGAAACCCGATTCCCATGTGTTGCATGTTGTTCTCCGTACCGTTTCGTCCGCCAGCAGGCACCGACTTGCGTAGCGTGCTGCTTCGGCTCATCGTAGCCACGTGGCAGTTTGCCGCCCTCGTTGCGGGCAAACAAGTTCATGCGCGCCGTCCGCTTGGCGGCGCGACGCAATTGCTGCGGCGCAAAATTGATCCAGCGCATGGCCGTCCGGACTTCGGGCGCTAGGCTTGCGGGTCACGTTGCATCGGCATCAGGGATTTCGGGGGACGACATGAGCAAGGCAATCGAACGAATCGGCAGCATCACGGTGGGCCACGTTGGCCTCGGTGGGCACGGCGGCAGCATCGGCAGCGTGCGTACGTTGGTGCACGACGGCGACACGGTGATGGTGCGGCCGCTCGGCAATCTCGCGGTGCGCTTCCTCGGTGTCGATACGCCCGAGATCAGCCTTCCGCTGCCCGGCTCCAGTGCCTTCGTGCGGACGGACCACCCGGCATGGGAGGCCTTTCTCAGCGACCCCTTCGCGCCGCACCTGCCGCCGATCGATCTCGACCCGGGCTTGCAGGACTACATCGCCGCACGCGTCGGCCCCGGTTGCGCAAGCAATCACCATCGCCACGCCGAAGCCGCGGAGCGCGGGCTGGAAGGTGAAATCGCGTCGGACCTCGCGAGCACCGGCCTGACACCGGAAGACTTCCGCTTCTATGTGCGCTTCTCGCGCGAAGTGATGGACAGCTATGGCCGCCTGCTCGGCTGGATCAACCGTGAAGAAGCCTCGGACGATCGCCCGCCGACCTATAACCACCGCATGATGCTGAAGGGGCTCGCACTGCCCTACTTCATCTGGCCGAACGTGGCACCGTGGCGGCGCATCGGTGCCCTGCGCGACGCGGTGCCGATTCCTGGCAGCCAGGCGCGTATCGCCGAAACGGACAACCGCCTCAAGCAAGCCCGCGAGTGGTTCCGTGCTAACCGCGAAGCGGGCGTTGGCGTGTTCGATACCGAAGACCCGTTGCGTCTGCAGGCCTTCGAGCTGCGTTACCTCACGCAGCGCAAGGCGCCGAACCGCTGGGTGATCGATCTCTCGAAGGCCGACAACCTGCTGATCGACCCGCAGCGCTACTACACGGTCGAGAACCCGGAAGACCGCCTGTTCGTGCCGGACGACTACCTGGAACTGTTCCTCGCGAAGGGCTGGCAGATCGCGCGCTGACACCGCACTGCCGTAGCCGGAACAGGCTGCGGCGTCTAGTGGCAAAACTACGCCCGCATCGCTGGAGCCGGCCGTTCGCTTCATGCGAGCCGCCGCGAACGTAAAAAGGCCGCCCGACTATTGTCAGGGCGGCCTTCTTTTTTCCGCGCCTCGCGGCGCGGACACTGCCAGCTGGATTAGCGGAAGCTGCCGTTATCCACTTCGGTGTTCACCGTGGGCAACGTGTAGACATAGTTGCCACCGTTTTCCCAAGTCACGTTGCCGTTGCCGATCTTCTGGTACTTGTACTCGATGCCAACGCCGCCCTGTGGGAACTTGATCACGCAGGTCCATTGCGGGTAGGCGGTCGGCGAGCACTGGCGGAAGCTGTCGGGGTTGGTACCCCAGTTGCCGATTTCCGCGGTGTTGCCAACGATGTAGACGCTCTCGCCCCACACCGTTTCCGCAGTGACCTTGAAGCTGACCGTCACCGAGGTATCCACCGCCGGCGTCACCGGAAGGTTCCAGTTCGCACCGCCGTTGTTGTCCCAGTTGGTGCCATCGGTCACAACGAAGTTGATCGCGTTGGCGTTGCTCGGCGGCGTGATCGTGGCGGACCAGAAACCGTCGCCGCGCTTGGTCAGCACGGTGTCGGTCACGTTGTTCCAGCCCGAGTAGCCCCAGCGCAGCGTCAGTGCAGCGCTGTTGGCGAGCGTACCGTTGTAGTACAGCGTGACCGGCTGGCCGCCGGTGATCGACGACGGGGTGTAGTCCAACGGCGTCTTGGTCGGGCAGTAAGCCTCGACACAGACGTTGCCCGCCGTCGCCACCTTCCACACGCCGTTCTGCGCGCCGATGCTCACGCCGACAAGCTTGACGGTGTGATCGGTCGCGGCTGCCGTAGTGCGCAGACGGAACACCTGCCCTGGTTTGATCGTCGTCGAGCCGCTGACAAACGCACCGCCATTCACGCTCAACTGGCCGTTGGTGACCGAAATCGTCGCCGACTTGTAGTCGAGGTAACGTAGCGGCGCGGAGGTAACGACCTGATTGCGCGCCACGTTGAGGCTATCCGGCACGCGCGCCGGCAGCGTCTTCAGCGTGAGCGGCTGCACGATCGCGCCGAAATGCAGCGCCACTGCGCTGTTCGCCGCGATGTTCAGCGTTGCTTGGCCGTTAACCACTTTCACTTGGGCACTTGCCGGGCAGATGCCGACTTCAGGCGCAGCGCTGGCGACCACGTTGCAATACGTCGCATCCGGCAGGTTGGTTGCGAAGGTCTTGCTCCAGGCATCCGTCGTGTTGTTGATCGCAACGAAGCCCTTGTTGCCGCGGCTGAACGAGATCCGGTTCGCACCATCAGCAGCCCAGTACAGCAGCGGCGAGGCTGCGGTGTAGTTGCGGAAGCCGACCATGTTCGCCACACGCTTATCGCGATGCACGCAGTCCCACTTGCCGGTGGCAGTCGGGTCACTGCTGCAGTTCGACGGCACCAGCTCGAAGCCCTTGTACGGCTGGCCGACCGGGCCCATGTCGTGGCTGTTGAAGTTGTAGCCCGACATGACCTGCGGATAGCCGTACGGATAGCCGAGCATGAACACGTTGGCGAGGAAGAGCTTGTCGCCGTTGAAGGTGTTCATCGAATCGCAGTTGGCGCCCGGCGCGTACTTGTCGCAGTACTTGCGCTCGGTGTCGTGGTTGTTCACGAACACCGTGGCCTTGCTGCTGGGGTACATGCCCCAGTTGGCAAAAGCTTCCGGCATGCGCGAAAGGTTGAAGCCATAAAGATTCATGAACATGTTCTTCATGGCGTAGACGTAGCTGAACTCGTTCACCGTCCCGATTTCCGGGTAGCGGTTGATGTCGCCCGAGTCATACAGCGAACCGTCCTTGATCACTTCCTGCGTCAGGAAGTACGAACCCGGCACCTTGGCCTTGATTGCGGCCAGCTCGTCCGGTTTGATGTGCTTCGCGGCATCGATGCGGAAGCCCGCAACGCCCAGCGACAGCAGATCCTTCATATAGGCCGCGATGCGGTCCTGCACCGCCGGATTGCTGGTATCCAGGTCCGGCAGGCCCGGCATTTCGCACTGCGTCACGTTGTTGCGGTTGCCGTCGTAGTCGGTCGAGGCAATCGTGCACTTCGGGTGGAAGCTCGCGGCGGTGTAGGGCACGGCCGGGAAGTTGTAGCTGCTGTAGCTCGAACCACCGACCCCAACCGACGTCGTCGCAGGCGGCGTGGCCATGTGGTTGATCACGGCGTCGACGTAGACATCCACGCCCGCGGCCTTACAGATCTGCACCATCGCGTAGAACTCGCGGCGGTTGCCGCTGCGCGAATCGAGCTTGTAGCTCACCGGCTGATAGCGGGTCCACCACTCCGAACCCTTCACGTGCTCCTGCGGGGGCGACACCTGCACCGCAGCATAGCCCTTCGGGCCCAGCTCGGTCACGCATTCGCGCGCCACCGACGCCCAGCTCCATTCGAACAGATTGACGTAGGCCGTGCGCGGCACACCCGGCTTCCAGTCTGCGGCCCATGCACCCGGGGCCAGCGAGAGACCGGCACCCGCGAGCGCCAGCCAGATCGCGCAACGGCGACCAAGATTCGAAGAAGTCATTCCTGCTCCAGAAACAACTCCGGCCCGGAGTATGAATGGGGGCTCCAGGCCAAAAGTCGGTGAGGGTTCGACAGGTGCACTTGCACATGCCAAACGGATTCTGGAGGTGCCGCCAGTGGCGGATTAGTCGGAAATTGCTGAATCTGACGTTTTAAGGGTTTTCCCTAGTCGAGCCAGCGGAAAGCCTTGCGCGAAGCGGCCTGCAGCAAAACAGCGATGACGTCCGAGAACGCCGAGCCAGCGCCGAAAAGCCGGTCTCAAACGAAGTAAGCGAAGAGAAAAACGCCGATCATTGCAACCGTGATACCCAGCTTGGCCGCCATCGCGACGACGAATCCAAGCCCCGCTGCGACACCCGCCTTGGCCGCCTGCTGTGCGTCCTTGCGGGCATAGAGTTCGCCTGCCGCCGCGCCGATGACAGGCCCCAGAATCAGCCCTGGGATGCCGCCAAAGAGCCCGACTAACCCGCCAACGCCGGCACCGGCCATCGCGTACCCGCTCGCACCGACGAGCTTCGTGCCCAAGATCCCGGCAACAAAATCGATCACCCACGCAAGCACCGCCAGCACGCCGAGCACCACGACCGCGATGATGCCGACCTTGCTGAAATCATCCAGCCAGGCGCCGAGCAGCATGCCTGCAAACAGCAAAGGCGTTCCCGGCAGCACCGGCAGCACGACGCCGGCAATTCCGATCAACATCAGGAGTATTGCGACGATCCACAGCCATTCCATGGGTGAGTCCTTTCGTCCTTGCGCGATCAGCCGTATTGGCGGGCGTGACCCTTGAGCACTTCGAGGAACTCCTCGCCATATCGTTCCAGCTTCTTGTCGCCCACACCGGAGAGTTCCGACATCTCGGCGAGGCTCGCCGGCCGCCGCTCCAGCATCTGCTTGAGCGTAGCGTCGCCGAACACGATATACGCGGGCACGTTGTTCTCTTCGGCGAGCTTGCGCCGGCACTGGCGTAGCGCGGCCCACAAGGCACGCGCCTCGTCGCTCTCGAACTCGATCTCCTTGCGCACACTGGTGGCACCGCCCGGGGTCGCTTCGCGCACTTTGCGCGCCATGAACTCTGCTTCGCCGCGCAGGATCGGCCGACAGGGTTCGAGCAGCAGCAGGCCGCCGTGCTCGTTCACGCCGATCAAGCCTTGCGCCACCATCTGGCGCAGCAGCGAACTCCACTGCACATCGCTCACGGCCTTGCCGATACCGAAGGTGCTCAGGTGCTGGTGGCCGCGTTCGATCACCTTGGGCGTCTCGCGCCCCTGCAGGATATCGATCAGATGACCCGCGCCGTAGCGCTGACCACTGCGGTAGATGGTCGACAGTGCCTGCTGCGCGGCGACCGACGCATCCCAGGTTTGTGGCGGCGTCAGGCACATGTCGCAGTTACCACAGGGCGTGGATTCCTCGCCGAAGTAACGCAGCAACACTTCGCGCCGGCAGGCGGGCGCCTCGCAGTAACCGAGCAACGCATCGAGCTTCTGCCGCTCAACCCGCTTCACTTCGTCCGGTGCCTGTGACTGCTCGATCATCTCGCGCTGCAACACCAGATCCTGCAGGCCGTAGGCCATCCACGCGTTGCTCGGCAGGCTGTCGCGCCCTGCGCGGCCGGTCTCCTGGTAGTAGGCTTCGAGCGACTTGGGCAGATCCAGGTGCGCAACAAAGCGCACGTCCGGTTTGTCGATGCCCATGCCGAACGCCACGGTCGCCACCATGATCACCCCCTCACCTCGGATGAACTTGTTCTGGTGCGTCGCGCGCGTCTCGGCATCGAGCCCCGCGTGGTAGGGGTAGGCGTTGAGCCCTTCCCCGCGCAGCCACTTCGCGGTCTCCTCGACCTTCTTGCGCGACAGGCAATAGACGATGCCGGAATCGCCCTCGTGCGTGCTGCGGATGAAGCGCAGCAGTTGCTTGCGCGGGTTGTCCTTCTCCACCACGGTGTAACGGATGTTCGGGCGGTCGAAGCTGGAGAGGAAAACCTCGGCGTGCTGCAGCTGCAGGCGCTCGATGATTTCGGCACGGGTGGCGTTATCCGCCGTGGCAGTCAGCGCGACACGCGGAATGTTCGGGAAGCGTTCGTGAAGAACCGAGAGCTGGATGTACTCGGGGCGGAAGTCGTGCCCCCATTGCGACACGCAGTGCGCCTCGTCAATCGCGAACAGCGCGATCCGCGCCTGCCCCAGCAACTGCTGGAAGCGCGGCGTCATCAGGCGCTCCGGCGCCACGTAGAGCATGTCCAGCTCGCCTTCGAGCAACTCGCGCTCGATCACCGACACATGCTCGAGTTCCAGCGTCGAGTTCAGAAAGGCCGCTCGCACGCCCAGCAGCTTCAGCGCGCTGACCTGATCCTGCATCAGCGCGATCAGGGGCGATACGACAATGCCGCAGCCTTCGCGCAGCAGTGAGGGGATCTGGTAGCACAGTGACTTGCCACCGCCGGTCGGCATCAGCACCAGCGCGTCGCCCCCGTTTGCGACATGCTCGACGATCGCCTGCTGCTGCCCGCGGAAAGCCGGGTAGCCGAAAACGTGGCGAAGGGTGTCGAGCGCAGGGGCCGCTGGCGCGGCGTCGAGGGAGGGCTGCATCGGCCCAATTATAACGACCCGCCGCCTCAGCCCCGATCCGGTCAATCAGGTGGCGCGCAGGGCGGCTAAGATGCAGGGGCCTCCAACCCGCCAAACGCCCATGCGAATCACCACCCTGCTCCTCTGTCTGTTCTCGCTGCCGGCTTATGCAGGTCTGTACAAATGGACCGACGAGCAAGGCAAGGTCCACTACAGCGATGTTCCACCGCCGCGTCAGAGCGCGCAGTCGGTCGATGTCGTCAAGCCCGGCGGTATCACGCCCACGCCGGTTCCCGCGACTCGCGAGTCATCGATCGCGGCACGTGCGCGGAGCCGCCGCAATAATCTCGCCGACGAGTACGGCCCCACCAGCGCGGCCTGTCGTAACCTGTCGTCTTCGGCGTCGCTGACGGAGGCGAGAGAGAAGGGTTGCCGGATCGAACAATCCGGATGTACCGCAATGCGCCAATATCAAGAGGAAACCGAGCGCGCCATCGCGCGCCAGCCACGCGACGAGCCAGCCTTCGTACGCGAAGTCGGCGACTCGATGCTCGAACAGCTCAAGGAACGGATACGCGCCAAAGGCTGTTGAGCGCCGGCGACGCTCAGCCCAACAGGGTCCCGCGGCGCGCTCGCGTCGACGCGAATGCCGCAGCGCCCGCAATCAGCCAGCACACCGGCCACAGGCCTGCGACGGCGGCGGTTGCGCCGAACAGCCATGGCACGCCAACACCGGACAGATTGCCGAACAGCGAGCGCAGGCCAATCGCCTCTCCAACCCGCCCAGCCGGCGCGAACCGATGCAGCAATGACAGCACATTCGGTTGGCCACAGCCAACGCCGGAACCGAGCAGGAAAGCCAGCAGAAACAAGGGCACGCCGGCACGCGCAAACGGCAGCAGCGCCCAGACGCAGGCGATCAGGGTAAGGGCCGCCGCCAGCATCCGCCATTCGCCCAGGCGGTGCGCCACCCAGGGAATCACGGCGCGTACTGCGAAGGTACCCAGCGCGAAGCACGACATCATCGTGCCGATCGCCGTCGCGCTCAGCGCAGCGCGATGCCCCAGCACGGGCCCGAGGAAGGTAAAAGCGTCCCAGGCGACGGCGTTGGCCGAGGTCAGCAGGTAGATCATCCGCAGCGATGGATCGGCCAGCAAACCCCGCCAGCCACGGGCATGTCGGCTCGGGGTCGGCGCCACTTCATCACCGTGCGTGTCGGCAACCTTGCGTGTCAGCACCAGCGCCAGCAGCGTGCCCACGCACAAGGCCGCAAACGCCGCGCGAAAGCCGGCCGCATCGATCATCGCCCCGGCGATGAACGGGCCGAGCACCGACGAAGTCGAATGCCCCAGCGTAAGCCAGCCGAACAGCGCGACCCGCTGCTGTGTGGTTTCGATCGGCAGAGCCCCGACCGCATGCTGGATCGCGACCGAGGCCACTGTCACCCCGGTGCCACAGAACACCGCACCCGCCAGCATGGACGGCAGCGCAGGCCAACAAACCGGCAGCAGAATGCCCACGAGAATCGACAACACGCCACCGGTCACCACACGGCGTGGGCCGAAACGATCGCTCCAGCGGCCGAACTGCAAGCCCAGCAGCACCGAAACGACGCTGTAGAGCCCAATCAACAAACCGACCGCAGATTCCCCCGCACCCGACTGCAGCACGAAAACGGATGAGGCCACACGCCCGCCCGACACGGCAATGTGGCCGAACAGCATGATCGCGATCAACGGGAAGAGTGGCTTGGGCAGGCGGGACGGACGCACCGCGTGATTGTAGAGCCTCTCGCTGCGCGGCTTGCGCGACGTGTTGCGGCGCCATATCGACGCCCGCCCGCTGCCAAGGCCGACGGTACAGAAACGATCTGCCCGCCCCCACGTGCAACGCGCTTTTCCATACCGCTCGGTATGGCGATTTTGTGCGCTGGCAGCAGCGCAACATGGCCTTGAAGCCTGTCACCACTGGGCCATGCGAGGCGGATATAGTGCCGCGCGGTCTCCATCCAGCCGGGCTTGCTGGGGATCGCCCGCTTGCGCTCGAAGACCGTGATTCCGGCAAGCCCAACTCCGACGCGCGCCACCCGCTGCGCCGGAACGCATCGCATCGTGTCACTCACCCAAACGGAGCACGCACCATGACGAAACCGTATCGCCTCGCCCTCGCAGTCCTCCTCGCCCTTCTTGCCGTACCCGCGATAGCCGCCAACTTCACGCTCTGGATCAACGGCCGCAACGGCGGCGGGCAGATCGGCAACTACGACAGCTTCACGTACTGGGGGCCGGCCAGCACGGCGGCCGGCGTGAACAAGAAGGCGGTGAACTGGGATGGCAAGAGCCACATCGCTGACCAGAACTACCTGATCCGCAACGCGCTGGATTGCTACTGCACCGGCAACAACTGGTGCTACGTCGCAGTGCATAGCGCGGGCGATCTGATGATCGGCTACACGATGGCCAACTACGGTGGCTCCACTCGCTACAAGAAGAATCCGCAACCCGACGCGTCCGGCACTTGCAGCAACAGTGACGGCACCACCCAGACCGGATGGAACATCAAGTGGATCAACGTCGCGTCCGGCGCCGGCGGCGGGTCGGAGCTCGCCGATATCGGTTCGTGGGCGGTGTCCGATGTGCTGACGCAGGATCTGAAGACCACCACGGCGCGCGCGCTGTACAACCACAACACCACGCGCGGCGTGTGGTTCAACATGTTCGCCGGGGCCAAGGGCACGCTGTATTCCAGCGTGTTGCCGGGTCAGGACGATGAGGTGGTGGCCTACCACTCGACCGGCGGCGTATCGGGTTCATCCGGTGCAAGCTTCTGCAATCCGTCCGACTGGTTCTGCAACGACCTCAACCTGGGCACCGCGAACAACGAGGGCGGATCGGCCAAGTGGAGCTACCACACGGTCAAGTTCCGTGACGACGGCGAGGCCTACAACCATTACACCAATGGCGCCTGGGGCGGCATCGTGTCGGTCGTGCGCACCGACGTGGTGAACAATGCCCGCTGAGCAGCGGCCGCATCGAGGGCGTCGGTTGTTGCGGATCGGCACCCGCCTCGCGATGCTCGCAGTCGCCGCAGCAGGCCTCGGCTGGCTGCTGTGGCCCGCTGCATCGGCGCGCCTCGCGGAGCGCGCGGGCCCCGACGCCAGCGCGGCAACGCAGGGGCGGCCGATGTTCTCGGCCCCCGGCGCGACCAACGCCAACGCGCCGATGACTGCCGCAGAGCGGGCTGCCGCGCTGGCTTTGTGGCAGGAACGCGCCGCTCGCGCGCGGGCCGCGCTGGAGGGCTACCGGAAGACAACGATGTATCCCTTCAATTCCCGCCCCGCCGCTGAAAACGCCGATCAGCTCTACCCCAACCGACCGGTGACGGAAGATCGCCCGCTCAACAACGGCAGCGACGAAGCAGATCCGTCGATCCGCATCCTCACCAGCCAGAGCCGCGTGTTCGTCGCCAGCGGTGAAGACGTTGTCTTCACGATTGCTGCGCGTGACCACGACGGAAACCGCCTGCCGCTTGATGTGCTGAGCGCTCGCGCGACGGGTTTGCCGAATACTGCAAACGCATCGCCGCCATCCGTCGCGATGGGTTTCAACGATCAGGGGCGGGCGGGCG